>CALROF020000083.1:0-25308 GCA_943369775.1 Reyranella massiliensis 521
CTGCCCCCCAGACCACGCCGACCAGCTCGCGCTTGCCGAGCGGCACGACCACGAAATGGCCGGGGACAAGATGCATCTCCGCCGGCACGCGATAATCGTAGGCATCGGCCAGAGGCAGCGGCAGCAGGACCTTGATGGTGTTTTCCACCGGCTCGGGACGCAGCTGTGCGGCCGCCTCGGCTTGTGGCTCCGAGGCGGAATCGCTAGAAATTGTGGCAGCAGGTGAGTCTGGACTACTGGCCATTGGGGTATTTTATATGAAGTTCTTCGTCGATACCGCCGATGTCGCCGATATCAAGGATTTGGCCGCGTCGGGCCTGCTCGATGGCGTGACGACCAACCCCTCCCTGATCATGAAGTCTGGCCGGCCGATGCTCGACGTAATCAAGGAGATCTGCGCCATTGTTCCCGGCCCGGTCAGTGCCGAAACCGTGGCGACCGATCACAAGACCATGCTCGAGGAAGGCCGCAAGCTCGCAAAGCTCGCAAAGAATGTCGCGGTCAAGGTTCCGCTGACGCCGGATGGCCTGAAGACCTGCAAAGCGCTGACGTCGGAAGGCACGATGGTGAACGTCACCCTCTGCTTCTCCCCGGCGCAGGCACTGCTGGCAGCCAAGGCCGGTGCCACCTTCATCTCGCCCTTTGTCGGACGCCTCGACGACATTGGCCACGACGGCATGCATCTCATCGGCGAGATCATGACGATCTATCGCCAGTATCCGCACTTCAAGACCGAGGTGCTGGTCGCCTCGGTGCGCCACCCCCAGCATGTCGTCCAGGCCGCCAAGCTTGGCGCCCAGGTCGCGACCCTGCCACCCAACGTGCTGCGCCAACTCTTCAAGCACGTGTTGACCGACAATGGACTGAAGGCCTTCCTCGACGACTGGGCCAAGACCGGCCAGTCGATCCTCTGACCCGGAGACGGGCGCCTATGGACAAGAAACAAGAGGCGGAAGACGGCACCGTGACGGCTCCTGACGGCTCCGGCCGACAGGTGAAGCTGATCACGGCCGACGATGTCGTGGCCTATCTCAAGGCCCATCCTGATTTCTTCGAGAAGCATGCCGAACTCGGCAGCGAATTCGGTGTCCCGCCACGTGCGCAGGGGCCGGGCGTCATCGACATGCAGCAGGCGATCCTGAAGCGCCTGCGCGGCGAGATCGACCGGCTGAAGACCGAGCGCACGGAGATCATCGCCAACTCGAAGCAGAACCAGATTGTCCAGAACCGCATCCAGGCGGCGGTGATCAGCATCATCCAGGCGACGACCTTCGAGAAGATGATCCATGTCGTCACGCACGAGCTGCCGGAGCTGCTCGACGTCGACTTCATCACCATGGCGATCGAAGCCAACGCCGACGCCCCCAAGCGTGTTCCGGTGCGTGGCGTCTACGTGCTGGCGCCGGGCGCCATCGATGCCGCAATCGGACCGGACAAGCATGCCCGCCTGCGCTCCGACATCGTGGGCGAGGACGCCTTCTTCGGCGAGGTTTCGCGCTTCGTGAAGTCCGACGTGCTGATGCGGCTGCGCGTTTCCTCGGGCTCGCCCGACGGCGTCATGTGCTTCGGTGCGCGCGATCCGGAAGCCTTCGGCCCGGAGATGTCGACCGAACTCCTGTTCTTCCTTGCCAAGGTGCTTGAGAACACCATCCGCGCCTGGCTCGACCTGCCGGAGTAACCCCGGCATGAGCGTCGCCGAGGCGCAGAGCGCGTGGCACGACTGGCTACAAAGCGAACGTCGTTTCTCGACCCACACGCTCACCGCCTATCAGCACGATGTGGCGACCTTCCTCGGCTTCATGACGAGCTATCTCGGCGCCGAGCCCACGCTCGACGCGCTGGGCAAGTTGAAGCCCGCCGAGTTTCGTGCCTGGCTGGCCGAACGCGGCCGACAGGGTCTGGCGCGCACCTCGACGGCGCGAGCCTTCGCCTCGGTTCGATCGTTCTTTCGCTTCCTCGACAAGAATGGGCTGGCCCACAATGCAAGCATCGCGTCGATCCAGACGCCGAAGCTGCCGCGCTCTATCCCGAAGGCGCTCAGCGAGCGCGACATGGAAGACCTGCTCGACGCCCAGTCCGACCGTGACCGGGCGCCGTGGCTCGACCTGCGTGACACGGCCATATTGATCCTGCTCTATGGCGCGGGCCTGCGCATCGGCGAAGCGCTCGCCCTCACCAAGGCAGAGGTCGACGAGCTGCTGAAGAGCGGCAACGATACCCTCGCCATCACCGGCAAGGGCAACAAGACCCGGATGGTGCTGCTGCTGCCGCAAGCCCTTCAGGCGCTGAAGGCCTATCGTGATGCCTGCCCCTGGCTCGCAGCCGCCAAGCCCGGCGACAGAGTTTTCATGGGCGCTCGCGGCGGTGCGCTCGATCCCGCCATCGTGCAGAAGCGCGTGCGCGAAATCCGCCGCGGCCTGGGCCTTGCCGAGAGCGTGACGCCGCACGCGCTACGCCACTCCTTTGCAACCCACCTGCTGGGCGCCGGCGGCGACCTGCGCGCCATTCAGGAGCTGCTGGGCCACGCCTCGCTTTCGACGACCCAGCGCTACACCGACGTCGACGCCGCCCGTCTCGCTGCGGTCTATCGAAACGCCCATCCACGCGCCAAGGGCTGAAGTCATGCCGCAACACATTGGAATCGTCGCCTGCTCGGCCGAGGGCGCCGCGCTCTGCTACAAGACCATCTGCGTCGAGGGCGGTCGCTTCCTCGGACCGCACGCACATCCCGAAGTCTCGCTGCACACGCATTCGCTGGCCGACTATGTCGAGTGTCTCGACCGCGGCGACCGCAAGGGCGTCGCCGAACTAATGCTCTCCTCGGCGCACAAGCTCGCCAAGGCGGGCGCCGATTTCCTGATCTGCCCCGACAACACGATCCATCAGGCCATGCCGCATGTACTGCCGCACTCGCCGCTGCCCTGGCTGCACATCGCCGAGGTGGTCGCGGAAGAAGCTGTGTCACGCGGCTTCAAGCGGCTGGGCATCACCGGCACGCGCTGGCTGATCGACAGCGAGGTCTATCCCGAGAAGCTCGCCGCGCGCGGTCTTGGCTATCTGCGCCCGACCGATGCCGAACGCGACGAGACCAACCAGATCATCATGGACGAGCTGGTGCGCAGCATCTTCACGCCGCAGGCGGTCACCGCCTATCAACGGGTCATGGACCGTATGAAGGCCGAGGGCTGCGATGCCGTCGTTCTCGGCTGCACGGAAATCCCACTGATCATGAACGACGGCAACTCGCCCCTGCCGACTCTCGATTCGACCCGCCTGCTGGCGATGGCCGCCCTGAAGCGTGCGACCCAGGCCTGACGGTCAGAGCGGTTTCTGGAAGATGATCTCGCCGTTTTCCTGACGGCCGGTCTCTTCCCATCCGTTGGTGCGATAGAAGCGCTCCGCCCGCGTGCCAGCTCCTGTCGTCAGCTTCGCGACGGTAAAGCCCGCGATTCGCAGATCCTCGCAAGCCCGCGGCAGCAGGGCGCGGGCAATGCCACGGCTTTCGTAGTCGGGATGGATGAAGAGACCGAAGATCGTGCCGTCGCGAGGATCGGCAACGGAGAAGCCCTGTACGGCACCATCTTCATCCCAAACCCAGAAGGCTGCGTTCTCGAAGATCCAGTCGGCCGTGCGGTCGACTTTGGCCTGGGAAGCGGCGCTTAGCCGATTCTCTCGAACGGCAAGACGCACCTCGGTAATGCGGGGACGGTCGGCAATAGTCGCTTTGCGAATCATGATGAAGTCCGATGTGAAGATTGAACGGCTCGACAGGCCGGACGACCGCATTCGCGTGGCGGATGGGTACTTCGGCGGAGTTTCGAACCAGCGACTACATCGGCTTCACTTCACGTTCCGGCGCCGTTGCACCAGCCACTCTATCCCGAAGCTGCCGGCGATGGCGACCAGGGCGAGGCCAACGACGATAGGCTGGGTCTGCAAGAGGCTGACCGTGAAAGCACCGAGCGTGAACGTCATCAGCACGGCACCGAGCAGGATGGGGCTTCGTCGTCCCCCGACCTCGGCATGCAACCGCCAGTGCGCCAGAAAGATCGCGAGATAAGTGATCAGGAACGTGGCGCCCGCGACTTGAGCAATGGCGCTGAGATCGAAGAGATTCATCAGAATCAGGATCGCGCCCGCCGCCCAAACCAGACCATGCGTCCCCTGCCCCCAAGCCGCGCGGCCGAAGGCAGCCGGCAGCTGCCCCTTGGCGGCAAGGCCACGAGAAACTTCGAGGGCGGAGAAGATGCAGGCGTTAATGGCAGATGCTGTCGCTAACAGCGCACCGCCCGCGACGATGACGAACCCCGCCTGACCCAACACCGGCCGCGCCGCTTGCGCGACGGCCGTGTCGGCATAGCGCACGAGCTCGGCCGGCGAGATGCTGCCCAGAACAACGAGCGCCAAGCCGATGTAGAGGACGATCACCAGTCCGATCGCAAGATAGATGGCCCGCGGTATCGTCACCTCGGGATTGGCGACATGCCCGGCAGCATTCGTCATCGTGCCATAGCCCGCGTAGGCAAAGAAAGTCAGGCCGACGCTAGCGAGTAGCGTTCCCAACCCCACGGTCGGCCCGGCGACCAGCAGGGCAGGATCGATCGCCGGCACACCCGCCAGCATCAGGACCGCCAGAATGATGAGCTTGGCGATGACCAGCAGCTCTTCGAGGCGGCCGACCGCACCCGAGCCCACCATGTTCGCCGCCACGAGCGCGATCACGATGGCCGATGCGAAGAAGCTCTTCACCCAGGGCGACGACGTATCGCCCAGGATCAGCCGATCGGCGTAGGCACCGAAGGTCTTGGCGATCATTGCGATCGCGATGATCGAGGTGACGAGATAGAGGACCGACAACCCACCGGCGACAATCCGAGACGGATAGGCACGATCGAAGTAGTCCATGATGCCGGCTGAGCTGGGGAAGCGCGCAGCGAGACGAGCATAGGAGTAGCCGGACAGCAGAGCGATGACCCCGCCGATGGCAAACGACAGATAGACGTCGCTGCCGGCCATCAACGCAGCCTGGCCCAGCAGGGCAAAAATGCCGGCACCAACCATCGAGCCGATGCCGAGCGACGCGACACTCCACAGGCGCATGGTGCCGTGCTTGGCAGGTGTCGCGATATCGGTCACGAGGCTGCCCCTGGCAGCCTGCGACGCATCGACTTGTCCATCGTTTGTGCCCCCAACGGGACCTTACACAATCGCCGCCGGGAACAACACGACAGCTCGTTTATGGCGCACGTCGATACACGACATGCAGCGCGCCACCGCTCCGCGGTTCGCAACTCAATAGATCCAGCTTGAGTTCGGGCGTGCCGGGCGGGATCAGCAGGATGCCGTCGCCCAATATGATCGGCAGGACCGCCATCTCGAGGACGTCGAGCTTACCCGCTGCGATCATGTCGCGGATCACCCGGCCGCCGCCTTCGACCCAGACGAGCCTGTAGCCGCGCGCTTCCAGCTCCGCCGCTACGACACTCAAGTCACCCGACCGCGCTTCGACACCGGGAGGCGCGTCGTCCAATGGACGGTTGGTCATGACGATGGTCGGCTTGCCCGGATGGGGCCACTCGCCGAAGCCGCGCACGACATCGTAGGTGTCGCGTCCCATCAGGATGGCATCGACCTTTTCCAGGAAGGCTTCGATGCCGAATTCCTGCGGCGGATACGGTTCCAGCCAGTCGAACGACCCGTCGGCCCGCGCAATCTTGCCGTCGAGCGATATCGCGATATGGCACTGCCAGATCGTCTTTGCCATCAACCAAAACTCCGAATCAGGGTGCGAGGTGCTTTGCCAGGAAGGTCCGCACGTCGGCCACGAACTGCTTCCAGGCCGGCTCGTGTGCGCCATAGTGCGCCCCGCAGCAGCCACCGGGCTTGCTGCGATTGCCGACACCGTCCAGATAGCGCACCGGCAGACCGAGCGCATCGAAACTATGATGCGCGCCCTCGTACACTTTCGTCTCGATCAACTCCTTGCCGGAAGCGACGCGGTCGATCACGGCCTGGCATCGCGGCACCGGCGTCCAGTCGTCGAGCGCGCCCATGGCGAAGAGTGTCGGCTGGCGCACCGAGAGGCGCGGCCCCAAGGCGTCGGCTAAAGCGCAGTCGGGATAGACCAGCACGACGGCACGCGCCGCAGGTGGCGATGCCGGCGCGCCGGTTGCGTCCCACAGCGCACGCAGCATCGCGACGCCGCCGCCGTAGGAGTAACCCATGTAGCCTAGCCGATTCGCATCGATGCCAGGCTGCTTCGCCAGCCAGGCGAGCGTCGCGTCGATGTCGTGTGCCCGCGCCTCGGCATCGGCCTGCGTCGGCCAGTTGCGGCCGCAGATATCCTTGAGCCCGCGCGCCGAGAAACTGTCGACCACGAGCGCAGCATATCCCCACGAGGCGAGCAGCCCCGCCATGCGCAACGTGTTCTGCCCCGGCCCGCCGCAGCCGTGGAAAATCGCGACGGCCGGCATGGGCGCTATGGCATTGGCCGGACGGAAAAGTTGGGCCGCGAGTTGCACGGTACGGCCGCCTTGTTCGACGGGGACGCGAACATTCTGCTGCGCCTCGGCCGTGATGGAGGCGAACAACAGGATCGCCGACAGCGCAGCGCAGATAAAACGCATCACGAGGCCAACTGAATCTCGAACAGACGCATGAGCTTCGACCGCTTCTTCAACAGGTCGGCCAGCGTATAGCGATCGAGGACCGCCATGAAGGCGGCGAGTGCTTCGTCGAGCGCACCCGTCAATCCGCAGGCGGGCGCAATAACGCAGGTACTGCACTCCACCAGTTCGAACCCTTCCTCCGTCTGGCGCACCACGTCGCCGACATTGATTTCGTCGGCGGGTTTCGCAAGCCGGATGCCGCCGGAGCGGCCGCGCACGCCTTCGATGTAGCCGGCTTTTCCGAGATCATGCGCAACCTTCATCAGGTGGTTTTGCGAGATACCGTAGGCGCGCGCGATCTCGGAAATGGAGCAGACCTTTTCAGGCTGCGCCCCGAGATAGAGCAGCACCCGCATCGCATAGTCGGTATAGCGCGTCAGCCGCATGTGAGTTCCGGAGGCCTCAATTCAGGTCGGGAACGACAATACATGTATTTCGTTGACATGTTTAGTCTGGGATAATACATGTATGACAGATACATGATTTGGAGCCGTCAGATGGACAGCATCGAAGGTATCGACGAGGAAGGCCTCGCCCGGCTGGTCGGGCGCTTCTACGCCAAGGTTCGCGCCGATCAACTGATCGGCCCGGTCTTCAACGACGCCATCGACGACTGGCCCGAGCATCTAGAGAAGCTCACGGCTTTCTGGTCTTCCCTGATGCTGACCACCGGTCGCTACAAGGGCATGCCGATGGCCGCACACCTGAAGCATCGCGCCCGCCTGACGCCTGCCATGTTCGAGCGTTGGCTCGGACTGTGGCGCGAGACCACGGCGGAGGAGATGCCGCCGCAAGCCGCTGCTGCCATGCAGGCCAAAGCCAACCGCATTGCTGAGAGCTTCAAGCTGGCATTGATGCTGAAGCTCGACCCTGCCCCCGTTCCTGCCGCTTGATCCGAAGGAGAGGCACCATGTTACGCACCGCGCAAATCCCGGCCGTCGACCTCGACGTCCATCACAAGGCCAAGGGTGTGTCCGACCGCATCGCGCTCGGATTCACCAAGGTCCTGCGCTTCTGTGCCGACACGTTCTTCGCCAAGCGCTACGGCCATCGCGCGGTGGTGCTGGAGACGGTCGCGGCCGTGCCAGGCATGGTGGGTGCCACGCTCACTCACCTGAGGTGTCTGCGGCGCATGTCCGACGACAATGGCTGGATTCGCACGCTCATGGAGGAAGCCGAGAACGAGCGGATGCACCTCATGACGTTTATCCACGTCGCCAAGCCGACCCTGTTCGAACGCTGCGTAATCCTCGGCGCTCAATGGGTGTTCTATCTCGCCTTCTTCGGTCTCTATCTCGCGAGCCCCCGGACCGCCCATCGTGTCGTCGGCTACTTCGAAGAGGAGGCGGTGATCAGCTACACCTACTATCTCAAGGAACTCGACGAAGGCCGCTCTCCCAACGTGCCGGCGCCCGCCATTGCCCGGCACTATTGGAAGCTTCCCGATAACGCGACCCTGCGCGATGTCGTGCTCGCCGTCCGGGCCGACGAAGCCCACCATCGCGACATCAATCATGGCTTTGCCAGCGAACTGGCCGGTCTGGACGTCGCGAACCGGAAGGTTGCCCCCTATCCCGAGCACGCCGACGATATCCGGCTCGCCGCCTGAAGGAGGCCCGACGTGCCAACGCCCTATCGTTCAACACCGGTGTTCGACGAGAACACGCTCCCCGCGGCGTTGCGCGGGGAACACCGGACGAAGGCCGGCGTCTGGGGCGTGATCGAAGTGATCGAGGGAAAAGTGAAGTTCACTCGATCCGACCGGGCCGATGCAACGACACTCGAACCCGGCAAGCCCGGCCTCATCTTGCCCGAGCAGCCCCACTTCGTGGAGCCAATCGGACCGATGCGCATGCAGGTCCACTTCTACGATCAGCCGCCCGATATCGCAGCCACGTGAAAAAGGCCCGTCCCAAGGACGGGCTTTTGTTCATGGACCTTTCGCTTCCGTCTCGGCTTCCGGCGTTTTCGCGAGGTTCATTTCGCGACGTTCCTCGGCAATCGCCGCGACGGCGGCACGGACAGCCGGATGGCGCGACATGAACTGGTTGAAGTCGCGCCGGTCGAGGACGAGGAACTGGCAGAAATCCACGGCGACAATATCGGCGGTCCGACGCTCACCACTCAGGAGAGCCATCTCGCCGAAGTAGGCGCCCGCCTCCAGGCGGATGGTCCGGCCATTGACCTGCACTTCCACCGCACCGGACGAGATGAAGTACATTCCATCCGCGCGATCGCCCGTGCGGATCACACGCTCGCCAGGCGCGGCCGACTTGGGCCTGAACATCAAGAGCAGCGCTTCCTGATCTTGCCGCTCCACGAGAGACAGGACGGGAAACTGCTCCAGCAGGCTATGCAGCTTCAGATCGTGAGCCTTCGTGCGCTCCTCGTTACGCGCCCGGATGCGATCGAGCTGGTGGCTCAGTGCTTCGTAATGTGGCTGACCGAAGAAGGCGGCACCGGCCGTTTGGGTGACCCGCGTACGCTTCTGCAATTCGGAAACGAGCGCAAAGACGAGCGGATTGAGCATGATCGAGAACAGCGCCCCCGCCACGACCAGGTCCCGGCCTTCGTTAGGCACCAGGCCCGTCGAGATGCCGAGCGCGATCAGGATGAACGAGAACTCGCCGATCTGCGCCAGGCTGGCCGACACCATCAACCCGGTACCGACCGGAAAGCGCAGCAACATGATGATGCCGAAGGCGATCACCGACTTTCCAACCACGATCAGCGCCAGGACGGCCAGCACCGCGTCGGGTCTGCTGATAAGGATCGTCGGATCGAACAGCATGCCGACCGACACGAAGAACAACACCGAGAAGGCATCCTGCAGCGGCAACGAATCGGCAGCCGCCTTGTGGCTGAAGGATGACTCGCTCAACACCACGCCGGCAAAGAATGCACCCAGCGCGAAGGAAACGCCGAAGATGTGAGCCGAGCCGTAGGCAATGCCCAAGGCGACCGCTAGGACCGAAAGCGTGAAGAGTTCGCGCGATCCCGTCCGCGCAACGCGGGCCAGGATCCACGGCACGACCTTGGGACCGAGCAGGATGGCAAGGACTGCAAAGGCCGCCACCTTAGCCAGCGTGACAACGATCTCCAGCACCAGCGGCATCTGGGTTGCGCTCGCGCCGTGGCTTTCGACCGGCTTACCGCCCAGGACCTCGGCGAAAGCCGGCAACAACACCAGGGCCAGCACCATGGCCAGATCCTCGACGATCAACCAGCCCACGGCGACGCGGCCGTTGGGTGTGTTGACGAGATTGCGTTCCTCCAGGGCCTTGAGCAGCACGACGGTACTGGCGACGGAAAGGCTCAATCCCAGGACGAGGCCCGTTCCAAGGCTCCAGCCCCAGAACCAGCACATGCCCATGCCCAGCAGCGTGGCTAGGACGATCTGACCTATCGCCCCTGGTATGGCGATACCTTTCACCGCCAGTAGGTCCGAGGCGGAAAAATGCAGACCAACGCCAAACATCAGCAGGATGACGCCGACCTCGGCAAGCTGGGTGGAGAGCCCGGCATCGGCAACGAAACCCGGCGTGTAGGGACCGATCAGGACGCCTGCAAAAAGATAGCCGACCAGCGGCGGCAGACGCAGCCGATCTGCCAGGTAACCAAACGTGAATGCGAGCACGAAGCCGATGGCAATCGTGGAGATGAGCGTAGCTTCGTGATGCACCTGCGATTCCCGTCTGAAATGAGAAATGGCCCACGAGCAGGCCCTGACCAGATTTAGCGCGGCCCCAACCCCGGTGTCACTACGTGTGCAACAGCCTCTCCGGGCCATGCAATCACGAGGCCATGAAAATTTACTGACCGCGGGAATAGATCGGCTGCGGCATCGTCTCTCTCCTGCAGCCCACGCCTGCACAGGAGAGAACCTCACCATGAAGTCATTCCTCGCCACTGCCGCCATCCTCGCGGCGTTCATCGCCGGCAGCGCTCTCGCCGCCGAGCCTGCCACCGCGACACCGCCGACCATGAAGGACGGTATGTTCGTCACCGCCAAGGGCATGACCCTCTACACCTTCGACAAGGACACCGCCGGCAAGTCGGTGTGCAACGGCCCCTGCGCGACCAATTGGCCGCCGGCACTCGTGGCCGATGGCGGCAAGGCTTCGGGCGACTGGACGATCGTCACGCGCGACGACGGACAGAAGCAGTGGGCCTTCAAGGGCAAGCCGCTCTATGCCTTCGCCAAGGACACCAAGGCCGGCGACAAGACGGGCGACGGTTTCCTGAACGGCGCCTGGCACGTCGCGAAGTAGAAGGCCTCGAAGTAATCGTGTCGCCTTCCCCCTCCGCCCCGTATGACTGTGGAGGGGGGTTGTGATGGCGGACGCAGAGACACTGCTCGAACCGCTGATCCCGGCGTTGCGGCGCTACGCTTATGCGTTGGTGCGCAACCACGATGCGGCCGATGACCTGGTGCAGGACACGCTGGAGCGTGCCCTGTCGCGCTGGAACTTGCGCCGAACCGATGGCGACCTGCGCGCCTGGCTGTTCACCATCCTGCGCAACCTGCATCTCTCAGCCGAACGCCAGCGGCAGCGACGCGGGCCGCATCTCGACGTCGATGCGATTTCGCCACCCGGCGCTGCCGCAACGCAGGAAGCGGGCCTCGAGATGCAGGACGTGCTGGCCGCCCTCGACCAGCTCCCGGAAGAACAGAAGTCGCTCCTTCTGCTGGTCGGCGTCGAGGATCTTTCCTACGACGATGCAGCGCGCGTGCTGGGCGTTCCGCCGGGCACGGTGATGTCGCGACTGTCGCGCGGGCGGCAGAGGCTGAGATCGATTCTGGAGACGGGGCGGGCCCGGCTGCTTCGGAGAGTGAAATGACGGGCAACGAACTTACCATCGGCGACGACGACCTGCAGGCATTCGTCGACGACCGTCTCGGTGATCCCCGACGTACCGCAGTGGAAGCGCACCTGGCCGCCCGTCCAGAGCTCGCCGACAGGGTCGCCGCGGAACGCCGGCACCGCACTCTCCTGCGCGGCCAGCTCGAGGCGAAGTTCGCCGAGCCTGTGCCGGCGCGACTGCGCATCTCCACGCTTCGCGCAGCACGACGTGGACGATGGACAGGCTCGGCTCGTTCCATCGCGGCAGCCCTGGCGATCTTCGTCGTCGGTGGCGTGGCCGGATGGTTCGCAAACAGCCTGGCGCCATCGCCGAGCACGCCCGCGCCAACGACCAGCGTCGCCCAGAGCGCGACGGCGGCCTTTCGGACCTTCGTGGTCGAGGTTTCTCATCCCGTCGAAGTCGGCGTGCAGCAGGAAGCGCATCTGCTGCAGTGGCTCTCCAAGCGGCTCGGCCGCAAGCTCGCCGCACCCGACCTGCAGCCCTTCGGTTACAAGCTGATGGGTGGGCGACTGCTGCCCGGCGGCAGCGGCGCAGCGGCACAACTCATGTACGATGATGCGAGTGGCCGTCGCCTCACGATCTATGTGCGTGCGGCCGACGGCACGGAGACCGCTTTCCGCTTCCAGCAGGAGGGCGAGGCAGCGACCTTTGCCTGGATCGACCAGGGTTTCGGCTTTGCCGTGACGGCGGTGGCGACGCGCGAGGAACTGCTGCCGATCGCCGAGGCCGTGTATCGCGGATTCGACGGCGCTACTTCGTCGGGTCCGTCAGGTCCTCGAACTCCTTGAGGTGACTCGGCGCCCATTTGTGGTCCCGGGCCTGCACGATCCAGCGATTGAGGAAAGGCCAGCGCCCACGGGCGCGCCTGACCCAGCGACGGCCGGTCTCGAATTCGGTCGCGAGCAGATAGAGGCCGATCACGAAGAAGATCCAGCCTTGCAGGATCGGCACCAAGCCGCCGACCACCGACATCACGAGGCAGCCGGCGATTGCGAGCGCCATCAGCGGCTTGCGCATGGCGCCGCGCCGCTCCGGCTAGAGATGAATGGGTTTGTCCCAGGCCGCGAGGGCAGCTTCCTTCATCGCCTCGTTGACCGTGGGATGGGCATGGCAAACGCGGCCGATATCCTCGGCCGACGCCGAGAACTCCATCGCGAGGGCGGCTTCTGCGATCATGGTTCCGGCCTCGGCGCCGAAAATATGGACGCCGAGCACTCGGTCCGTTGCCTTGTCGGCCAGCACTTTCACAAAGCCCTCCGTCGCTCCGTTCGCGCGGCTGCGCGGATCGGCGGTGAAAGGATACTTGCCGATCTTGTAGGCAACGCCGGCGGCCTTCAGCTGTTCCTCGGTCTTTCCGACCCACGCCACTTCGGGCTGGGTGTAGATGATCGACGGCACGAGATCCCAGTTCACATGGCCCTTCTGGCCCGCGATGGTCTCGACGCAGGCGACGCCATCCTCGCTCGCCTTGTGCGCCAGCATCGGCCCGTCGATCGCGTCGCCGATGGCGTAGATGCCGGGCACGGAAGTCTGGAAATGGCCGTCGACAGCGATGCGGCCGCGCTCGGTCATCTTCACGCCGACCTTGTCGAGGCCAAGACCCTGCACGTAGGGACGGCGGCCGATCGAGACCAGCACCACATCGGCTTCAAGGGTCTCCGCCGCGCCACCCTTGGCGGGCTCGACGGTGAGCGTGACGCCCGCAGCGGTCGTCTCGGCCTTCGTCACCTTGGAGCCCAGCTTGAACTTCAGGCCCTGCTTGGCGAGCGAGCGCTGGAAGAACTTGGTAATCTCGTCGTCGACGCCCGGGGTGATGCGGTCGAGGAATTCGACGACCGTGACATCGGACCCGAGACGCCGCCACACCGAGCCCAATTCCAGACCGATGATGCCGGCACCCACGACGACCAGCCGCTTGGGCACTTCGGTGAGTTCCAGCGCACCGGTCGAGGAGACGATCTTCTTCTCGTCGATGGCCACGCCCGGCAGCGGCATCACTTCCGAGCCCGTGGCGATCAGGATGTTCTTGGCGGAAAGCGTGTCCTTCACCGCGCCATCGTCGCCGAGCACCGCGACCGATCCCGCGGCCTCGATGCGGCCGGCGCCGGTATAGGAGGCGATCTTGTTCTTCTTGAACAGGAAGGCGACACCCTTGGTCGTCGCATCGACGACGTCGCCCTTGCGTTTCATGAGCTGGGCGAAGTCGAGCTTCGGCGGGGCGACCACCACGCCGTGGGCGGCGAGATCGTGACCTGCTTCCTCGAACAGATGCGAGGACTGCAGCAGCGCCTTGGACGGGATGCAGCCGACATTGAGACAGGTGCCGCCCAGGGTCGCGCGCTTCTCGACTACCGCCACCTTGAGGCCGAGCTGGGCAGCGCGGATCGCCGCCACGTAACCGCCGGGGCCGGCGCCGATGACGACGAGGTCGAACGTTTCGTTGGCCATGGGACTGCCCTCACGCGCCGATGAGGAGGCGTTCGGGATCCTCGATGCATTCCTTGACCCGCACCAGGAACAGCACCGCCTCGCGGCCGTCGATGATGCGATGATCATATGACAGAGCGAGGTACATCATTGGCCGCGCCTTGATCTCGCCGCCGACCACCATGGGCCGCTGCTGGATCTTGTGCATGCCGAGGATGCCCGACTGTGGCGGGTTGAGGATCGGCGTGGACAGCAGCGAACCGTAGACGCCGCCGTTGGAGATCGTGAAGGTGCCGCCCGTCAGGTCGGCAATCGTCAGCTTGCCGTCACGCGCCTTGCGGCCGAGGTCGCCGATGCCCTTCTCGATGCCCGCGAAGTCGAGCGCATCGGCATCGCGCAGCACCGGCACGACCAGACCCTGCGGCGTGCCGACGGCAACGCCGATGTCGTAGTAGTTCTTGTAGACGAGCTCATCGCCCTCGATCTCGGCATTGACCGCGGGCAATTCCTTGAGGCCGGCGATGCAGGCCTTGACGAAGAACGACATGAAGCCCAGCCGCGCGCCGTGCTTCTTCTCGAAGTCGTCCTTCAACCGGTCGCGCAACGCCATGACGTTGGTCATGTCCACCTCGTTGAAGGTGGTGAGCATGGCCGCCGTGTTCTGCGCCTCCTTGAGGCGATTGGCGATGGTGCGACGCAGCCGCGTCATGCGCACCCGCTCCTCGCGGTCGGCGCGCTGGCGCGGCCCGGCGGGAGCGGCAGGCTTGGCTGCTGCAGGAGCTGCCGGCGACGGGATCGACGAGAGCGCGGCCAGTACGTCTTCCTTGGTGGCGCGGCCGTCCTTGCCAGTGGGCTGGATGGTGGCGGCCGACACGCCCTTCTCTTCGGCGAGCTTGCGCGCGGCCGGGCCCGAGGCGGCGAGATTTGCTCCCGCCGGCGCCGCAGCCGGTGCGGGCGCAGGTGCGGCAGGTTTCGGAGCCGGGGCAGCCGCCGGAGCGGCCGCCGGCTTCGGCGCCGCGGCGCCGGCTGCACCTGCTTCGATGTGGCAGAGCACGCCGCCCACCTGGACCGACGCGCCTTCCTCGACGACGAGATCGGCAATCGTGCCGGCGACCGAGGCATTCACTTCGACCGTCACCTTGTCGGTTTCCAGTTCGCACAAGGGCTGGTCGACAGCGACGGTATCGCCTGCCTTCACCAACCACTTGGCGACGGTCGCCTCGGTGACCGATTCACCCAGTGCCGGAACCTTGATCTCGACAGCCATGACTAAACCCCTTCTCTACCCATCGGCCGTGGCCTGCGCTGCTCAGACGGTGAGCGCGCGGTCGACCAGATCGGCCTGTTCCTTGAGATGTGTGCGCGCCGAGCCGGTCGCCGGCGAGGCTGCCTCAGCCCGTCCGACATAGATCGGCCGCTTGGCCTTCACGTTGATGCCGGCCAGGGCGCGCTCGATGCGACGGTCGGCGAAGTGCCAGGCGCCCATGTTCTCCGGCTCCTCCTGACACCACACGACCTCGGCATTCGGATACTCCGCAAGCCGCACGCCGAGCCGCGTGAACGGGAACGGATAAAGCTGCTCGATGCGCATGATCGCGACGTCGTCGATCTTGCGCTTGCGACGCTCCGCGACGAGATCGAAGTAGACTTTACCCGAGCAGAGCACGACGCGGCGCACCTTGGGGCCGGGCGCGATCTGGTCGGTTTCGGCGAGGATGCGACGGAACGAGCTTCCCGGACCGAAGTCCGCCAAGGTCGACACGCAATCCTTGTGACGCAGCAACGACTTCGGCGTCATCACCACCAGCGGCTTGCGGAAGGTCCGGCGCATCTGCCGGCGCAGCGCGTGGAAGTAATTGGCCGGCGTCGTCGGATTGATGACCTGCCAGTTGTCCTCTGCGGAAAGCTGCAGGTAGCGCTCCAAGCGTGCCGAGCTGTGTTCGGGACCCTGCCCCTCGTAACCGTGCGGCAGCAGCATGACGAGGCCCGACATGCGCAGCCACTTGCTCTCGCCGGAGCAGATGAACTGGTCGATGATGACCTGCGCACCGTTGGCGAAATCACCGAACTGCGCCTCCCAAAGGACCAGCGCGTTAGGCTCAGCCAGCGAGTAGCCGTATTCGAAGCCCAGCACGGCCGCTTCGTTCAGCGGGCTGTCGATCACTTCGAAATGCGCCTGACCTTCGGCCACGTGGTTCAACGGTACGTACTTCTGCTCGTTGAGCTGATCGACCAGCACCGAATGACGTTGCGAGAAGGTGCCGCGGCCGGAGTCCTGACCGGTGAGACGGACCGGGGTGCCTTCCGACAGCAGCGTACCGAAAGCCAGCGCTTCGCCGGTCGCCCAGTCGATGTCCGCGCCCGTGTCGATCGTCTTGCGCTTGTCCTGGAGCTGGCGCGTGATCTTGCGGTTGAGCTCGAAGTTTTTGGGCGCCTCGGAAATTGCGTGGCCAACCGCCTTCAGCCTGTCGAAATCGACAGCAGTGATGCCCTTGCGATCCTCTTCGCCTGGCGCAACGGTGAAGCCTGCCCACTTGCCCTCGAGCCAGTCGGCCTTGTTGGGCTTGTAGTTGGTCGCCGCTTCCAGCGCCTTGTCGAGCTTTTCGCGCAACGCGGCATTCATGCCGGCAACGTCCTCGGCGCTCACCACGCCTTCGGCTTCCAGCCGCGCGGCGTAGACTTCCATCACCGATTTGTGGCTGCCGATCTGCTTGTACATCAGCGGCTGGGTGAACATCGGCTCGTCACCCTCGTTGTGACCGTGCCGGCGGTAGCAGAACAGATCGATGACGATGTCGCGCTTGAAGTGCTGGCGGAACTCGGTGGCGATGCGCGCGACGTGCACCACGGCCTCCGGATCGTCGCCGTTCACGTGCAGGATCGGCGCCTGAACGATCTTGGCGACCTCGGTGCAGTACGGACCGGAGCGCGACTCCGTCGGCAGCGTCGTGAAGCCGATCTGGTTGTTGACCACGAAATGAATGGTGCCGCCGATGCGGTAGCCGGCGAGGTCGGAAAGATCGAGGCTTTCGGCCACCAGGCCCTGGCCGGCGAAAGCGGCATCGCCGTGCATCAGAATGCACATGACCTGGCTGCGGTCAGTGTCGCCGCGCTGGTCTTCCTTTGCGCGCGCCTTGCCCAGCACCACCGGGTTCACCGCCTCGAGATGCGACGGATTAGGCGACAGCGAGAGGTGCACGACATTGCCATCGAATTCGCGATCGGCCGAGGCACCGAGGTGGTACTTCACGTCGCCCGACCCGCGCATCTCCTCGGGCTGCGAGGAGCGGCCCTGGAACTCCGAGAAGAGCGCCGTGTAGCTCTTGTGCATGACATGCACGAGCGTGTTGAGGCGGCCGCGATGCGGCATGCCGAGCATCACTTCCTTCACGCCGAGCTGGCCGCCGCGCTTCAGGATCTGTTCGATGCCGGGGATCAGCGATTCGCCGCCATCGAGGCCGAAGCGCTTGGTGCCGACGAACTTCACATGCAGGTAGCGCTCGAGGCCCTCGGCCTCGATGACCCGCTCCAGGATCATCTTGCGGCCGGTCAGGGTGAATTCGGTCTGGTTCTCGATGTGCTCGATGCGCTCCTGGATCCACGCCTTCTGGGCCGGATCGGAAATGTGCATGAACTCGACGCCAATCTTGCCGCAATAGGTCTTGCGCAGGCGTTCCATGATCTGCCGCAGGGTCGCGGACTCACCCAGAGCCAGCGAACCGAAGATCAGGATCGGACGATCCCAATCACTCTCGGCAAAGCCGTACGTCGCCGGATCGAGCTCGGGATGCGGTGCCTGGCGCACCAGGCCCAGCGGATCGAGATCGGCCTCGAGATGGCCGCGGATGCGGTAGGCGCGGATCAGCATCAGCGCGCGTGCCGTATCCTGCGCGGCGGCGCGGATTTCGACGTCGGTCTTGCCGCCCAACGGGGCGGCAGGAGCGGCGGCCCCCTTGCCACCCTTCACGTTGCGATTGGCGGCGGCCGGCAAAGTGTCGGGATCGACGACGCCGATCACACGCTCTTTGTTAGGTGCCCAGGACGCGCCACGCACCTCTGCCAGCACGTCGCCGCTCTGGTCGGCCAGCGCACCGAAAAAGGTGCGCCACTCGGCGTCGACCGCATTCGGATCAGCGAGATAGCGAGCATGAAGCTCTTCGATGAATGGCGCGTTGGCGCCGAACAGGAACGATGTCTGCTCTGCTCTCATGGCCCCTACTCCTTGGCCTAATTCGCTGGCCGCCTGGCAGAGGCTGGGCGGCATCTACACTTGTCAGCCCTTCATGGCTTTAAGCATTTCCTCGCCGAGCGCCGCGGGAGACTCCGCGACCCTGATGCCGGCAGCGCGCATGGCTTCGACCTTGAACTCGGCAGTGTCGTTGCCACCCGAGATCACGGCACCGGCATGGCCCATGCGACGGCCCGGCGGCGCAGTGCGGCCGGCGATGAAGCCAACGACCGGCTTCTTCACCTTGGACGCCTTGATGTATTCCGCGGCCTTCACTTCGGCGTCGCCGCCGATCTCGCCGATCACGATGATGCCCTGCGTCTCCGCATCGGCCATCAGCATCTCGAGGCATTCGACGAAGTTGGTGCCGTTCACCGGATCGCCACCGATGCCGATGCAGGTCGTCTGGCCGAGTCCGGTCGCCGTTGTCTGCGCCACCGCTTCGTAGGTCAGCGTGCCTGAGCGCGAGACGATGCCGATCTTGCCGCGCTTGTGGATGTGGCCCGGCATGATGCCGATCTTGCATTCGCCCGGGGTGATGACACCGGGGCAGTTCGGACCGATCAGGCGCGACTTCGAGCCGACGAGCGCCCGCTTCACCTTCACCATGTCGAGCACGGGAATGCCCTCGGTGATGCAGACGACCAGCGGAATCTCCGCATCGACCGCTTCGAGGATCGAATCAGCGGCATAGGGCGCCGGTACGTAGATCACGCTCGCCGTGGCGCCGGTTTCGGCGACGGCTTCGGCAACGGTGTCGAACACCGGCAGGTCGAGGTGCTTGCTGCCGCCTTTGCCCGGCGTCACGCCGCCCACCATCTTGGTGCCGTAGGCGATCGCCTGTTCGGAATGGAAGGTACCCTGCGAGCCGGTGAAGCCCTGGCAGATGACTTTGGTGTTCTTATCGACCAGGACAGCCATCAGTTCGCCTCCTTGACCGCCTTGACGATCTTTTCCGCAGCATCAGCCAGGTGATCGGCCGAGGTGATCTTCAGACCCGATTCTTTCAGGATCTTCTTGCCGAGCTCGACATTGGTGCCTTCAAGCCGCACGACCAGCGGCACGTGCAGATTGACCTCACGCGCCGCCGCGACCACGCCTTCGGCGATGACGTCGCAACGCATGATGCCGCCGAAGATGTTGACCAGGATGCCCTCGACGTTGGGGTCCTTCAGGATGATCTTGAAGGCCGCCGTCACGCGCTCCTTGGTGGCACCGCCGCCGACATCGAGGAAGTTGGCGGGCGAGGAACCGTAGAGCTTGATGATGTCCATGGTCGCCATGGCGAGGCCGGCGCCGTTCACCATGCAGCCGATCTGGCCGTCGAGCTTCACGTAGTTGAGCGCGTACTTGGCGGCCTCGGTCTCTGCGGGATCCTCTTCGTCGAGGTCGCGCAGATCCTCCAGCTCCTTGTGGCGGTAGAGCGCGTTGTCGTCGAAATTCATCTTGGCATCGAGCGCGACCACGTCGCCCGCGCCGGTGACGACCAGCGGGTTGATCTCGATCAACGATGCGTCGAGTTCGGTGAAGGCACGATAGAGGTTGCCCAGCAACGTGACGAAGGCACCGACCTGCTTGCCCTGCAGGCCGAGCGCGAAGGCAATCCTGCGGCCCTGATAACCCTGGAAACCGGCGGCCGGATCGATCGACTGCTTGACGATCTTGTCGGGCGTTTCGTGCGCCACCGTCTCGATATCCATGCCGCCTTCGGTCGAGGCGACGACGGAGATGCGGCCGACCGCGCGGTCGACCAGCATGGAGAGGTAGAGCTCGCGTTTGATGTCGCAGCCATCCTCGATGTAGAGGCGCTTCACGGTCTTGCCCGCTGGACCGGTCTGCTTGGTCACCAGATCCTGGCCCAGCATGGCCGCCGCGGCGGCACCGACCTCGTCAGCCGACTTGGCGATGCGCACACCGCCCTTGCCCTTGGGATCGCTCTTGAAGTGTCCCTTGCCGCGTCCGCCAGCGTGGATCTGGGCCTTCACGACAGTGACAGGCCCGCCAAGCTTGCGGGCTACGTCCATCGCCTCGTCCTTGGTGTAAGCGACGCCGCCTTTGAGCAGCGGGACGGCGAACTTGGCCAATAGCGCCTTGGCCTGGTATTCGTGGATGTTCATGGAGTCCTATCGTTCGGGACTGCTTGCAAGAAGCGTATCAGCCCTCAGTTTTAAAACGCAACTAACCAAGGGATGCGGCACTTTATGAGTGCCACAGGCCCTTGGCAACGACGGACTGATGACCCTTTTGAGGCGTTCGACCAAAGTCGCAGGCAGCCTTCGCGCAGACTACCTGCAACACGGGTCGAAATTCAGGCGCGGCCGACGATCTTGTTGGTGGCCTCGATCAGCGACTTCACGGCCGCGACCGACTTGTCGAACATCGCCTTTTCCTCGGCGTTGAACTCGACTTCGACGATGCGCTCCACACCCTTGGAGCCGATCACGACCGGCACGCCGATGTAGAGGCCCTTCACGCCGTACTCGCCGTTGAGGTAGGCGGCGCAGGGGATCATGCGCTTCTTGTCCTTGAGGTAGGACTCCGCCATGGCGATGGCCGAGGCGGCCGGGGCGTAGAAGGCCGAACCGGTCTTGAGATGGGCCACGATTTCAGCGCCGCCGTCACGGGTACGCTGGACGATCTGCTCGAGCCGCTCCTTGGTGGTCCAGCCCATGTCGACCAGATCGTGCAGCGAAATGCCGCCGACCGTCGAGTAGCGCAGCAGCGGCACCATCGTGTCGCCGTGGCCACCCAGCACGAAGGCCGTGACGTCCTCGACCGAGACGTTGAATTCCTCGGCGAGGAACAGGCGGAAGCGGGCGCTGTCGAGCACGCCGGCCATGCCGACGACGCGGGCCGCCGGGAAACCGGTGACTTCCTGCATCAGGCCGACCATGGCGTCGAGCGGGTTGGTGATGACGATGACGAAGGCGTTCGGGGCATGCTGCTTGATGCCCTTGCCGACCGCATCGATGACCTTGGCGTTGATGCCGACCAGGTCGTCGCGGGTCATGCCGGGCTTGCGCGGCACGCCGGCGGTGACGATCACGACGTCGGCGCCCTCGATGTCCTTGTAGTCCGAGGAGCCGCTGTACTTGGTGTCGAAGCCCTCGACCGGGCTGAGCTGGGCGATGTCGAGCGCCTTGCCCTTGGCAGTGCCTTCGGCGGCGGGAATGTCGAACAGGACGACATCGCCCAGCTCTTTCTGGCCGGCGAGCAACGCCAGAGTGCCGCCAATCTGTCCGGCGCCGATCAGCGCGATCTTCTTGCGAGCCATGCGAAAAACTCCCGATTCTTGAAGGCGGCGCGTGGTAGCGCGATTCGCCGGGAGCGGCAAGAAGAGCCGATATCGGACCGATTTCTCAGACCGGATGTTTCTTCAGGTGCGCCAGCAGAAGATCGGTGGTCTTGGCCGGTGCCTGGTCCATCACGAAGTGGCCGACATTCGGCAGCACTTCCATGACAAACGAAGGCACCACGAACTCCGCCGTTCCGTAGGCGGCATCCGGTCCGACGGTCGCGTCGACATCGCCCCAGACGTAGAGCGTCGGCACAGTGATCGTGCCGATATCCGCCGCAAGCCCCTTGTTCGAGCGATACCAAGCCAGTGCGGCTTCCAGCGCCTCGGGATTGCCGAGGACCGAGAGGTGATCTTCGAGTGCCTCCGACGGCACGCCCTGGCCGAACAATCCATCCCGCAGGCGCCGCGCATTGTCGGCCAGCAGCAGCTTGCCGGTATCGGCTTCGAGGAAGGCGCGATGGTGGCGCGAGCGATGCTTCTGGTCACCATCCTCCTTTTGGAGGGCACGACGAAACGACGAGGGATGAGGCCGCGACAGGATGGTGAGCGACGCCAGCCGCTTCGGATGCTGGCTCGCAACGCCCCACGAAACCTGTCCGCCCCAGTCATGGCCGACCAGATGGAAACGCTTACCGTCGTAGCCCTCGGCCGACACGATCTCGATCGCATCGCCAATCAGCTTGTCGAACGCATAGTTGGCGAGATCGGCCGGATCGGGACGCGCGCCTGGCGAATAGCCACGCTGGTCGGGAGCGACGGCGCGATAGCCGGCCGCCGCGAGCGCCGGCAATGCCGCGCGCCAGCTATGCCGCGATTCGGGAAACCCGTGCAGCAACAATACGAGTGGACCATCGGCCGGGCCTGCGACATCCGCAGTGAATGTCAGGCCCGACCGCGTCTTTATGCTGGTGGTTTCCATTGTCGATCGATCAGGTCACGCCGTTGGCCTTGAACCAGGCGAGCGCCCGCTTCCAGCCGTCGTCGGCCTGCTCCTTGCGGTAGCTCGGACGATAGTCGGCGTTGAAGGCGTGCGGCGTGTCGGGATAGGTCACGATCTCCGACTTCTGGGCTGCCGCGTTGCCCTCCTTGAGGGCCGCCCGCATCTTGTCGACCGTATCGTTCGGGATGCCTGTGTCGGCGCCGCCATAGAGGCCCAGGACGGGACCGTTCAGGGTCTTCGCGATATCGATCGGGTGCTTGGGCGTGAGCGGCGTGGCATCGCCGACGACGCGGCCATACCAGGCCACGCCCGCCTTAACTGCCGGATTGTGTGCGTCATAGAGCCAGGTGATGCGGCCGCCCCAGCAGAAGCCGGTGATGCCGAGCTTGGCGGTATCCGCCTTACCCTCGCCCTTGGCGAAAGCGACGGTCGAGTCGAGATCGCCCATGACCTGCGCGTCTGGCACCTTGGCCACGACTTCGCTGATCAACTTCGGAATCTCGGTGTAACCCTTGGGATCGCCCTGGCGGAAATAGAGCTCCGGCGCGATGGCGTAGTAGCCCGCCTTCGCAAAGCGGCGGCACATGTCGGCAATGTGGGCATGGACGCCGAAGATCTCCTGCACGACCAGGATCGTGCCGAAGCCCGTGCCCGAGGCCGGCATGGCGCGATAGGCGACCATTTCCTTGCCGTCCGACGTCTTGACCTTGACCTCGCCCGCGGTGAGTCCGTCGGTCGGCGTGGTGATCATCGTCTGCGCCTGAACCGGCTGAACCGACAGCGCGAAGGTGCTGCCCAATGCCGCCCCGGTCGCCGTCGCCTTCAGCGCGTTGCGCCGCGACAGGCCGTAGCTCTCCAGTGAAATCGTACGATCGCCGTCCATGTTCATGCCTCCCAAGCTGAAATGCCGGGCGGAGCCTAGGACGCAGCCATAGGCCGCCACAATCACAATTAGGCGATGTGGTCCAAGGCGAGATACTCCGGACTCTGCATTTCCATCAGCCGAGACACGGTCCGCTCGAACTCGAACGAACCATCGCCCGCGGGATAGAGCGCTGCCGGCGGACCGGCAGCGGAGCAGATGAGCTTCACCTTCCTCTCGTAGAAGGTGTCGATCATGGTCACGAAGCGGGTGGCCTTGTCGCGACTGTCGGGACCCATCTTCGGAATGTCGGCGACGATGATCGTGTGGAAGTGGTCGGCAATGCAGAGGAAATCGGCGGCGCCCATCGGCTTGGCGCACCAGTCGAGGAAATGCGCCATGGCAACACCCGGCGCGGCGCGCGGCACCTCGACGTCGCGGCCTTGCGTGCGCAACACGCGTGGCTCGCCGTCGGAGCCGCCGCTCAGCGCGCGGAAGGCTTCGTCGAGCTTGGCGTTGGCCCAGGCGCCGAGCGGCGTCAGGTAGAGGTCGAACTCGCGCATGCGGCCCATGCGGTAATCCTGCGCGCCGCCCAGTTCGAGAACCTCGAGACGCTGCTTCAACAGCTCGATGAAAGGCAGGAAGCGGTCGCGCTGCAGCCCGTCCCTGTAGAGATCGTCCGGCTCGCGGTTCGACGTGGCGATCACGGTGATGCCTTCCTCGAACAGCGTCTCGAAAAGGCGGCCGAGGATCATCGCATCGGCGATGTTGGTCACCTGAAACTCGTCGAAGCAGAGCAGCCGCGTCTCGGCGGCGATCTGCTTGGCGATCGGCACGATCGTATCGGACTCCGGCGACGCTCCCTTGGCCGCCAGCTCCTCGCGGCGGGTGTGCAGGCGCGTCTGCACTTCGAGCATGAACTCATGGAAGTGGACGCGACGCTTCTTCGCGACAGGCGCATCGGCGAAGAAGAGGTCCATCAGCATCGACTTACCGCGGCCGACCGGCCCCCAGATGTAGAGACCGTGCGGGCCATCGGGCGCCTTGGGAGCGCTGACGAGCCCCAACCGGGCCAGCAGCCCCGCCGGCTTGGCGGGCTGGGCCGCCATCGCGACAAGCTGGTCGTAGACCGCCTGCAGCCGCAGGACGACCTTCTCCTGCACGGGGTCGGCATGGATCTCGCCGTCGGCGCGGCGTGCCGTGAGATTGGCGAGAGGCCCCTTCTTTGCAACCAGGGGGCCGGGCGAGGAAGTCGCGGAATCCATTGAGCCGCATACCTAGCTCACCGCCGCTTCGCTGCCTATAAGGTGCGGCGATGAAGATTGCGTTCCTTGGCACTTCCGCATTTGCCGTGCCCGCTCTGCGAGCCCTGGTCGAGGCCGGACACGACGTGGCCGTCGTCTATACGAGAGCCCCCAAGCCTGCGGGCCGTGGCCAGCAGGAACGCAAGACACCCGTTCACGAACTTGCCGACCAGCTCGGCCTGACCGTGTGCACACCGCGAAGCCTTCGGAGCGACGAGGAAGCGGCATCGTTCAAGGCGCTCGACCTCGACGCCGCGGTCGTCGTCTCGTACGGGCATATCCTGCCCAAGAGCTTCCTCGACGCACCGGTGCTTGGCTGCATCAACATCCACGGCTCGTTGCTACCGCGCTGGCGCGGCGCAGCGCCAATCCATCGCGCGATTCTGGCGGGCGACGCCGAGACGGGCGTCACCACCATGCGCATGGACGAGGGCCTCGACACCGGGCCGATGCTGCTGGCGGAAAGCACGCCGATCTCCGCGGCCGACACCGCCGAAAGCGTGCACGACCGGCTGGCGGAGCTGGGCGCGCGCCTGATCGTCTCCACGCTCGACGGATTGATGCGCAGGAGCATCGACCCCGTCGTGCAGCCCGAGGAAGGCGTCACCTATGCCCACAAGCTCGGCAAGGAGGAAGGCGTGCTCGACTGGCGCCGGCCGGCTGCCGAGCTCGAACGCAAGGTGCGCGCCTTCCATCCCTGGCCCGGCACGTCGTG
>CALROF020000084.1:0-25282 GCA_943369775.1 Reyranella massiliensis 521
TGGCCGGCTGGTCGTTTGCCAAGAACAAACTGCCAAGGGCCGCCATCGCCTTGTTCATCTCGCCGCGCGACTTGGCGGCCAGCGCATCGACCGCCTCGCCGCTCGACGCCTCGTGCAGCTCTTCGCGTGCTTCCATCGCTTCCATCAGCAGATCCGGATCGTCGATGGTCTTGCCGTCCCCCGGCAGTTCGACGCCCTTGAGCCCGGCGAGATAGACGGCCCGGCTCAGCGGATCCTTCAACGTGCGATAGGCATCGTTCAGGGCTGCCGCCTCGATCGACGCGCGTGCGCGCTCTTCAGGCGGCTTGGCGACGAAGCGATCGGGATGCCACTGACGCTGGAGAGCGAAATAGGCCCGGTCGAGCGACGCCGCTTCGAGGTCCAGCGCCGCCGGCAGGCCCAGCCGCGCGAAATGATCCATGATCAGACTTCAGACGTGGAAGGATTCGCCGCAGCCGCAGCGGCCCTTCTCGTTCGGGTTCTTGAACACGAAGCCCGACTTCAGCTTCTCTTCCTCGTAGTCCATCTCGGTGCCGATCAGGAACAGCGAGGCCTTGGGGTCGATCAGCAGCTTGATGCCGCCGCTCTCGACCACCTCGTCCATCGGTTCCTGCTTGTCGGCGAATTCGAGCGTGTAGCTCATGCCCGAGCAGCCCTTGCTGCGCACGCCGATGCGGATACCGACCGTCGGCTTGCCGCGGCCATCGATCAGCGCCTTGACGCGCTCGGCGGCAAGCGGCGTCACCGTCATCACCTGCGGGCGCGGACGACGCGGCCTCGGGGCGGCGGCGGGAGCGACGGGCTTCGCCGTATCCGTGGTCGTGCTCATGAACTCTGCTCCGACTGCTGGCTACTCGGCCGCTTCTTTCGGCTCTTCCTTCTGGGCCTTGGCGCGATAGTCGGCGATCGCCGCCTTGATCGCATCCTCGGCCAGGACCGAGCAGTGGATCTTCACCGGCGGCAGCGCCAGATGGCGTGCGATGTCGGTGTTCTTGATCGTCTCGGCCTCGTCGATCGTCTTGCCCTTCACCCATTCGGTGACGAGCGAGCTCGATGCAATGGCCGAGCCACAGCCGAAGGTCTTGAACTTGGCATCCTCGATCAGCCCGTCCGGGCCAACCTTGATCTGCAGCTTCATCACGTCGCCGCAGGCCGGAGCGCCGACCAGACCCGTGCCGACATCTTCGGCGTTCTTGTCGAGCGACCCGATGTTGCGCGGGTTCTCGTAGTGGTCGATCAGCTTTTCGCTGTAGGCCATGACACTCTCCTCAAATCTCAGCGCGACGCCCCAAAAGGCCGCGCATCGGTAAAACTAGTGGGCCGCCCATTCGATCGACTTCAGGTCGATCCCCTCCTGGGCCATCTCCCAGAGCGGGCTCATTTCACGCAGCTTGGTGACGTGGCGCACCAATTCGTCGACCGCGGTGTCCACTTCATGCTCGGTCGTGAAGCGGCCGAGGCCGATACGAAGCGAAGTGTGTGCCATCTCCTCTTCGACACCGAGCGCCCGCAGCACGTAGCTGGGTTCCAGTGACGCCGAGGTGCAGGCCGAGCCGGACGACACCGACAGGTTTTTGATGCCCATCATCAGCGACTCGCCTTCGACATAGGCGAAGCTGATGTTGAGGTTGCCGGGAATGCGCTGCTCCAGATCGCCATTAACGACGATATCCGTCAGCTTGGCCCGCAGCCCCTTCAGCATGCGTTCCTGGAGTTTGGCCAGGCGCTGGGCCTCGGTGCCCATCTCCTTCATCGCGATCTCGCAGGCCTCGCCCAGCCCGACGCAGAGCGGCGTCGGCAAGGTGCCCGAGCGGAAGCCACGCTCCTGGCCACCGCCATGGATCATCGCGACCAGCCGAATGCGCGGCTTGCGGCGGACGTAGAGTGCGCCGATGCCCTTGGGGCCATAGATCTTGTGACCCGAGATGCTCATGAGGTCGATGTTCATCGCCTCGACATCGAGCGGGATCTTGCCGGCCGCCTGGGCGGCATCGGTATGGAAGAAGACCTTGCGCTCGCGGCAGATCTTGCCGATCTCGGCCAGCGGCTGGATGACGCCGATCTCGTTGTTCACGGCCATCACCGAGACCAGCACGGTCTTGTCGGTGATCGCCGCGCGCAGCACGTCGAGGTCGAGCAGGCCGTTCTGCTGGACCGGCAGGTAGGTGACCTCGAAGCCCTGCTGTTCGAGATGGCGGCAGGTGTCGAGCACGCACTTGTGCTCCGTCACCGTGGTGATGATGTGGTTCTTCCGGTCCTTGTAGAACTCGGCCACGCCGCGGATCGCGAGGTTGTTCGATTCGGTGGCGCCGGAGGTGTAGATGACCTCCTTCTCGTCCGCGCCGATCAGCTTGGCGATCTGGCCGCGCGCCTTCTCCACCCCCTCCTCGGCTTCCCAGCCGTAGACGTGGCTGCGCGAGCCGGAATTGCCGAACTTGTGGGTAAAGTAGGGCATCATCACTTCCAGGACCCGCGGGTCCATGGGCGTGGTGGCCTGGTAATCCAGGTAGATCGGCTGGTCGTTGCGCCGGATTTGGGTAATGGCTGTCATGCTAACCCCTTGAAACTCCTACGCTGCTTCAGCTCGAGAAATATCCGACTGCGTCACTCGGATATATAGGTCCTGCCACGCTCTGATCAAGCGCTCGATATCGGCCGGTTGGGTGTTCCAGCCCAAGCTAATTCTAATGGCGGCCGCGGCCTCCTCGGCTGGCACGCCCATGGCCGTCAGAACGGCCGAACGCTGGACTTTGCCCGAGGAACAGGCCGCTCCGGCACTGATACAGACACCGGCAAGATCGAGCGCCATCACCTGTGTTTCAGCCGGAACGCCCGGCATGGCGATGCAGCTCGTGTTGCCGACGCGCGCTGCGCCCGCGCCGAAGATGCGTGCCTGAGGGGCAATCTGGACGAGAGAAAGTTCAAGCTTGTCGCGCCAGCCGGCGAGGTCGAGCCCCTTGGCAGCCTCCTGCGCCGCGACGCCGAAGCCTGCGATCCCGGCCACGTTCTCCGTACCGGCGCGGCGATTGGATTCCTGGCCGCCGCCCCTGCGGTCCGTCGCGAACGGGGCACCGGCGCGCACCACCAAGGCGCCGACGCCAGTCGGGCCGCCAAGCTTGTGGGCGGAGAGGCTGAGATAGTCGACGCCGAGGCCATGCACCTCGACCGGCACCTTGCCGGCCGCCTGGACGGCATCGCAATGGACCAACGCGCCCGCGGCGCGCGCGACGCGCACGACATCCGCAATCGGTTGCAGAACGCCGGTCTCGTTGTTGGCCAGCATGACCGACACCAGCGCCGGCTCGGCCGCGGACGGCGCCAGCGCCCGCTCCAGCGCAACCAGATCGACGACGCCGTTGCTGTCGACGCCGACGATCTCGGCCCCAGGCGGAGCGCGTAGCACGCTGTCATGCTCGACCGCCGAAACCAGAACGCGGCGACGCCCGGCGCCGGAAAGCGCCAGGTTGTTGGCTTCTGTTCCGCCTGAAGTGAAGACGATCTCCGCCGGCAATGCGCCCACGAGCGCCGCCACCTGACGGCGCGCCGTCTCGACGGCGGCACGGGCCCTACGCCCTGCGGTATGGACGGACGACGGATTGCCGCCGGCACGCAGCACCTCGACCATGCACTCGAACGCCGCCGGCCGCAGGGGGCTGGTAGCGTTGTGGTCGAGGTACGCGGACGCGGCCATGATCCAGGCGGTTCCTAGCTGGCCGCAGCCATCGACGATTCCGGACCGGGAACGCCCGGCGCCTCGATTATGCGTGGCGCAAGCTTGCGCTCCAGCACGTCATGCAGGGTGACCGAACTCAGGAACATGTGGATCTGGTTGCCCAACTCCTCCCACAGGTCGTGGGTCAGGCACTTGCTGCGGTCGGCCCGGCAGCCGGTGGCGCCCATTTCGGTGCACCGCGTCGCGCTGATCGGCTCGTCGACCGCCAGGATGATCTCGGAAACCCGGGTCTCCATCGACAGGCGGGCCAGACGGTAGCCGCCGCCGGGGCCGCGCACGCTCTTCACGAGGCCGGCGCGTCGCAGCCGGGCAAAGAGCTGTTCGAGATAAGACAGAGAAATCTCCTGCCGGGCTGCAATATCCGACAGGGAAACCGGCTTCGCCTGGGCATGGCGCGCCAGATCGACCATCGCCATAACGGCGTAACGACCCTTGGTGCTGAGCTTCACAGCATCCTCCATCACGGCCGGATCACCCGACCTTGCATTACCGAACGCCTAAAGGTCTTGAAAACCAAGGCGTTACTACGATATTCCGGCCCCTCAAGTCGGGGTTCGGGGAAAAACCAACTGCGTAGCTCGGATTTAAATAATCCGAGTAAGTCGGTCAAGTATCAAGAATCCCCCCCATCCATCGCCCCAAATCGGTTACGACCGGAGGTCAACAGGGTGAAAAACCGGAGTCTCCATGCCTGACGTGATGTTTACCGGCCCCGAGGGTCGTCTCGAAGGCCGCTATCACCAGAGCAAGGAAGAACGCGCGCCCATCGCGCTGATCCTCCATCCGCATCCGCAGTATGGCGGAACGATGAACCACAAGGTCGTGTTCTCGCTCTTCCATGTGTTCGTTAATCGCGGCTTCTCCGTGTTGCGCTTCAACACACGCGGCGTCGGTCGCAGCCAGGGCCGCTTCGACAACGGCATGGGCGAACTCTCCGATGCGGCCGCCGCACTCGACTGGCTGCAAGGCATGAACGCCGACGCCAAGTCGTGCTGGATCGCGGGCTACTCGTTCGGTGCGTGGATCGGCATGCAACTGCTGATGCGTCGCCCCGAGATCGATTGCTTCATCTCGGTGGCGCCACCGGCGAACTCTTACGACTTCGCCTTCCTCGCACCCTGCCCCTCGTCTGGTCTGATCGTCGGCGCAGAGCGCGACGAAGTGGTGCCGCTCGCCGACATCCAGAAGCTGGTCGCACGTCTCTCGCTGCAGAAGGGAATCACCGTGGAATCGCGCACCGTGAAGGGCGCCAACCACTTCTTCCACGACTCGCTCGACAAGCTCGCCGTCGATGTCGACAGGTACGTCGCCAAGTCCCTGCTCAATCCACCGGGCCGTGCGACGAGCAACAAGGAACCCTAAGGCTCGCTGAGCCGGCCGCCCGTCATCGGACGCGGCGCGCCGGTGGTCGTCGGATAAGTAAGCGGCAGACCACGCAACGAGCGCACAGCCAAAAAGGCAAAGGCCTGCGCTTCGAGGGCGTCGCCATCCCAGCCGAGATCGTCGGCCGTCACGACCTTGCCGCGCGTCTCGTCCGCGATCGCGCGCAGCAACGTCGGATTGCGCGCACCGCCACCGCAGATCACCCACTGAAGAACAGGCGACGGGAAATGCCGAGCGGCGAGTGCGATCGCGCGCGCCGTGCCGCGCGTCAGCGTCGCGGCGCCATCGGCAACGCTCAGCCCTTCCGCCCAGGCATCGTTAAAGTCGCCACGGTCGAGCGACTTGGGTGGTGTACGTGCGAAGTAGCGATGTTCGCTGAACCGTTCGAGCCTCGCGCGGTCGACCTTACCCGTCGCGGCCAGCCCACCGTCCTTGTCGTAGCGCTGCCCGGCGCGGCGCGCGCACCAGTCGTCGATCGGCCCGTTGCCGGGACCGGTATCGAAAGCGAGCAGCGCCCCATCCGCGCCCACCCAAGTGACGTTGGCAACGCCACCGACATTCACCACGGCGAGCGGCCGCGGCAGATCGCGCACGAGGGCCGCATGATAGGCCGGCACGAGCGGTGCGCCCTGCCCGCCTGCAGCCACGTCGGCGGTGCGTAGATCGTTGATCACGCGCACGCCGAGCGCACGCGCCAGCGCGGCGCCATCGCCGATCTGCCAGGTGAAGCGCCGCTCGGGCCGATGGGTGATGGTCTGACCATGGAAGCCCACGAGATCGACAGTGGAGAGCGGTATGCCCTGCTCGCTCGACCAACGTCGCACGGCGTCGGCATGGGCCTCGGTCACGGCCTGCTCGGCGGCGCGCGTTACGTCGGAGGCTTGCTCGGCGCCGAAGGCTGCGCGGATCGTGCGACGCACATCGTCGGTATAGGGAACGGTGAGGCTCGGGCCATAGGAGGCGATACGTTCGCCGTCGGTCTCGATCAGGGCCACGTCGACACCGTCGACCGAGGTCCCGCTCATCAGACCCAGGGTGCGCAACGGCCGTTCAGGAGTAAGCTGGGTGAACAAAGTCGGGGACATGGCGAGCCGTTGAGGCACTTACCCTCGCATGTTACACCCACGGCCCTTCACGAACAAACGAGCCAAGCGGCGGCGGACGGCGATATGTCTGGTTTCAAGTCGGATTTCATGCGGATCGTGCACGAGCGCGGGATGGTGCATCAGTGCAGCGACCTTCAGCGCCTCGACGAGCTTCTCGCGAGCGGAGTCCGCACCGCCTATATCGGCTTCGACTGCACCGCCGATTCGCTCCATGTCGGACACCTGCTGCAGATCATGCTGCTGCGCTGGTGGCAGAAAAGCGGCCACCGGCCAATCGCACTGATGGGCGGCGGTACGACCAAGGTCGGCGATCCCTCGGGCCGCGACGAGACGCGCCAGCTCCTGACGACGGCGCAGATCGACGCCAACATGGCCGCTATCAAGCGGAGCTTCTCGAACTACCTCACCTTCGGTGACGGCCCGACCGAGGCGGTCATGGCCAACAATGCCGATTGGCTCGACGGGCTGCTCTACATTCCGCTGCTGCGCGATGTCGGCCGGCACTTTTCGGTCAACCGCATGCTGACCATGGACTCGGTGAAGCTGCGGCTCGATCGCGACCAGCCCCTCTCCTTCCTCGAATTCAACTACATGATCCTGCAGTCCTACGACTTCGTGGAGCTGCACAAGCGCTACAACTGCATCGCGCAGATGGGTGGCTCGGATCAGTGGGGCAATATCGTCATGGGTGCCGACCTCGGGCGCCGCATGCAGGGCGCCGAGCTGTTTGCCCTGACCTCTCCACTGCTCGCCACCGCGTCCGGCGCCAAGATGGGCAAGACGGCAGCGGGCGCGGTGTGGCTCAACCCCGACCGGCTGTCGCCCTACGACTTCTGGCAGTACTGGCGCAACACCGAGGACGCCGACGTCGGCCGCTTCCTCAGGCTGTTCACCGACATGCCCTTGTCCGAGGTCGCGCGGCTGGAAGCGCTGCAGGGCCAGGAGATCAACGAGGCGAAGAAGATTCTCGCGACCGAGGTGACGACGCTGGCGCATGGCAAGCAGGCCGCCGACAGCGCCGCCGAGACCGCGCGCCGTACCTTCGAGGAAGGCGCCAAGGCCGAAACGCTACCGACCATCGACATGGCGCGCGGAAAACTCAAGGCCGGCATCGCCGCCTTCGAGCTGCTGCACGATGCCGGCCTGACGGAAAGCCGCAACGAGGCCCGCAAGCTCATCAAGGGCGGCGGCGCGCGGCTGAACGACAAGCCGATCGTCAACGATACAGCGACCGTGGGCGAAGGCGATCTCGATTCCTCGGGCACGCTAAAGCTGTCGGCCGGCCGCAAGCGGCACGTCCTGGTGCGCGCAGTCTAAAGACTAGCGCGCCAGGCTGTCCCGGTATCTACCGGTTGGCGGGTGGTGGCGGTGCCTGCGATGTGTCGGGCACGGCCGGCGGCGCATTGAAGATTTCACGCAAGGCGCCGGGCGTCACGGCCGACATCATGTTGACGTCGCTCTTGAGGTCGTCGAACCGGCCATGCAGCCGGTACGAGATCGCGAACATGCCGCCGTCCTTCCCGCCGGTCAGCAGCGGTCCCAGTAACGGCACGTTGGACAGGAGATTGTTCAGCGCAAAGGCCGGCACGATCACGCCATAGAGCTGGGCGGTATCGTTGCCGATATCGACGGTGCCCTGTGTCGTCAGCCCGATGGATTGACCGCTGGTGCGGCCGTTGCGGACCAGGATGCGATCGCCTGCCTTGGAGACATTGGCGCTGAGACTGTCGAACTGCTGCAGCGCGTTGCCCGCACTGTTCAAGCCGTCGATGGCGGCATTGAGCGTTCCGATCTCGGGGCGCGGCGTCACCTTCTGCAAGCGATAAGGGCCCATCTTCAAGGTGCCGTCGAGCGGCGGATCGGCCCACAGATCGTTGAACTTCCCTTCGACATGCAGGTAGCCGTTGACCAATCCGTCCATCCAGCCGGCCTGCGAGAGAAGCTGCCCGAAGTCCGCGACGTAGAGGAAGAGCGTGCGGCCGGACTGCGTCGGCGTCACGCGGAAGGTCGAGCCCTTGCCCGCGCCCATGCCGAGATCGGCGAAGGTCACGCGATCGCCCATCATCTCGAAGCGGCCGTTGAGATAGCCCAACGACCCATGCTTCAGGATCACGTCCTGGATCTGGATCGTCATTTTCGTGCTGTTGCGCGCGTCGGCGGCCGGACCCTTGGGTTCCCGCTTGGCGATCTCGTTGCGAGCGCGCAGCGCTTCCTGCACTCGCGCCAATTCCAGCGACTGCCCCTTCAAGGCCACTTCAACGCCGCCAGGGACGCGCTTCCAATCGAAGGACAGGTCGGACCGGCCCAGCTTCGCCTGCTGCATAGTGACTTGCTGCAGCAGATTGTCCGGACCGAATCGGGCCTGGCCTTTGGCCTGCAGGCCGGCACCGCGGCCCTCGAACTCCGCAGCAGTGAGCTTGCCGCCGGGCGCAAGCTTCAAGGTCAGGTTGGCCAGCCCCTCCGTGCCGGCTTCTTTGGTCAGGGCGAGCGGTTCGACGAAGACCTTGGCGCCCTTGAGATCGAAGCGGCCGGCGACCTCGCTCGTGCCGTTGGTCGCGACCTGGTAGGAAAGCGTGGTGCCGATCGGGCCTGTAATAAAGGAATCGATCGCGGGGAAACCGGCCTTGCCCACGATGTCGGAATTCACCGTGCCCTTGACGTCGTAGCGCCGGCGGAACGGCGCCTTGGCCGCGAACAGCTCGCGCCAGTTGAGGTCGATGGTATTGCCGTCCAGTTTGCCCTGCCCAGAGACGCTGAGTTCGGAATCGCCATATTTCAGGCGCGCCGTGGCGTCGGTGAGATCGAGTTCTCCCAGCACGTCCTTCAGCGAGAAAGACGTAAGGGTGGCGTCAGCCTTGATGTCGATATCGGCAACAGCAAGCTCATTGATGAGCGGAAAGCCGAGGGACAGATCGATGGCGGCATCGCCGCCCAGCCGGCGGTAATCATAAAGAACGTCCTTGGACAGGCCGAGCCTGGGCCGTGCCAGGAACCGGATGACGTCCTGCGCGGAGCCGGTGATCGGCAAGCGCAAGTTCGCCATCTGCACTGGACCGTCGAGGCCGGTCAGCTCGATAGAGCCATCGGTCACCTTCAGCCCGACGGCCCCGCCCCGCACCACGTCAAAACGCAAGATGCCGTTCTCGTACCGCGCCTTGCCCGAGACGTCCTGCAGCTCGGGCATATGCGGCATGTAGCGCACGGTCATGCCGCCGTACTCGAGCAGGCCGACCAGCCGGTCGACCTTCATCGCCGAAATATCGTCGACCGGCGAACTCAGGGCGAACTCTGCGGCAATGTCGAGAGCGCCCTTGCTGAGATTCGTCATGGCCCATTGCCGGCCGCCAGTTGCGAACTCCAGCGGCCAGTAGTCGCCGAGCTTGTCGATCGGGATTTGCCGGACTTCGGCCCGGCCTGAAAAGGTGCGGCTGTCGGGAGTCCGCGTGCCGCTGCCCGTGACGAGGACCCTGGCGGCGCCAAAATCCATCTCGACTTTGTCGATCTTGGCGACGTGTTCCGTGGTGTCGACCGAGAAACGAGCCGTCATCCCGCGCACCTCGTGCGCCGCCTGCAGCACGCCCGGCAGGGTAACGCTGCCGGCGCCGCCGGTAATGTCCACGCCAACGGTCCGGATTTCGCCCTGTCCGGTCGCTTCGATCTGTAGGCGGCCTGACAACTTGACGTCGACACCGCGCAGCAGCACGAGATCGGGCGACAGATCGGCAAATACCCAGGGCTTGAAGCCATCGATCTTGGCATCGACAAGGATGCGGCTGCGGTCACGCGTATAGACGCCCGAGAGCGAGGTATCGACCGGGTCGCCATGTCCGGTGAAGCGGGCATTGGCCTTGATCGACACGCCGGCGGCATCGCGCCTCAACTCTGCACTCGCCCCCGGCGCCACCCAGACCAGACCAGACTTCAGGTCACGCAGCGTGACGTTGGCCTGCTCCACCTTCACCGAGTCGAGCTGGCCCATCAGCGATTTGTAGTTCGGTTCGGCCAGGAGCTGGTCGACCAGGATCGACACTGCCTCGCCCTGCGCGCCCCCGGCCTCGGACGTGAAGATGCGTTTGAACACCCCGCCGTCGCGGGCAATGTCGGCCTCGATGACCGGTCGTTCGACCACGACCGTCGTCGGCAGGAAGATGCCCTGGAAGACCGACCGTGGCTCGAAGGTCAGAGCCGCATCCGGTGCCGAGGCAATGACCTGGTTCTGGCCGTTGGTGAAGCGCAATCCCTGGAAGGCCAACCGCATGGGCTGGTTGAGGGCCATCCATTCGAAGGCAAGGCGATCGAACTGGGGGCGGATATCGTTGCCCGGTACGTCGATCAGGCTCGTGATCTGGGGTTTCAGGAAGTCGAGATCGACCGGGCCGGCCGACAGGCGGATTGCCGTCACGATGACAAGCGCGGTGACGACCAGGACGACACCGGTCACGACACGGACACAGACCCGATAGGTTCGCTTGACCAAACCCGACTCTTCCCGGTTCTTGACGATGGTGACTCGCATGGGCGAGCGTGCCAACGGACAAGAACAATTTAACTGTCGACGTATTGAATGTCTTGGATTTCGATTACCCGCCTGCCGCGACCGCACGATTCCGAACGGCAGAGCGTGGCGTGGACGCGCTGGAAAGAGCGCACCGCACCGCCTGATGACGCAACGGGCGTCGCCTTGCTCGACGCATTGTTCGGCAACAGCCCGTATCTGACGGAGACGGCGCTACAAAACCCCGATTTTATGACCGATATATGGCGCCACGGGCCGGATGCCGCGCTTGCGGAGCTGATGGCGCAACTCGCCGCCACCCATGACGAAGCGCGATCGGGAGCCAAACCCGAGGCGATCGCGGCGACCCTGCGGCGGCTGAAGCGGCGCGTGGCGCTGACCGTGGCCGTCGCGGATATCGCCGATGCCTGGCCCCTCGGCCGCGTCACCAGTGCGCTCAGCGCCTTTGCCTCGGGCTGCCTTGATGCACTCACCGATTCCATTCTTCTGCAGCTCGCCCGCGACGGCCAGCTTGGCATCGGCGACGATCCGCAGGCGGCCGCTTTCACCGTACTCGGCATGGGGAAACTCGGCGCCGGCGAGCTCAACTACTCGAGCGACATCGACCTGATCCTGCTCTACGACCGCGATGCGCCGGCGGTCGCCGAAAACGAGCAGCTCTCCCGCCATTTCGTGCGCGGCGCCCGGCTCCTGGTGCAGCTCATGTCGGAAGCCTCGGCCGACGGCTATATCTTCCGCACCGATCTCCGGCTGCGCCCCGACCCCGGCTCGACACCACTCGCCATGTCGGTGCAGGCAGCGGAACTCTACTACGAGAGCGTCGGTCAAAACTGGGAACGCGCTGCCATGATCAAGGCGCACCCGGTAGCCGGAAATCGCGCGGTAGGTGCGGCCTTCCTGAAGGACATGACGCCCTATATCTGGCGCAAGCACCTCGACTTCGCGGCGATCCACGACATCCATTCGATCAAGCGCCAGATCGACGCCCATCGTGGCGGCGGCACGATCAAGGTGCTGGGTCACAACGTGAAGCTGGGCCGCGGCGGTATTCGCGAGATCGAGTTCTTCGCCCAGACCCAGCAGCTTATCTTCGGTGGCCGCAATCCCTCGCTGCGCCTGCGCGGAACCTGCGAGACGCTTCGTGCCCTCGCCGCCGCGGGCCATGTGACGTCGCGCGCGGCGGAGGAGCTGATCGAGGCCTATGGCTTCCTGCGCCGTGTCGAGCATCGCCTGCAGATGATCGACGACCGCCAGACCCATTCGCTGCCGGCAGACGAAGCAGGCGTCGCCGCCGTAGCGACGTTCCTGGGCTACGACGATCCGATGAAGTTCCAGGCCGACCTCCTGGACACGCTGCGCCTCGTGGAAAGCCACTACGCCCACCTGTTCGAAGAAGCCCCGAGCCTGGCGGGCCCGGGCGGTAATCTGGTCTTCACCGGCACGGACGACGACCCCGGCACGCTCGAAACCCTGAAGGCGCTGGGTTTCCGCGACGCCTCCGCCGCGGCGGCAATCGTGCGGCGCTGGCATCACGGCCGCTACCGCTCGACGGCCACGGCCCGCGCCCGCGAACTGCTCACCGAGCTGATGCCGGGTCTCCTGAAATCCCTGGGAGAGACGGCGTCTCCCGACCAGGCGTTGCTGAACTTCGACCTCTTCCTCGGCAACCTGCCGGCGGGGGTACAGCTCTTTTCTTTGTTCAAGGCCAATCCGGCGCTGCTCGAACTGCTGGCGACCATCATGGGCAGCGCACCGGGGCTCGCCGCCCATCTTTCCCGACGCGCCCTCCTCCTCGACTCGGTGCTCTCGCCGGATTTCTACCGGCCACTGCCGCCGGCAGCGGAAATGACGGCGGAGCTGGCCGCGATACTGGCGCGCGTCGATCACGAGCAGGACATTCTCGATCTCGCCCGGCGCTGGACCAACGACCGCCGCTTCCAGGTGGGCGTCCAGCAGCTCAAGCACATCGTGAAACCTGCCGGAGCGGGCTTCGCCTACTCCGACATCGCCGCTGCCTCTATCTCGGCCCTCTGCGATCGCGTCGAGCAACGTTTCGCCGATGCCCATGGCGGCTTCCACGGCCAGAGGCTTGCCGTGCTGGGCCTGGGCAAGCTTGGCAGTCGTGAAATGTCGGCGACGTCCGACCTCGACCTGATCTTCGTCTACGACATCCCGGCCGGCATGGAAGTGTCGGACGGCGCCCAGCCCTTGTCGCCCATCCAGTATTACACACGGCTCAGCCAGAAGATCGTGACGGCGCTCACTGCCCATACCAACGAAGGCGCGCTCTACGAGGTCGACATGCGGTTGCGCCCGTCGGGTCGCGCCGGGCCGCTCGCCAATTCGCTGGAAGGCTTCGAGACCTATCACGCGCAATCCTCCTGGACCTGGGAGCACATGGCGCTGACCCGCATGCGCGTGATCCATGGCCCGTCGGCGCTGGTCGGACGGCTGACCGAGATCGTGAAGGCGACGCTTTGCCGGGTGCGTGACCCTGCAACGCTCGTGCGCGACGTGGCCGACATGCGCGACCGCATCGCCCAACATGCGCCGCCAAAGAGCGCCTGGGACTTCAAGCATCTGCGCGGCGGCCTGTTCGACATCGACTTCGTGGCGCAGTACCTGGCGCTGGATCACGCGGCGAAGCATCCCGACATCCTCGATCCGCATCCTGCCGAAATGCTGAGCCGTATGGTGGCGGCCGGCCTGATCGCCACCGAGGATGCCGAACGCCTGTGCGCGACGCGTACCCTGCTGTCGGACGTGCAAAGCCTGTTGCGGCTCACCCTGAACGGCGACGAGGCCGCGTTCGACGAAACCAAGGCGCCCGAGGGCCAGCGACGCCTGATCGCGGCGACCGAGGGCGCGACCGATCTCGGCGAACTGCAGGTACGGATCGGCCGCGAAGCCGACACCGTGCGTGCTATATACGAGCGTATCGTCGAGGCACCGGCCCGCGCTGCCGGCTGGGTCCCCCGCAAGGAAGGCAAAGGAAGCGAACGATGAGCGTCGAGGAAGGCAAGAAGGCCCCGGATTTCACGGCCCCCACCGATGGCGGCAAGAAGCTCAAGCTTTCCGAACTGCGCGGCAAGCCGGTGGTGCTCTACTTCTATCCTAAGGACGACACGCCGGGCTGCACCACGGAGGCTTGTGGCTTTCGCGACGCCGCACCCGACTTCAAGAAATTGAAGGCGCAGATCGTCGGCGTCTCGAAGGACAGCGTCGCCCGCCACGACAAGTTCAAGGCCAAGTACGACCTCAACTTCCCGCTGGTCTCCGACGAGGACGGCAAAATCTGCGAGAAGTACGGGACTTGGATCGAGAAGAGCCTGTATGGCCGCAAGTACATGGGCATCGACCGCGCGACCTTCCTGATCGACAAGGACGGCGTCGTTCGCAAGGTCTGGCACAAGGTCAAGGTGAAGGGCCACGTCGACGAAGTGCGTGAGGCGCTGGCCGCACTTTGATCGACGCTCCCCGGCTAGACGAGCCAGCCGTGCCCTGAGGCGCTGGTGAAGTCGAGCTGGACGACCAGGTCGTTGTAGTCCCGGTCGCCGCCGCCGTAGGTGTCTTCCCAACCCCAGGTGTTCACGCCGTAGTTCCAGAGGTGGCCGACGTGGCCGCCGCTGGCATTGGCTTCGTTGCCCTCCGAGAACGCCCAGAACGAATCTCCCGAACTGTCGTTCGTGAGCTGCATGGCGATGATGTTGCCCGCATCGACATTCGTCAGCATCGCCTGGCCGTAGTTGCCATAACCCGGCCCGGTGACCGACGTTCCGCCCGTGCTCGTCGTATAGGCCCGTCCGGCCGCCGCATCGGCGTAACCCGCCTCGCCCGGCCGAAGGCTGCCGATGGTGCCGTTATGGTCGTCGACCCGATAGAACTTCACCGAGAGCGAATCTTCGCCGTTCTGCCGCAGGCGCACCACGGCCTGCTGATCGCTGGCGTTGCCGACCGTCTCGGCAACCGCCACCGCAGAGGCGACACGCACGACGGTATTGCCGTCGTTGCCGACGAAGTCGACGAAGCCGAAGTCGTTGGTCAACGTTCCGCGCGGCGTGGTTGTCGAGGTGCCGTTGACCTCCACGGAGAAACTGCCGTCGGCCGAGGCCGAGGACTGCCCGACCCAGCCATGCGTCTGCTTGTCGAACAGACGCACGAGCTGCGGATCGAAGTCGGCCTGCAGCGACTGCTGCGCAAACTGGCTCGTCCAGGCGAAGGCCGACGAGGTGCCGCTGCCGAAGGTCAGGCTATGCTCGCCAGCCGTTACGTCAATGGCGGCGTTCTTGCTCGACATCGATTGGACGAGCAGCGACTCGCTGACCGGCGTCGTCCAGCCGCCGGACTCCGTCGTGTCGAGCACATCGGGCGTCGAGCCGTAGGTGTACTGCTCGTGGGCAATCGTCGTCAGGGCGCGCGCCAGCAACGTACCGTTCGGAGTGCCGAGACCCGTCGTCAGGTCGTAGCCCGGCGCTGCCGAATAGCCCAAGCCGGTCAAGGTGACGGGCCAGCCGCCGCTCGAATACTGGCCATCGTTGTCGTAGTAGTACGACGTGATGTTGTTGCCGAAGGTGATGTCGTTGAACGATGCCGGGGCGATCGCGGCCGCGGTGTAGAGAAGATCGTTCAGGTAGCCGAGGCTGGGCAGACCCTGATCGCCGAAGATCGTGGTGATCTGTGCCGCCAGCGACGCCCAGAGCGGCGTGGCAGCGCTCGTCCCCAGATCTTCCCAGATGTCGCCGGGCTGCATGGTATCGCCGGGCGCGAGATAGAACATGTTGCCGCCGGCGTTCGCGGCGACGTCCGGCGCTCCGCGGCCGGTGCCACCTCCCGGATTTGCCGAGGTCGGCGTGAGGCCAAAGGCCGTCTGATACCAGGGCGTCGGCTGCGTCGTGTCCACGCCACCATCGCTTCCGGCGGCGGCGCCCAGACCGCCCTCCGGCCCGATGACGTTGTTGTTGCCGATGACGTAGCTGTTCCACACCGATTCGAGCAGGGTCGTCTGCGTCGCGTCGGTTCCGGAAACGCCGCTCGGCAACTGCGTGAGGCCGCCCTCGATCAGCCGCCACAGCATCGACATGTGGCCGGCCATCGCCTGGCCATAGACCGACTGCGACGGCGACGGCCCATGCGCGACCGTCGGATCGTGGGGCGCTGCAGCGACCGTGGTGATGGAAGTGCCGCCGACGAGGACGGCATAAGGCGAACTCAGATTGGCGTTCTGATTGGCCAGGCCGTTGGAGAAACTGTAGCTCGAACCCCAGTCGTTGTTGGCGATGAAGGTCGAGACGTTGCGCAGGGCGGCATCGACGAAAAGCTCCCGGACCGCGAAGGCGAAAGGCGAATCCGGTGCCGACTGCGAAATGATGCTGAAGGACGAAGAGACCGCCGCCGGATTGTTGGTCTGATCCCAGAACGACGATTGATAGGCCGTGTAGGAGTTGGCGTAGGCGCCGCCCTCGGGCGCGAAGCCCGATCCGGCGTAGAGACCTACCTTGCCGTAGGGATTGATGGCGGCAACGACGCCGAGGTCGAGAGATCGTTCGCCGGGATTGGAAACGTCGGGATTGCCCCAGCTGTATTTCTCGCCGTTTTTCGCGACGACGTAGAACTCACCGTCCTTGTCGATGCCTGCGCTCCGCAGGTACGAGTTCAGGCCTTCCTGGAGCGTGTAGTCGGATCCCGGCGGCAACGCGCCGCCAATGCCCGGCTCGACCAGTCCCACGGTCGCGGTCGGCACATCCTTTCCCGTCAGCGGGAAGTTGTAGAAATTCTCGGCGATCTCGTTGGGATACTGCGTCGACGGATTGTTCGACAGCGAGTTGCCGATGCTGAGCGGCCCCTTCGGCGGCGACACCGACGCCTCTCCGGCGAGGTTCGAGGTCCCCGGCTCCGTTCCCCAGACCGGCGGTGCATCGAACCATAGGCCCGCGACGTTCATGCCCTCCGGCAGCGACAGATGGCCATCCCAGTAGAACATGCCGCCCTGTTCGAGCGAGGCCGTCTGATAGCCCGTCGTGCCGAACAGGGTCTGGAAATTCTCGGGCGTCAGCGAGACCCAGATCGTGCGCGAGTCCTGCGAGGTGATGTAGCCGCCGGTACCGCTGGCATCGCCCACGATCGGGATGCCCATATCGTTCAAGGCATTGGTGACGGCGGTGTAGTTGTCCGTCTTGGCGCCATAGGTCGACCACAGGGCACTGTCGTTGTTGAGCTGCTCGAGCTGCTGCTGGCGCGCGCCCCAATCGCTGTTGAGAAGCGCCGTCGGATCGTTGGCTCGCTCCAGCACCAGCGCGACATTGATCGTGGCGGTGGTCGGGATTGGCTCTCCCTTGAGACCATAGGCTTCCGCGACGCTGGTGGCCGTCGTCATCCCGTGGCTCGTCATGTCGAGAAAGGTCGAATTGGCAATGACGACATTAGCCATGAGTGACTCACCTACTCCGAGAAACGCGTCGTTTCCCTTATCGCAAAGTTGAACTCTCCGTCATTGCCAACATCATGCAGTGTTGGTGAGGCATGGACTGAAATGTCCGCTCAGGATTTTTCGGCCAGTTCATAGAGAGCTTTCACCGTCTCGCGAAGCCCTCGCTGCAGGACCTTGTCGCGACGCACCACGATGGCGAGCTTGCGGTAGAGCCTGGGCGAGAGGCGACGCACCACGAGGCGTGCACGATCACCTGGCTCCTGCAACGCGACGGCCGGCAGGATCGCGCAGCCCAATCCCACACCGACCAGCCGCTTGATCGCCTCGACACTGCCCAACGACATGCTGGGCCGGAGTTCGACGCCACCCTGGAAGAACCATTGATCCGTCACCAATCGCGTCTGCCCGCCTGGTTCGAACATGATCACCGGCAAGCGCGCCATCACTTCCGGCGTGACGCGTGTCGGTAGTTTCACGCCTTCGCGCGACGTCACTGCCACGAACTCGTCGTCCAGCACTGGCGTCACCTCCAGATTGCGGCCGCCGGCCGGCAGCGTGACCAGCGCAACGTCGAGGGCGTTATCCTGCACGGCCTTCACGATGTCCGAAGTGTTGCCCGTGGCGATGGTGATTTCGAGCGACGGCAGGCGTTGGCGCAAACGGCGCAGCATCTGCGGTAGACGGAAGATTGCCGCCGTGGCGCCCGTCCCCAAACGCACGCGACCGACCTCACCACTCTTGTAATGGGCGAGCTGTTCCAGGGCAGCCGTCACCGCGCCATCGATGCGCGCGGCATGATCGAGCAGTTCGTGGCCGGCGGCTGTCGGCGTGGCGCGGCGGCCCAGCCGCTCGACCAGCGCCACCCCGAGTCGTTTTTCAAGTTGGGCAATCTGCTGGCTGATCGCGGGCTGCGTCAGGTTGAGCTGTTCGGCGGCCGCCGAGAAAGTGCCGAGCCGGGCTACTTCGGTGAAGGCCCTGACATGGTCGAGATTGAGACCGCGCATCCAAAGCTCTCCTTATGGATCGCATAAAATGACAAGATTTCCCTTATGACACCAGCGGCAGCAGATTGGCCTCATGTCGCGTTGCTGTTCACTTGGAGACGTCATCGTGGAGATCGCTCGTTACATCGGCGGATCACCCTGGTCGCGCACCCGGCAGCGGGCGGCGCTTAGAAACCTCGACGACCGCTTGCTGGCCGATATCGGCCTCACGCGGCAGCAGGTGCTTTCAGGAGGCCCGATGATGAAAACGGCGGTGGTCGTGCGCGATGCGCGCGAAGCCGATATGACCTTTGTCCAGGAAATCTATGCCCATCACGTGCGGCATGGGCTGGCGAGCTTCGAGGAGGCCGCCCCGACGGTGGCCGAGATGATCGGCCGGCGCGAGAGCGTCCTGAAGCTCGACCTTCCCTACCTCGTGGCCGAGATGGACGGCCGCATCGTGGGCTACAGCTACGCCTCGAGCTACCGCCCCCGCCCTGCCTATCGTCACACGATCGAGGACTCGGTCTATGTCCGCGACGGGTTGGCTGGCCACGGCGTCGGCCGGGCCCTGCTTGCGATGCTGATCAAGCGCTGCGAGTCCGGCCCTTGGCGTCAGATGCTGGCTGTCATCGGCGACAGCAACAACGCCGGCTCCATCGGCCTGCATGCCAGCCAGGGGTTTCGCCAGATCGGCACGCTCGATGCCGTCGGCTTCAAGTTCGGGCGCTGGGTCGACTCGGTGCTGATGCAGCGGCCGCTACGCGGTGGCAATGCGAGCCTGCCTACTCCGTGAAGGCCGCGAGGTTGGCCAGGCTCGATTCGATGCCGACGCGGTGATCGCTGTCCTTGATGCCCGAGGGCGCATTCTCGCAAAGCACGGTCACCTTGGTTCCGTCAGTGACCGCCTCGAAGGTCGTGGTCAGCCGCATCGTGCCGGTGAACGCGGGATCGTCGGACTCGAAGTCGATCTCTTCGACGATGCGATGGTCGGGGTCCAACTTCGCGAAGCGCCCCTCGAAGCCGTCGGAATGCTCCGACGTCTTGCCCTGCGCCGAGTGGTCGGTAGCCGCATAGTCGAACGCCATGCGGTAGCCGCCGCCTTCGCGGGCATCGAAGGCGAAGATGCGCGCCGTCATCCCCGCCGGCGGCCGCCACTTGGCGATCGCCCGGGGATCGAGAAACGCCTGATAGAGCGCCCGCGGCGATGCCTTGATCACCCGCGAGACGGAGAGCGTCATTTCTTCGGCGACCAGCCGTAGATCTTCTGCAGCGAGCCACCCATCAACACGGCACGATCGCTGTCGGACAGGCGATCCGTGATGCGGAAGGAATCGACGCCTTCCTTGTAGGTGAGCAGCGCCACGGCGCGAGTCCAGTCAGTGCCCCACATGCAGCGGTCGAGGCTGAAGGCATCGAAGATGCGGCCGAGCGGATCCCAGATGTCCTTGTAGGGGAACTTCTCGTGGCTGAGCGTGCAGGCGCCGGTGATCTTGACCACGACATTGGGATGCGCGGCGAGCGCCAGCAACTTCGGCAACTCATGCCAGGGCTCTGGCGGCGCCGGCGGTGCAAAAGGCTGTTCCAGGCCAAGATGATCGATGACGAGCGTCGTGTTCGGGTTGCGCTTGGCAAGCTCCGCGACCTGCTCCAGGCGGCCGCGCGCCATCAGGTTGACCGGCAGATCGTGCTTCGCCGCCGCCGCCAGAACGCGGTTGATGCCGGGATCGGCCGCGTCGGACGAGATCTCCGGCGTGAACATGATGCGGACGGCTACGGTGCCGTCCATCGCCGCCCAGGCCGCGATCGTGTCGGCGACCTTGGGGTCGTTGGCATTCACCGGCTTGATGACGCCGAAGCGGCCGGGGTGAGCCTTCTGCACCGCGACGGCATAGCTCTCGTCCCAGCGATACATAGTATAGACGGAGACCAGCAGCGCGCCGTCGACGCCGACTTCGTCCATGGCCTTGATCATGTCTTCTGCAGTGACCTCGGGCGGCCCCGCGAGCACTGCCGCCCAGGGCCGGCCCGGATGATTGCGTTCGTAGCAATGGACCTGAGCGTCGATCGTCGGCATGTGCGTCCTTCCCTATTGCCCACCTGCTGGGCTCTTACCTCTTGTGAAGCGCGACGCTAAGTTGCCCCGCCCCCATGTTCAAGGGCGTGACGACATAGCAAGGTTGCACAGACATGAGCGTAGAGACCGTGCGTGCGTTCTTCGCCGCACATGCCCCCGACATCGACATCGTCGAACTGGATGCCAGCACCGCCACGGTCGAGATGGCTGCCAAGGGGCACGGTGTGATGCCCGCGCAGATCGCCAAGACACTGTCGCTGCGCATCAAGGAGCGCACGTTGCTGATCGTCACCGCGGGCGATGCGCGGCTGAACAACCGCAAGATCAAGGACGTGCTGGGCGGCAAGCCGCGCATGCTGGGCCAGGACGAGGTCGTGGCGTTGACCGGCCATCCGGTGGGCGGCGTCTGTCCGTTCGGACTTGCGACGCCGCTACCCGTCTATTGCGACGTCTCTCTCAAGGAATTCGACGAGGTCGTGCCGGCAGCCGGCTCCACGAACTCCGCCCTGCGGATCAGCCCCGAGCGCATGGCCACGCTGGTCAACGCCGAATGGGTCGACGTCTGCGATCGAGGCTGACGCGCTTCAGCCCTTCGCCACCTTCTGCTCCTCCAGCCGGTCGGTGGCCGGCGGCGGCGTCCGCGACAGATCGGCGATCTCGCGGTACAGCTCGGGCGTCATGTCGATCTTCACCGAGGCTAGCGAATCCTTGAGCTGATCAAGGTTGCGCGCGCCCACGATCGGCGCAGTGATCGCCGGATGCGCACCGACCCAGGCGATGGCCGCGCTGACAGGATGCAGGCCCTTCTGCTTGCAGAAGGCCACGTACTTTTCGGCGACCTCGAAGGCCCAGGCCTCGCCGTAGCGCGCCTCGTACATCTTGTTGGTCTTGAGCCGGCCCGACGCCTGGCCGAAATACTTGCCCGAGAGCAGTCCCGCCGCGGCCGGGCTGTAGGGGATGACGCCGATGCCGTTGGCCGCCGCCATTGGCAGGATCTCGACCTCGGCCTGGCGCTTCACGAGATTGTACATCGGCTGCACGACCTGCAGGCGCGCCCAGTTGTGGCGTTCCTGGATGTCGACGGCGCGCTGCGTCTGCCAGGCCGACCAGTTGCTGACGGCGGGATAGATCACCTTGCCGGAGCGCACGAGGTCTTCGAGGGCCCGCATCATCTCGTCAATCGGCGTCACCGCGTCGAAGCGGTGCAGGAACAGCACGTCGATCCGGTCGGTCTGCAGGCGCTTCAGGCTCGCCTCGACCGCCTGCGCAACGTGGCGGCGGTTGGCGCCGCGTGAATTGATGTCGGGGCCGGTGGGATTGAAGCATTTGGTGGCGATGACGAGGTCGTCGCGATGGTCCTTGATGAGACGGCCCAGGATCTCCTCGGACTTGCCCTTGTTGTATTCGTTCGCCGTGTCGAAGAAGTTGATGCCGGCGTCACGGACTGCCTTGTACATCGAGGCAGAGGTGGCCTCGTCGGCATCGCCGCCGAAGGACATGGTGCCGAAGCAAAGCTGGGAAACGGAGATGCCGGTACGGCCGAGGAGTTTTGTCTTCATCCGCCGATGCTAGCACGAAGCCGCTGGCGAAGGCCCAGCCCTCCGACGATCAGCGCCAGGCCGCCGCCGATCAGAAAGCCTGTGGAGTAGCCGCCAGTGATCGTCAGTGCCACGCTGAACAGCAGCGGCAGGAGCAACGCGCCGGCATCGCCGAATGCCAGGACCGCGCCCGTGGTGGCGCCGATACGGCCCGGCGGCGAGAGCCGCGCCACTTCGGCCAGCAGAACGCCGTGCCAGCTCACGGCCGACACGCTGAGCAACGTGGCAATCACGGCGGCTACCCAGGTCGGCCAGTCGGGATCGATGGAAGCGGTCAGCGCCGCGGCCGCTGCCATGCCGATTCCGAGAAACGCCAACAAGGTCGCGGGCTTCACGAAACGCGACGCAAGCCAGCCCCAACCGATACGCGCCGGCACCGCAACGGCGACCGCGATGGCGAACACGAGGCCGGCGCGCTCCAGGTCGTAGCCCAGCCCGCGTACCAGATAGAGCACGAAGAACCCGGTGAAGAGCGTCTGCAGACCGACGAAACTGAACATCGCCAGGCAAAGCGCGCGCAGCGCCGGGTTGCGCAGCACGCCCGCGACGTTCGCCCGGATATCGGCCGGCGACAGAGGCTGGTTGGGATTGCGGTCAGTATCGAAACGCCCGCGCAACGGCTGCAGCGCGATAACGGTCAGGACGCAGATGCCGGCGACAACCAGAAGCGCCGTGCGCCAGCCGGCTTCGGTCGCCAACACGGGCGCCACGACGCCGGCCAGCATCAGCCCCACCGGAACACCAGTCTGCTTGATTGAAAAGACGAGCGGCGCCAGGTGCTTCGGCGAGAGCCGACCCAGCAAATGCGAACTGGACGGCGTCGAGAGCGCCTGCCCCAGCCCCCCGATGAAGGCGCCGACGGCGAACAGGATCAGCCAGCCGGAAACCACCACGGCGAGGCCAATACCCAGCGCCAGCATGCCGACCTGAGTCATGCGCAAGGCGCCGTAGCGCAGGATGAAGCCGCCACATCCCATCGTGGTGAGAAACGCCGCAACGGAGCCGATGGCAAGATAGATGCCCACCAGCGCCGGATCGACGTCGAGGTCTGCGACGATGGCCGCCGCGATCAGCGGCACGGTCGAGCGGCCCATCGTCGCGAAGGTCTGCTGCACCGTCATCACGCCGAGGGCGAGGTAGAGATTGAAGATCGTCAGGCTCCCGCAGTCGCCACCAGTTTCGCCCAGCATGGCATGGGGATATGGCAGGAGTCGCGCGCGCTCCCACGAGACGGTACGCTCTGCGACATGGACGGGGGAAAATACGATTTCATCGTCACGGGCGCGGGCTCAGCAGGCTGCGCCGTCGCCGGCAGGTTGAGCGAGGACGACCGCTATTCGGTACTCCTGCTCGAAGCAGGCCCGAGCGACACCTATCCCTGGATCCACGTGCCCCTCGGCTACCACAAGACCTTCAACAATCCGAAGGTCAACTGGATGTTCGACAGCGAGCCCGAGCCCGAGCTCAACAACCGCATCATGTACCAGCCGCGCGGCAAGGTTCTGGGCGGCACCAGTTCGATCAACGGCATGGTCTATATGCGCGGCAATGCCGCCGACTATGACGAATGGCGCCAACGGGGCTGCGAAGGCTGGGACTACGACTCCGTCCTCCCCTACTTCAAGCGCGCCGAGGACAATGAACGCGGCGCCGACGAGTTCCATGGCACTGGCGGTCCGCTCAAGGTCCAGGACCATCGCTGGCAACCGACGCTCGCCAAGGCGATGCACGATGCCGCGGTCGAAGCCGGCATCCCGGCCAACGCCGACTTCAACGGCGCGACACAGGAAGGCGTCGGCTATTACCAGACCACCATCAACAATGCGCGGCGCTGGTCGAGTGCGCGGGCCTATCTGCGCGACGCGAAGAAGCGCCGGAACCTCACCGTCGCGACCTCGGCCCATGCCACGAAGGTGCTGATCGAAAACGGCCGCGCCGTTGGCGTCGAGTACAGAACACCGGCCGGCCTGCAGACGGCACGGGCGACGCGCGAGGTGATCGTCTCCGGCGGCGTCTACGGCTCGCCGCAGCTCCTGATGCTCTCGGGCCTCGGCCCGGCAGAGCATCTCAAGCAGCATGGCATCGAGGTCGTCAGGGACATGCCGGGCGTCGGCAGCCACCTACACGATCACTTCAACACCTACATCGCCTACAAGTGCAGCCAGCCGGTCACGATGAACGACCTGGCGAACAGCCTGCCGCGTCGCCTCCTCGCCGGAGCGATGTATGCGCTCGGCCGCACCGGGCCGCTGGCCAGCATGGGCCTTTACGTCGGCGCGATGGTGCGCAGCGACAAGCGCCTGGAACGACCCGACCTTCAGATCAACATGTTCGCCTGGGCCATCAAGACCCGCGACCGCAACGGCGTGCAGGCGCAGCCCTTCTCCGCCTTTGGCCTCAGCCCCGTGCATCTGCGCCCGGACGGCCGCGGCACGGTGCGCCTCAAGTCGGCCGATCCGATGGCCGCACCCGAGATTAGATTCAACTTCCTTCGGACCGCCAACGACTGGAGCGCCATGCTCCAGGGCATGCGCATCTGCCGCGAGATCGGCAAGCAGTCCGCACTAAAACCATTCGTCGTCGAAGAGATCATGCCCGGCCCCGGCGTCGTCGAGGAGCCCGCGCTTCGCGACTACCTGCGCAGTACCGGTGTCTCCAACCTGCACCCCGTCGGCACCTGCCGCATGGGCCGCGGCCCCGACGACGTGGTCGATCCGCAGCTCAAGGTCCACGGCATCGCAGGGCTGCGTGTGGCCGACGCCTCGATCATGCCGAGCATCGTCGCCGGCAACACCAACGCCCCGTCGATCATGATCGGCGAAAAGTGCGCGGATATGGTGCGGATGGCGGCGAACTGAAAGCCACCCGCTCCTTACCCGTTCCTCTTGACCACCTTGGGATACATCACCGCGTCCCCATGAGAGAACATGTGCGCCAGCTCCTCGTCGGTGATGTATTCCGGCGTCCGGCCGTTGGCCGCACACAGTTGCTCGACGATGATGTTGCGCTTGATCTCGCTCACCAGCACGCAGGTGCGATGGTAGGCCTCTGACACGCTGCGCCCGAGCACCGTGAAGCCATGGCGCTTCATGATGATGCAGTTGGTGTCTTGGATGAACGTCTTGATCGGCCCGACATCCTCCTCGACGTTGATGCTGGCCGGCAGATAGTGCGCCGGCTTCTGCATCAGGTAGCCGTAGGTCAGGCTGAACGAACGGATCTGGTCATAGCCCGCGGCCATGAAGGCGATCATCTCGTCGTGATGCAGATGGATCACGGCGTTGACGTCGGGCCGCAGGCGCAGGATCTCGCGATTCATCTGGTGACCCACCGTCGTCGCCCGCTCGCCGCGCAGGATGCGGCCATACGGAATGTCGGTGATCACCAGATCCTCTTCCTCCACCTCCTCCAGGATGATGCCTTGAGGCTTGGCGTAGCAGACACCGTCGGCGTGATCGG
>CALROF020000085.1:0-25190 GCA_943369775.1 Reyranella massiliensis 521
GACATTCTCGGCGGTCTCGTCGTGAAGGTCGGCTCGCGCCTGTTCGATTCGTCCATCCGAAGCAAGCTGCAGCGCTTGCAGCTTGCTATGAAGGGAGTTGCCTAAATGGATATCCGTGCCGCCGAAATTTCGGCCATTCTGAAGCAGCAGATCGCCAACTTCGGCACCGAGGCCGAAGTGGCCGAGGTCGGCCAGGTCCTCTCCGTCGGTGACGGTATCGCCCGTGTCTATGGCCTCGACAGCGTCAAGGCCGGCGAGATGGTCGAGTTCCCCGGCGGCATCAAGGGCATGGCGCTGAACCTCGAGCGCGACAATGTCGGCGTCGTGATCTTCGGCGAAGATCGCACCATCCGCGAAGGCGACACCGTCAAGCGTACCGGCACCATCGTCGACGTGCCGGTCGGCAAGGGCCTGCTCGGCCGCGTGGTCGACGGCCTCGGCAACCCGATCGACGGCAAGGGCCCGATCCAGAGCACCGAGCGCCGCCTGGTCGAGCTCAAGGCTCCCGGCATCATTCCGCGCAAGTCGGTGAACGAGCCGATGCAGACCGGCCTCAAGGCCGTCGACTCGCTGGTGCCGATCGGACGCGGCCAGCGCGAGCTGATCATCGGCGATCGCCAGACCGGCAAGACCGCCGTCGCCATCGACACCTTCCTGAACCAGAAGCCGATCAACAAGGGCACCGACGAGAGCCGCAAGCTCTACTGTGTCTATGTCGCCGTCGGTCAGAAGCGTTCGACCGTCGCCCAGATCGTGAAGACGCTCGAGGATAACGGCGCGATGGAATACTCCATCGTCGTCGCCGCCACGGCGTCCGATCCGGCGCCCATGCAGTTCCTCGCGCCCTATACCGGCTGCGCCATGGGTGAGTTCTTCCGCGACAACGGCATGCACGCCGTCATCGTGTACGACGATCTTTCCAAGCAGGCTGTCGCCTATCGCCAGATGTCGCTGCTGCTGCGCCGCCCGCCGGGCCGCGAAGCCTATCCCGGCGACGTGTTCTATCTCCACTCGCGCCTGCTGGAGCGCGCCGCCAAGCTGAACGAGAAGAACGGCTCGGGCTCGCTGACGGCGTTGCCGGTCATCGAGACGCAGGCCGGCGACGTGTCGGCCTACATTCCGACCAACGTGATCTCGATCACCGACGGTCAGATCTTCCTCGAGACCGAGCTCTTCTATCAGGGCATCCGCCCCGCCATTAACGTCGGTCTGTCGGTGAGCCGCGTCGGTTCTGCCGCCCAGATCAAGGCGATGAAGCAGGTCGCCGGCACCATCAAGCTGGAGCTGGCGCAGTATCGCGAAATGGCGGCCTTCGCCCAGTTCGCCTCGGACCTCGATGCCTCGACGCAGCGCCTGCTGGCCCGTGGCCAGCGCCTGACCGAGCTCCTGAAGCAGGGTCAGTTCGTGCCGATGCCGGTCGAGGAGCAGGTCGTGTCGCTCTACGCCGGCACCCGCGGCTTCCTCGACAGCCTGCCGGTCGGCCGCATCAACGACTTCGAGCGTCAGATGCTCGACGCCGTGCGCGCCGAAGGCTCGATCCTGGCGTCGATCCGCGAGAAGCGCGAGATCGTCAAGGAGACCGACGACAAGCTGAAGGCGTTCCTTGGCGATTTCGCCAAGAAGTTCGCCTAACACCCGAAGGTTTCGATGCCCAGCCTCAAAACCTTCCGCCTGAGGATCCGAAGCGTCCAGTCGACGCAGAAGATCACCAAGGCCATGAAGATGGTCGCAGCCGCCAAGCTGCGGCGCGCCCAGGAGCAGGCCACGGCGGCCCGTCCCTATGCCGAAGCCATGGACAAGATCCTGGCGTCGCTAGGAGCAAGCTTCAAGACTGGCACCGGCCCGCGCCTGCTGGCCGGTACCGGCTCCGACCAGGTTCATCTGCTGATCGTCGCCACGGGCGATCGCGGCCTGTGCGGTGGCTTCAACAGCACCATTGTGCGCGAGGCGCGTCGCAAGATCCGCACGCTCATGTCGGAAGGCAAGACGGTCAAGATCTTCTGCGTCGGCCGCAAGGGTCGTGACCAGCTCCGGCGCGATTTCGGTTCGATGATTGTCGAGACGATGACCGATCTCGGCCGTCCGCGGCTGTCCTTCGGCGACGCCCAGCAAATCGCGACCCGCGTGATGGAGATGTTCGAGGCCGGCGAGTTCGACGTCGCTTCGATCGTCTTCAACCGCTTCAAGTCGGCGATGACCCAGATCGTCACGACGCAGCAGCTCATTCCGCCACCGGCCCCCGAGGCCTCGGCGGCCGCGCCTGCCGCTGCGGGTGGTGCCATCTACGAATTCGAGCCCGACGAAGGTGAGATTCTGGCCGACCTGCTGCCGCGCAATCTCGCCGTCCAGATCTTCCGCGTGCTGCTCGAGAATTCGGCGAGCTTCTACGGCTCGCAGATGACCGCAATGGACAACGCCTCGCGTAACGCAGGCGACGTGATCAAGAAGCTGACGCTGCAGATGAACCGCTCGCGCCAGGCCACGATCACCAAGGAACTCATCGAGATCATCTCGGGCGCCGAGGCCATCTAGGCCGGCTGCCAGGCAATCGAAGGAAAGGGATCCGCAATGGCCTCCAACAACATCGGCACGATCACCCAGATTACGGGCGCGGTCGTCGACGTTCGCTTCGACGGCGAGCTGCCGAACATCCTGAACGCGCTGCACGTGAAGGCCGATGGCCGCCTGATCGTGCTGGAAGTCGCCCAGCATCTGGGTGAGTCGGAAGTCCGCACCATCGCGATGGACACGACCGACGGTCTGGTCCGCGGCGAGAAGGCGGCCGACACCGGCGCCCCGATTGCCATGCCGGTCGGTCCGGAGACGCTGGGTCGCATCCTGAACGTCATCGGCGAGCCGGTCGACGAGCGCGGCGCGGTCGGCAACAAGACCACGCTGCCGATCCATCGTTCGGCCCCCGAGTTCATCGAGCAGTCGACGGAAGCGCAGATCCTGGTCACCGGCATCAAGGTCATCGACCTGCTGGCGCCCTACGCGAAGGGCGGCAAGATCGGCCTGTTCGGCGGCGCAGGCGTCGGCAAGACCGTGACGATCATGGAGCTGATCAACAACGTCGCGAAGGCGCACGGTGGTGTGTCGGTGTTCGCCGGCGTCGGCGAGCGTACCCGCGAGGGCAACGACCTCTATCACGAGATGATCGAAGGCGGCGTCATCAAGCTCGACGGTCCGGGCTCGAAGGTGGCGCTGGTGTACGGTCAGATGAACGAGCCGCCGGGCGCCCGCGCCCGCGTTGCGCTGTCGGGCCTCACTGTCGCCGAGTACTTCCGCGACGCCGAAGGCCAGGACGTGCTGTTCTTCGTCGACAACATCTTCCGCTTCACGCAGGCCGGCTCGGAAGTGTCGGCGCTGCTCGGCCGTATCCCGTCGGCGGTGGGTTATCAGCCGACGCTGTCGACCGACATGGGCGCTCTGCAGGAGCGCATCACCTCGACCAAGAAGGGTTCGATCACCTCGGTGCAGGCCATCTACGTGCCCGCCGACGACTTGACCGACCCGGCGCCGGCGACCTCGTTCGCCCACTTGGACGCGACGACAGTGCTGAGCCGCTCGATCGCCGAGCAGGCGATCTTCCCGGCCGTCGATCCCCTCGACTCGACCTCGCGCATGCTCGATCCGCGCGTCGTCGGCGAGGAGCACTACAACGTCGCCCGTTCGGTGCAGCGCGTGCTGCAGCAGTACAAGTCGCTGCAGGACATCATCGCCATTCTGGGCATGGACGAGCTCTCGGAAGAGGACAAGCTGGTCGTGTCGCGCGCCCGCAAGATGCAGCGCTTCCTCAGCCAGCCGTTCCACGTCGCCGAAGTCTTCACCGGCACGCCGGGCGTGTTCGTGAAGCTCGAGGACACGATCAAGGCGTTCAAGGCCATTGTCGCCGGCGAGTACGACGACCTGCCGGAGGCGGCGTTCTACATGGTCGGCACGATCGACGAGGCCGTTGCCAAGGCCAAGAAGCTCGCGGCCGAGGCGGCCTAAGCAGATGGCCAAGGTCTCCTTCCGTCTGGTGATGCCCGAGCGCGAGTTGCTCGCGACCGAGGCCGACATGGTTGTCGTCCCGGGCAGCGAAGGCGACTTCGGTGTCCTGCCGGGCCATGCTCCGCTGATCTCGACGGTTCGCCCCGGTGTCCTGGAAGTCTACCAGGGCAACAAGGTCGAGCAGCGCTTTTTGGTCGCCGGCGGCTTCGCCGAGGTGACGCCCGAGCGTTGCACAGTGCTGGCCGACGAAGCCTTGCCGTTCGAGCAGGTGACGTCCGAGCAGCTTGCCGAGCGCGAGCGTGCGGCGGAGCGCGATCTCATGGATGCCGCGACCGACACCGAAAAGGTGGCGGCCGAAAAGAGTCTCCTTGTGGTCAGGGACCTCCGGCGCGCCCAGGCCTACTACGCCGGCCGCTGATTTCAGCGGCACTGCGTAATTTTCTGTCGAGATCTGAACGGCCTAGCCATTGAAAGCCGCGGCCAACGTCGCTTTATTACGCTTAAGCGACATGATGCCGAGGATTGCCGCTCATGAGTAACTGGACTCTCGAGACGATCGCGTGGGATCGCTTCGATGCGTCGAAGGTCGACCCCGAAATTCTTCGCAACATCAAGGCTGCGGCCTTGGTGGAGCGCAACGGTGGCGACTACGGCATCTATCTAGGCCGTGTCTTCGCCGACGATCCGTCCTTCACAGAGGCGGTGAACAACTGGGTGGTCGAGGAAGTGCAGCACGGTATGGCGCTTGGCCGCTGGGCTCAGCTCGCCGATCCGTCCTGGGATTTCGACGCCGCGTTCGATCGCTTCCGCACCGGCTACAAGCTGCCGCTCGACGCCAACGGTTCGGTGCGCGGCAGCCAGGCGGGCGAGATGATGGCCCGCTGCATCGTCGAGACTGGCACCAGTTCCTATTACAGCGCCCTCAAGGACGCGACCGAGGAGCCGGTGCTGAAGCAGGTCTGCGCGAAGATCGCGGCCGACGAGTTCCGTCACTACAAGCTCTTCTACGAGCATCTGCGGCGTTGCCTGCAGCGCGACAGGCTGAGCCGCTGGACCCGGCTGCGCATCGGCTGGGGGCGTCTGGCCGAGAGCGAGGACGATGAACTCGCCTACGCCTACTTCGCAGCGAACGAGCCGGTTGGCGCGGCCTACGATCGCAAGCGAAACATGCAGGCTTATGCCCGTCGGGCTTATCCGCTTTACCGCCAGAGCCATGTACAGCGCGCAATGGCGATGGTGCTGAAGGCGATTGGCCTCGAACCGCAGGGTCGCTTGAACAATCTGATGACGCGGGCTGGCCTGTGGTTCCTTCGCCGCAACGCCGCCAAGCTCGCCGCCCAAGGCGCCTAGCAAGCTCGCCGACAGCGAGCCCTCACTAAATCAGGTCGGAAAATTCCTCGAACACGGCGTCGTAGACGGCGCGCTTGAAGGGCACGATCAGCGCGGAGAGTTCGTGCGCGCCGATCCAGCGCCAGGACGCGAATTCCTTGTCGTGGGCGTGGATGTCGATGTCCGCGTCGCTGCCGGTGAAAGACAGTGCAAACCACTTCTGCGCCTGGCCACGCCAGCGGCCTTTCCAGTAGGGCGGCCGCCGTTCCTCGGGCACCTCGTAGCAGAGCCACCGCGAACTTTCGCGCAGGACCAGCGCCTTCGTCGTGCCGACCTCCTCGTGCAGTTCGCGGCAAGCAGCCTCGATCGCGCTTTCACCGTCGTCGATACCGCCTTGAGGCATTTGCCAGGCGTCGGGCTGGTTGACGCGACAGCCGACGAACACGCGCCGGTCCGGCGCGATCAGCATCAGACCGACGTTCTTGCGGTATTCCTCGGGGCGGCCGGACATCATGGGCGAAGCTGCGCAGGCTGGGCCTGCAGGCGCGCCATGCAGGCGTCGCGGCATTCGAAATGTCCGATGAGCGGCACAAACGATATCGCGGACCGCTCGCGCAGGCCCTTGCTCCAGGTCACGATGGCGTCGATCGTCTCGTCGTCGGGCTGCATGACGCCAAAGGCGTGCCGTGGCGGCCGGCCGGGCGTGGCCTGGGCGACCCAGGCCGCCAACCGATCGAGATTTGCCATGACGGTCTCACCCGCCAGCTTGTAGTCGAGCACATCGGCGCTGCGTGCATAGCCGGCGCCCAGCTCGGCCGTCAGCCGTTGGGTCGTCTCCCGCGTCGGGTTGACTTCGACGAGCGCCAGCCCGCGGTCGACGATCTCCTTCACCAGCGGACGCAAGATGGTCTCGGATTGGGTGACGGGGCTCGGCGAGGACACCACCAGGCCGACATAGCCCGAGCCGCGCGCCATGGCGAGCCGCAGGCGGCGAAGGTTCTCGGCCGTATCAGCCGTGCTGTCGATGGGGCGGATGCCGCGCTCTGCAGTTCCCTGATCCTCGATCGGCATCATCAGATAGCTCTCATGGCCGAAGGCGCGTGCCTGGGCGAGCCAGCGCGGCAGATCGGGCGTGCCGGGCAGAAAGGCGAGGCTCACTTCGGCAGGAAGCTCCTCGATGGCGCGCTTCATCGCGGCTTCGCTGGCGCCGAGATTGATCATCAGGAGTCCGATGCGGGCGGGCGATCCGGAAAGGTCGAAACGGCGCGCATTGGCGATCCACGGCATCCAGCCATCCGATGCGACGCGCGGCAGGCGCAATCCATCGCTCGTCGTCTCCGACATCGCGGCAAGGTCGGCGGACGAGAAGCTGCGGAAGCCCGATGGCGGCGGGCGGATCGGCAAGGGCAGGGACTGAACTACTGCCGCCGCTGGTGCCGGGGTTGCCGCGACGGCTTTCTCGACGACCTGAGGAGCAGTGACGGTGACGTTGCCCAGGACCAGAGCAGCCGACCCGGCAATGACGGCGAAAACCAGGAGATAAGCAGCAATCAGGCCGCTACGCTGCGGCCTGATTTCTTGTCCCTTGGCTCGGCCGTTGGCTTTTCGCTGGCCGGGCACGATCTAAGTTCCGGCGGCGGCGCTCTAGTTGGCGCGGCCGCTGTAGAGCGAGATGCCGCGGATCAGATCGGCCGCACGCAGGAGCTGATAGTCGGCAGCCTGCTCCTTCGGCGGTTCGTCCGGATCGGTCGGCGGGGTAGCCTGGTTCGCCACCGGCTTCTCGTCCTTCTTGTCGCCGGGCTTGGCAGCTTCCGGCTTCGGGGCAGCCTTGGGATCAGCCTTTGCGTCGGGCTTGGCGGCATCGCCCGGCTTCTCGTTCGGGTTGGTGATCGAACGGCGCAGATTCTCCTCACGGAAGCCGCCGCGCGCCTGAAGGTTCTCGATCTTGGCAGGCTCGACCTCGATGTCCGGCTTGATGCCTTCCTTCTGGATCGAACGGCCCGACGGCGTGAAGTAGAGCGCCGTCGTGAGACGGATCGCGCCGCCGCCGGTCACCTGCATGATGGTCTGGACCGAGCCCTTACCGAAAGACCGCGTGCCGAGGATGATCGCGCGGCGATGGTCCTGCAGGGCGCCGGCCACGATCTCCGAGGCCGAGGCGGAGCCGCCGTTTACCAGCACCACGATGGGCAGGCCGTTGGTCACGTCGCCGGGCTTTGCATTCCAGCGCTGGACGTCGTCGCTCTTGCGCGCCTTGACCGAAACGATCTCGCCCTTGTCGAGGAAGGCGTCGGACAGGGCGATGGCCTGGTCGAGCAGGCCGCCCGGATTGTTGCGCAGGTCGAGGATGTAGCCCTTGAGCTTGTTGCCCGCTTCCTTCTTGAGCTTCTCGATGGCGTCGAGCACGCCCGAGGTCGTCTGCTCGGTGAAGGACGTGACACGGATATAGCCGATGTCGTTGCCTTCGAGGCGATAGCGGACGGACTTCACCTTGATGATCTCGCGGGTCAGCGAGACGTCGAACGGATCCTTGCCGGCGCGGCGGATCGAAATCTTGATCGGCGTGCCGACCTTGCCGCGCATCTTTTCGACGGCCTCCTGCAGGGTCAGGCCCTGCACCGGTTCGCCGTCGAGCGCGAAGATCAGGTCACCTGATTGGATGCCGGCCTTGGCTGCGGGCGTATCGTCGATCGGCGACACGACCTTGATGACGCCGTTCTCCATCGTGACTTCGATGCCGAGCCCGCCGAACTCACCCTTGGTCTGGACCTGCATGTCCTTGTAGGCCTTGGGGTTCATGTAGCTCGAGTGCGGGTCGAGCGCGGTCAGCATGCCGTTGATGGCATTCTCGATCAGCGTCTTCTCTTCCACCGGTTCGACGTAGTCGCGCCGGATGCGCTCCAGCACGTCGCCGAACAGATTGAGCTGCTGGTAGAGCTCGCTCTTGTCGCCGCTACCCGCCTTGGGATCGGCTTTGTCCTGGGCGAAGGCCGGGGCGAGAGCGGGACCGGCCAGGAACGCCAGGGTCGCGGCGGCAATGGAAGCGGAGCGCAGAAAGGTCATTTGGGTGCTTTCAGGAAAGTCGCTGGGCCGTCGGCTCAACGATCCAATGTTTTCGAGCGTCGGAATCGAGAATACAGGGCGGTCTTTGGCAGGATCAAGGCGGCGGGACGGCTGGCAAGGGGCCCTACCTCACAAATAAATTAGGCAGAAGCCGCCGCTGCGGAATGCGGGGCCGTCAGGACCGTCGGGCGGGCCGCGGTCGACAGCAGCGACCGGCCGGTCATTTCCTGGGGCTGCGGCACGCCCATCAGGGCCAGCATGGTCGGTGCAACATCGGCGAGCTTGCCATCGCTCAGCGAGTGAACGCCGGCAGGGGCATTGAAGAGGAGAGCCGGGACGCGATTCAACGTGTGCTGGGTGTGCTTTTGGTGCGAATGCTCGTCGAACATCTGCTCGGCATTGCCGTGGTCGGCCGTGACGAACATGACGCCGCCCGCCGCCTTGATCGCCTCCATGAGGCGCCCCAGGCTCGTATCCACGGCCTCGACGGCCTTGGTCGCTGCCGCGAGATCGCCGGTGTGGCCCACCATGTCGGTGTTGGCGTAGTTGACCACGATCAGGTCGAACTTGCCCGAGCCGATGGCCTCGACAAGCTTGTCGGTCACCTCCGGCGCGCTCATCTCGGGCTTGAGATCGTAGGTCTTGACCTTGGGGGAGGGCACCAGGATGCGCTCCTCGCCGTCGAACACACGCTCCTCACCGCCGTTGAAGAAGAAAGTGACGTGCGCGTACTTCTCGGTCTCGGCAATGCGGAGCTGCTTGAGCCCGGCGCGCGACACCGTCTCGCCCAAGCCCATCTTGATGATCTCGGGCGGGAACAGCGTCTTCAGGAAGGGGCTGAGGGCCGCCGAATACTCGACCATGCCGACCGTCGCGGCGAACTTCACCACGCGCGTCCGGTTGAAGCCGTCGAAGCGCGGATCGAGCAGCGCCGTCAGGATCTGGCGCGCGCGGTCGGAGCGGTAGTTGAACATCAGGAGGCCATCGCCGTCCTTCATGCCGCCATAGCCATCGATCACCGTCGGCAGCACGAACTCGTCGTCGAGCTTCGCGGCATAAGCCTGCTCGACGGCCGCCATCGGTGTTGCGGCGTGCTGATCGGCCTTGGCATCGACCATCGCGTCATAGGCGAGCGTCACACGCTCCCAGCGCTTGTCGCGATCCATCGGATAGAAGCGGCCAGCGACGGTGGCGAACTTGATCGGCAGGCCAACCTTGAGGCCTGCCTGAATGGGCTCGAGGCACTCCAGCGCACTGCGCGGGGGCATGTCGCGGCCATCGAGGAAGGCATGGATCCAGACCGGCACGCCCTGGCCTGCGATCAGATTGGCGAGGAAGACGAGATGGTCCTGGTGCGCATGAACGCCACCCGGCGACGCAAGCCCCATCAGGTGGAAAGCGCCGCCGCTCTTCTTCAGCGTTGCGATGGCATCAGCCAGGATGGGATTCTTCGCCAGCGAACCATCTTCGATGGCCGTGTCGATGCGAGGCAGATCCGGCACGGCGACACGGCCGGCGCCGAGGTTCATGTGGCCGACCTCGGAGTTGCCCATCTGGCCTTTGGGCAGGCCGACGAACGTTTCCGACGCATCGATCAGGCCCTGCGGGCAGGTCGAGATCAGGCGATCGAAGTTGGGAGTCTTGGCGTCGAGGATGGCGTTGTAGGCACGGTCCGGGCGGTAGCCCCAGCCGTCGAGGATGCAGAGCAGGGCAGGACGAGGACGGGACACGACAGCCATTACGATGCCTTCCGGCCGTGCGGCTGGGCACGCTCGACCGCGTTGAACTTGTTGGGGCAGGAGAGTTCCCGCGGATCGGTGTTGGGATTCTGATCCGGCACTTCGATGGCGCAGAACACGAACTCGCCGCGCGGCTCGCCGTCGATTGTAATGTCGTAGGTATAGGTGCCCGGCGGATCGCCTGGGATGATGCACCAGGAACGTTGCAGCACGCCGTCCTGCACGGTCTCGAACATGCGGGTGGTGGCCTTCGTCTTGTCGGCGCTGACCTCGGTTTCGGGGCCGGCGATCACCTGTTCGGCGGGCTGCGAGGTCGTCAGCACTTCCTTCAAGGAAACGACGCGGTTGGGGCCGCCGAGATACATGCGCCAGCCGAAGCAGGCGCGGTTGAACAGCAGCGGGATAGCGTTGGTTTCGTAGTGCCGCTGTTTGCCGTCATCGCCGGTGATCGAGACGTAAGGGATCGATCGCACTGGCTTGACGCCCGGCTTCTGGACCGGCGTCGACTGAGCCATCGCAGAGGTCGCCGCGGCGGCCACGAGCAAGGAGGCGGAGGCGGCCAGAAGCCATCGGGAAAATGGGTGCATGGGTTTCAATGTAGCCCCGGTTTTTCGTCAGAACAGAGGCAAAATCGACGCCCTTCCATGCCCTGCTCAGGCGCGATGATAAGGGTGCCCGGCCAGGAGCTGCTGCGCGCGGTAGATCTGCTCCGCCAGCATGCCGCGGGCCAGCAGGTGGGGCCAGGTCATGGCGCCAAATGACAGAACGAGAGCGGATTTTTGCAGGAGCTGTTCGGTATGGCCGTCGGCGCCGCCGATCAGGAATGCGAGGTCCGACACCGAACTGTCACGCCAGGTGCCCAGCCGGGTCGCGAAGGCTTCGCTGTCCATCACCTTGCCGCGACGGTCCAGCGCCACCAGGGTCGCACCTGCTGGCACCGCCTGCAGCAGCAACTCGCCCTCGCGCTGCATGAGCTGCGGCGGCGGCAGCTTGCGCTTCTCCTCGAGCTCGCGAAGCGTCAGCGGCCAGCGGATGCGGCCGGCATAGTGTTCGTAGAGATCGCGCTCCGGTCCGCGTCCGGCGCGGCCGATGGCGGCGATCGTCAGCTTCAAGGGACTAGCCTGCTCACACGGCTCGCTTGCGCCGGGCCGGCGGCTTGGCAGCACTGGCCCGCTTGGCCGCCACCTTCTTCACGGGCTTGGCCTTGACGGGTTTGGCCGCGGCCTCGTTCTCCAGCGCCCACATCTTCTCCAGCGCATAGAAGGCGCGGGGCTCGGGGCGGAAGATATGCACGACCACATCGCCGGCATCGACGAGGACCCAGTCGCCGCCCTGCTTGCCTTCGACCGGCGTATAGCCGTGGCCGTTCTGCTTCAGTTTCTCGGCGAGATGGTCGGCAATGGCCACGACCTGGCGGTTCGAGCGGCCCGAGGCGATCACCATGTAGTCGGCGAAGGCGGACTTGCCCTTGAGATCGATGACGACGACGTCCTCAGCCTTGTCGTCCTCCAGCGAACGACGCACCAGCGTGAGCAGGGCGTCGATGGCTTTGCTGCGGTCGGGGAGCTGACGGGGCCCCGTGGAGGAATTTTGGTCGGAGATGGTCTTTCCTTTCGTTCTCGTTCGTCGCGGCCGGACGGCGCGGATGGCTGTGGCCGAATGGCTGTCCAGACGGCTCGGGATAAAGCACCAGGCCGGCGGCTCGCAAGAGGCGAGCTGGCGGGCATTCTCTGCGTCGACCCGGTAACGGGCAAATGTGCGGGGCGCCGTTGCTGCCAGAGCCGCATATCCCCAGCCGGGCCGGGCGAAGGCGGCAATGGGAATCGTGGCGAAAAGATCGCGCCAGCCTGCCCAATCGACGAGCTGGGGCAGGATGTCGGCACCCATCAGCCAGACGAACCGGGCTTTGGGGTAAATCCGGCGCAGCGCCCGCACCGTATCGAGCGTGTAGCGCGTGCCCAGCAGCAATTCGGGCGCGTCGACGCGGATGCGCGGGTGGGCAGCGATCTGCCGGGCGCGGGCGACACGTGTCGGCAGCGGCTCCATGCCGTCGCCACTCTTCAACGGGTTCTGGGGCGAGACCAGCCACCAGATCTCGTCGAGGCCCAGCCGCTTCATCGCCTCCAGGCTGATATGCCTATGGCCTGGATGCGCGGGGTTGAACGAGCCGCCCAGGAGACCGATGCGCCGCGTCGTGTCGCGCGGCACTCCCGGCATCGGGTTCAAGCTCATGACGATGAACTCACGGGCGCGAACTCACGGACGAAGAGTGCCCTTGCCGCGCACGATGTTCTTGTAGGTCGTGAGTTCGACCAGGCCGACCGGCCCGCGGGCATGCATGCGATTGGTCGAAATGCCGATCTCCGCACCCAGCCCGAACTCGCCGCCGTCGGCGAACTGCGTGCTGGCATTGTGCATCACGATGGCGCTGTCCACCTCGCCCAGGAAGCGCTGCGCCGTGGCCTCATTGTCGGTGACGATCGATTCGGTGTGCTGGCTGCCGTAGCGCGCGATGTGATCGATTGCACCGCCAACACCATCGACAGTCGCGACGGAGATGATCGGTTCGAGATACTCGGTGCGCCAATCCTTGTCGGTGGCGGGGACAGCCTTGGGATCGCGCTTCTGCACTTCGGCGTCGCCACGGACTTCGCAGCCGAGCTCGTGCAGCCGCGCCAGCACCGGCATCAGGTGCGTGTCGAGGGCGGCCTTGTCGACCAGCAGCGTCTCGGCGGCGCCGCAGACGCTGACCCGGCGCATCTTGGCGTTGGCCACGAGATCGCGTGCCATGGCGATATCGGCATCGCGGTCGACATAGACGTGGCAGATGCCGTCATAGTGACGCAGCACCGGCACGCGGCTTTCCTGTGTCACGCGATCGATCAGCGAGCGCCCACCGCGCGGCACGATCAGGTCGAGCCAGTCCATGGCCCGCAGCATCTCGCCGACGGCGGCGCGGTCCGTGGTCGGCACGAGCTGGACGCAATCCTCGGGCAGGCCGGCGCCTTTCAGCGCTTGGCGCAGCAGCTCGACGATGGCGCGCGAGGAATGGAAGCTGTCGGAGCCGCCACGCAGCACCACGACGTTACCCGACTTGATGCACAGCGCGCCGGCGTCGGCGGTCACGTTAGGCCGGGCTTCGTAGATCACACCGATGATGCCGATGGGCACGCGCACGCGGCTGATGACGAGCCCGTTCGGACGTTGCCATTCCTCGATCGTGGCACCGACGGGATCGGGCAGGGCGACGATATCGTCGAGGCCCTTGGCCATGCCTTCGATGCGCGCGTCGTTCAGGAGCAGGCGATCCTGCAACGCGCTCGACATGCCGGCTGCCTTGGCCGCGTCGATGTCGCGGGCATTGGCGGTCAGAATGGCGGCCTTCTCGTTGCGGATCAGGCGAGCCGCATCGGCCAGCGCCTTGTTCTTGGCGTCGGTCGGAGCATTGCGCAGCGCAGCCGCTGCCGTCTTCGCGCGACGGCCCAATTCGGCGACGATGCTTACGGCATCTTCGGCAGGCTTGGTCTGAACGTTCATCGTCCGCTCCAGTATAGCTCCTGCTGCGCCTACTCGACCACGAGGTCGTCGCGATGGACCATCTCGTCGCGGCCGCGGAAACCCAGCAGCTTCTCGATCTCGACGCTCTTGCGGCCGGCGATGCGGCGCGCATCCTCGGCGGCATAGGCGACCAGCCCGCGTGCCAGAACGCGGCCGACGCGATCCTTCACATCGACCACGTCGCCACGCCTGAACTCGCCGTTGATCGCCGTGACGCCGGCCGGCAACAGGCTCTTGCCGGCCGATAAAGCGCGTACCGCACCATCGTCGACGACCAGGCTGCCCGATGTCTTGAGCGAGCCCTTGATCCACTTCTTGCGCGCCGACAGGGGCGAGCCTTCCGGCAGGAACCAGCTGCAGCGCGCGGTGCCGTCGATCAGCGCGCCTAATGCACCGACCTTGCGGCCGTCGGCGATTGCCATGCGGCAGCCCGCGGCCATGGCGATGCGGCCGGCCATCAGCTTGGTCACCATGCCGCCATTGGACAGAACCGAGGCAGCAGCGCCTGCCATCGACTCGATCTCCGGCGTGATCTCGCGAATCTCGGGGATGAACTTCGCCGAAGCGTCGCTGCGTGGGTCGCCTGTGTAGAGGCCGTCGATGTCGGAGAGCAGCACCAGCGTGTCGGCCGAGATCATTTCGGCGACGCGTGCGCCCAGGCGATCGTTGTCGCCGAAGCGGATCTCGTCGGTGGCAACCGTGTCGTTCTCGTTGATCACCGGCACGGCGCCGAGGCCGAGTAGGGTCGCCATGGTCTGGCGCGCATTGAGATAACGGCGGCGCTCTTCGGAATCGTGCAGGGTGAGCAGGAGCTGGGCCACGGTGATGCCGTGCTGCGCCAACGCTTCCTGATAGGCCTGGGCGAGTTGGATTTGACCGGTCGCCGCCGCAGCCTGGCTTTCCTCGAGCTTCAGCACACCGGCGGGTAACTTGAGATGGGTGCGGCCCAGCCGAATCGCGCCGGACGAAACCAGCACGACCTCGCAGCCACCTTTGTGCAGGCGCGCCACGTCGTTGGTCAGCGCTTCGAGCCAATCGCGCCGGACTTCGCCTTTTGCCTCGTCTACCAGGATCGAAGAACCGATCTTGACGACCAGCCGCCTCGCACTCTGAAGGGGGGCGCTGGTGCGGGAGCTCATGCCGCTTCCTTGCTCTTGGCGGTCTGCTTCTCGACGAGCTTCATCAGTTCGTGCAGCAGGGGCTGAACGCCCTGACCCGAAACGGCCGAGATAACGTGCACGGTCTTGCGGCTGGCCTTGGCGAGCGCGGCGCGCTTGGCCTCGATGTCCTCGGGCGTCATGGCGTCGGTCTTGTTGAGCGCCACCAGTTCCTTCTTGCGCGCGAGATTGCCACCATAGGCGCGCAGCTCGGCGCGTACCGTCTTGTAGGCATCGGCGACATCGTCCTGAGTGCCGTCGACAAGGTGGAGCAGCGCACGGCAGCGCTCGACATGGCCAAGGAAGCGCGTGCCGAGGCCAGCACCTTCATGCGCGCCTTCGATCAGGCCCGGAATGTCGGCCATCACGAATTCCCGGTCGCCCACCCCGACCACGCCGAGGCCGGGATGCAGAGTCGTGAACGGGTAGTCGGCAATCTTGGGCCGCGCGTTCGAATTCGAGGACAGGAACGTCGACTTGCCGGCGTTGGGCAGACCAACCAGGCCGATGTCGGCGATCAGCTTCAGCCGGAGCCAGAGGGCCTTTTCTTCGCCGGGCCAGCCCTTGTCGGCGCGACGCGGCGCGCGATTGGTCGAAGTTTTGTAGTGTAGGTTGCCGTAGCCACCGTCGCCGCCCTTGGCGAGCACGACGCTCTGGCCGATCTCGGTGAAGTCGACGAGCAGCGTCTCGTTGTCCTCTGCGAAGACCTGCGTGCCGCGCGGCAGGCGCAACACGACATCCTTGCCCTTGCCGCCGGTACGCTGGCTGCCCATGCCGTGATGGCCGGTCTCGGCCTTAAAGTGCTGGGCGTAGCGATAGTCGATCAGCGTGTTCAGCCCATCGACACACTCGGCGATCACATTGCCGCCGCGCCCGCCATCGCCACCATCCGGTCCACCGAACTCGATGAACTTCTCGCGGCGAAAGCCCACGCATCCCGCGCCGCCATTGCCGGAGCGGATGTAGATCTTGGCCTGGTCGAGGAATTTCATGGGATGAGGTCCAAAAACGAAAAGGGGGAACGGCGACCCGCTCCCCCTTCACAATCCGATTGAACGGGAACGGCTATTCGGCGGCCAGAGCCGGCGCCGGGAGCACGTTCACTTCGACCTTGCCACCCGAACGGGTGCGGAAAGAAACGACGCCGTCGGCCGTGGCGAACAGGGTGTGGTCGCGGCCGACACCGACGTTCTCGCCGGGGTTCATCTTGGTGCCGCGCTGACGGACCAGGATGTTGCCCGAGAGGACCTTCTGGCCGCCGAAGCGCTTCACGCCCAGGCGCTTGCCGTCGGAATCGCGGCCGTTACGCGAGGAGCCGCCTGCTTTTTTGTGTGCCATCGTACTACTCCGGTCGCTCTATCTGGTTAGGCGACGATCTGTTCGATCTTGACCACCGTCAGGTCCTGACGATGACCGTTCTTGCGCCGCGAGTTCTGGCGACGGCGCTTCTTGAAGATGATCACGTGCGGGCCGCGGGCCTGCTTGACGATCGAGCCCACGACCTTGGCGCCGGCCACGGTCGGCGCGCCGACCTTGTCGCCGACCATCAGAACGTCGGTGAACTCGACCTTGGCGCCGGCCTCGCCCTCGATCTTCTCGACCGTGAGCTGGTCGTCAGCGGCGACCGTGTATTGCTTTCCACCCGTGCGGATAACGGCGATCATAATGACACCCGACTAGAAGCTCCCAGTCCGGATCCGACTACCCTACCATCCCTAGGGGATAGCGACGGCTCGGGCCCAAAATGCTGGGAAGCACGAAAGAGCGCGGCGGGCCTGCAAGACCCGCCGAAGGAGGGCGGAATATACGCACGCTGAACCCTGAGTCAACGCCGCAAAAGCCCCAATTTGCGGGCCTGCGGCCAATTTTGAGAGGATTCCCGGCAGAGGGTCAATAGGTCGAGCCGGCGTCCCTCGAAGCAGCCTTGCTATTGCGGGCCTCGCCGACCGCCCAGGTCATATCCTTCAGATAATCCGCCACCATGCTCTCATGGCTGGGATTGAGATGCATGTGGATGCCGGGCGGCTCGACCTGACGGCCAACCAGCCAGCCGCGAGTGCCCATCGCATCGGAAACAGCGCCGATATCCAGGGCCGGATCGGCCGAGCGGGTGACGAAGATCGAGAGTTCGCTGGGCTCCAGCACGGCAAGGCCCGGAATGCGGGCAATGCCGTCGATCAGGGCTTTCTTGTTGTCCATGATCATGCGCGCGCAGCGCATGTAGCCCTCGTCGCCGAGATGCTGCAGCGTCGCCCAGGCTGCGGCGATGGCGCCGCCGGGCCGCGTGCCTTGCATGGTCCACGCGACATAGAGGCCGCGTTCCCATTCGCGGAAGTCGAAGGTCTGGTACTTCTCCTTCAGCTCCTTGGAGCGCAACAACATCAGCGAGGCGCCCTTGGCCGCCATGCCGTGCTTGTGCAGGTCGGCGGAAATGCTGGTGACGCCCGGCACCGCGAAATCCCAGTCGGGCAGGGCATGGCCCAGCCGCTTGACGTAGGGCGACAGGAAGCCGCCGACGCAGGCGTCGACATGCAGCCAGAGCCCGCGCGCCTGAGCGAGCGCACCGAGTTCGCGGATCGGATCGAAGACGCCGAAGGGATAGCAGGGCGCGGAGCCCACGAGACCGATCGTATTGTCGTCGATCCGGCCCGCCATGGCGCTGATATCGGCCTTGAAGTCGTTGCGCGTGGTCGGCACGCGGCGGATCTCGACCCCCAGCGCATGTCCGGCGCGGCTGAAGGCGGGGTGGGACGTGCGCGGCACGACGAAGTTCGGCTTGTCGATGCCTTTGGTCGCACGGGCCCAGTCGCGCGCCGTCTGGACGGCGAGGAAGATGCTCTCGGAGCCGCCAGAGGTGAAGGTGCCGGCGGCGTCCTCGGGTGCGTTCATCAGCGACAGACCGAAATCGACGACGTCGTTTTCCAGTTTCGCAAGCGAGGGAAAGGCGCGCTTGCCGAGGCTGTTCTCGGTCCAGAAGGCCGCGTAGGCGCGCTTCTGCACGTCGGATAGTTCGTCGTCGAGATAGTAGTAGTAAACGGCCATCCGGCCGTCCCGCCACGAATAGTCGTCTTTCTTGGCGTCGTTCAGCCGGGCCTCGATTTCCGGCCAGGCCAGCCCCTTTTCGGGCAGTTTCATCGCTTTATCCTCCCCGCCTATCAGGGTGTTGCCCCGAAAGTGCCCGCCGCCTATAACCCGGCGCCCGGAGAGGTGCCAGAGTGGTCGATCGGGACGGTCTCGAAAACCGTTGTGCGTGCAAGCGTACCGTGGGTTCGAATCCCACCCTCTCCGCCATTTCCCACTCCGCCGATGTCGGCAGCACGGGAACTAGCGCCTCTCGGACAGAAAACCCTCTGCCATAAGCCGAAAGGCATCGACTGCCTTGGGCAGGGCGGTCTGCGGGTCATCGCTGTCTGCTACCCACAATGCCGCGTTCAGTGCAGAACCACAGAGGAGGCGGGCGGCAGCCTCAATATCCGTGTTCTTCATAATGCCGTCGGCGATCAATTTCCCGACCGCCTGCTTCGTTGCCTGTAGACACGCGTTCTGACTGGGCCAGTGAGAAGGATCACCGAGAAACGCGGGTCCATCGAGCAGCACGATCCTGCGCACCTCCGGATCCAGCGCCATCGCGATGTAGGCTGCTCCTTCGGCCAGGAGTTGTTCCCAATCATCGCCTGCGTCGGCGCTGGCTAGCCGGGCACGCGCCGCCATCTCGCCGTCGACCTGCGCCACGACGGCCGCGAGCAGCCCCTTCTTATCTCCGAAGTTGTGATACAGCGCGCCGCGCGTCAGGCCGACGGAAGCAGTCAGCTCGTCCATCGACGCCGCGGCGAACCCTTCGGAAGCGAATGCTTTTCGTCCGGCGGCAATCAGCTTGCTGCGGTTTTCCTCCATCGTTTCAACGCGACGCCGTGCAGTCACGACCACCTCTGCATTTCAGATACGCGACGTATATCATTTGACATACGTTGCGTATATGAATTTAATATACGCCACGTATGTGAAACGAAGCGACGGAAATCAGTTCGTCGCCACCGCTTTCCCGTGATCCACAACAGGAGAACTCCATATGGCCCAGCGTGATGCCGTATTCCCGGCCGGTCGGCATGCCCTCTACAAGTCACATGCATATTCCGCGGCAATCAGATCGGGCGATCTGCTGTTCGTTTCCGGTCAGGTCGGCAGTCGCACCGATGGGTCGCCCGAGCCGGACTTCGAGGCGCAGGTCCGTCTGGCATTCGCCAATCTCAAGGCGACCCTGCAGGCGGGCGGATGCGGGCTCGACGATATCGTCGACGTGACGACCTTTCATACCGATCCCGAAAATCAGTTCGGCACGGTCATGACCGTTAAAGGCGAAGTCTTCCCGGAAGCGCCTTATCCGAATTGGACGGCGATCGGCGTCAATTGGCTTGCGGGGTTCGACTTCGAGATCAAAGTCATCGCCCGCATTCCCGGCTGAGCATCACCAAGTTGGAGTTCTGAAACAGTGGGCACGCGATATGCCGTGTGGAAATTCGCGCGGCATATTGTTCGCCGGTCACTACTGCGGATCGAGCCCCTTGGCGCGAAAAACGTCAGCCGCGGGCCGGGAGCGAAGAAAGTCGATCAGCGCTTTGGCCGTCGCGGCCTGTGGGCTCGACGCTTCGATGCCGGCGACGAAGACCGTGACCATATGCAGGTCGCCCGGCAGCATTCCCAGAATCTCGATGCCGGGAACTTGCAGCAGCTCGGGCTTCTGCTGGATCGCGAGGTCGGCCTCGCCGGTCAGCAAGAAGTCTCCGCTAAGTCCTGCAGGCGGAGGAAACTTCGTCTTGGTGTTGATCTCGTCGGCAATGCCCAGGCGTTCGAGCAGCTTGGCGAAGTAGATGCCGCTCGCACCACCGGCTGCGGGATCGGTGTAGGAGATCGCGCGTGCCGACAGCAGCGTTTGCTTCAGTGCCTCTGGCGTCGAGATGTCGGGCCGGGCGGCGCCTGCTTTGATCGCCAGCGCGGTGGCGGAACTCGCCAGCGTAACCTCGGAGCCGGGCAGGACTCGTCCGTCGCGGATCATGGTGTCGATGCCGGCGCGGTTGAGGAGCAGCATATCCGCCGTCTCGCCACCCTGCAGACGCTTCACCAGCACTGGTGCGGTGTTCCATGTGATGCGAAGGCGGAAGCCGCTCGCCGCTTCAAATTGCGGCGCGAGTGCTTCGAGAGCGCTCTGCACGGCGATCGTGCTGAAGATCTTGAGTTCGTGCGTCACGCGGGCTCTCGGCAAGACATGATGCCTCGATAGCCCCTCGCGCGGCGAATGCCAAACGACTCAAGCCCGAGTGGCAGGTTCCCGACGACGGCGACGGTCGCAGAAACGCCTCAGCGGAGAGATGGCTGCCAAAAATGCAATCGGCGAGGAACAGACCTCCGACAGGCGGCGTTGCTGCCTTCGTTAAGATGAAGTTTCAGAGGAGGTCGCCCATGAAGATCGTCCCGTTTGCCATGTTGGCTTTAGCGATTGTGGTTGCAGGCTGTTCGGTAAGACATGAAACGGTGCAGGCCCCGCCGGCCCCGACCGTGCAGCGGACCACGACCGTCTACAACGATCCGTATTCTCCTACGCCGGTCACGACAACGACCGTCACGACGCCGACCCGCTACTAGTCGCGCCGCTTGCGGTAGTAGGAGGGCGAGGAGGGGAAGGGCTAGCCTTACCCGTCTTTCCCTACCCTGCCGCCTTCGTCTGTGACGAACGTGTGAAGATCGCAAAACTGCGCGACTTGGGATGGAACCATCTTCCACAGCGCGCATTGAGTGCGTACCTTGATCGGCGCCTTCTCCCCCAGGTTGGCAAGATCGAGGGTACGTCCCCAACCCTCGAGGCCCGTACCCCACGGGCCTCATTTTTTTGAGACAGATTTTACGTAACAGGCGCCGGCTTGGGGCGCGTGTCGCGACGGATCACGTCGATATCAAGCCCGGCCAGTAGTGGCCGTCGGGCGTTGGCCGCTTGCCGAAGATCGCTTGGCCGACGCGGACAACATCGGAGCCTTCCTCGATTGCTTCCTCGAAATCCCCCGACATGCCCATCGAGAGCTCGGTGAGCGCAGCGTTGCGCTTTACGGCTTCGTCGCGCAGACGGCGCAGCAGACCGAAGCAGGGACGGACCTTGTCCATGTCGGCGCTGAGCAGCGCCAGGGTCATCAGGCCCCTCGGCTTGAGACGCTGGAACTGATCGAGTGAATCGACGAAGGGTAGGAGCGCATCCGGAGACAGGCCGTACTTGCTCTCTTCACCCGATGTGTTGACCTGGACATAGACGTCGAGAAAGCGGTCTTCCCGTTCGAGGCGCGTGTTGAGGAGCTCGGCAAGACGCAGGCTGTCGAGCGCATGAAATTCGCGGGCAAAGCGGGTGAGGTACTTCACCTTGTTGGTCTGCAGGTGGCCGATGATGCTCCAGTCGATGGCCAGATCGGCCAACGCTTCGCGCTTGCCCTGTGCTTCCTGAATTTTGTTTTCGCCGAAGAACTGAATTCCGGCGGCGAAGGCAAAGCGCAGGACATGCGCCGGCACCGTCTTCGTGACGGGTAGCAGCCGGACTGCAGCGCGCTCGCGCCCCGCACGTTCGCAGGCCCTGGCGATGCGCTCCTCGACTCTGGCGAGATTGGCCTTGAACGCGCCGAGCGGGTCGGGGCCGAAGCGCTCGATGTCTTCGACAGATAGTTCGGGTGCCGGTTGCTGAACCATGATGGGTCTCGGAAATCCTCTTAGCCTCTGTCCTAATTAGTCCGAGAGTGAATCGCGAGGAACGTCCAGTTTAGAAGATTCGATATGGTCCAGTTTGGAATGCCCTGCCTCGCAGGATAATACCGTGGTCATCGTGCGGCGGTACTGGCAGCATTCAGAGTACTGTGCCGCGAGGTTTCCATGGCTCTCCAGTCATCGTTGTTCCAGGGCGATCCGAAGCTCGAAGCCGCTGCCGTCTCCGATGCCGCCCACATCGTGCCTGGTACGAGAGGGGAGCACGTCCAGAAGATCCAGCTCGCCTTGAACCAGCTCGACAAGGCGGGCCTCGACGCGGACGGCATTTATGGGAACGGAACGGCGACGGCTGTTCTCGCCTACAAGCGAAAGCGCAACATCATCAACAAGGCCTATCAGAGCCAGGCCGACAACATCGTCGGCAAGATGACGATTGCCTCCCTCGATCAGGAGCTGCAGCAACAGCGTCCTCTCGGACCGCTCGAATTCAAGGTCCGGGGTGGCCAACCGGTGAACCGGATTATCCCGCCGCCGCAGTTCATCGTCCGGCAGTCGCTCGTCTCCCAACGGGAGTCCTTTGCCGTCACGGGGCCGCGCGTCACCGCGCCCAATCCGCAGACCATCACGACAACCAGCCGCTGGCCGCCCAATAGCGCAGGCATGATTACCTGCCTGAACACCGGCAGCACCGGCGCGGCGGTCTGTACGAACCACGGAGATATCTCGCAGCTTGTGCCCAAGCCTCCGAGCAAGAAGGTCGTATTCCTGTCCGACTTCAGCCTGGGGCCCTCAAATCCGGCGCAGGTCCTGGCTCCCGAAGACGGCGGCCAGGTCTCCCTGAAGAAGGACCCCATGGACATGCGCCTGGAAGCCTTCCGTCCCGGCAACGCGACGATCACCGCATCGCGCCCCGGCGTGATTAAGATCCATTCAGTCGAGGTTCGTCAGAACCGGAAGGCGGCCGTGCCCGGAGGTCCTTTGACGAAGCTCGCGGCGAACTCGAAGTTCTTTTCGGCGTCGCAGGAAGAGGGTGGTGAATTCGATCCGCATAACGTCTTTACGGGGCGTCCCGTCGGTCCGAAGCGGGGTGGACGCCTGATCAACCTGGCGGGAGATGGTGAAACGCCGGAGTTCGAGGACTATCAGGTCGATCTCGACCATTCGTTCGATCCGGTCGGCGGCTTCAGGCCATGGGCGGACGATCCTGATCCGTCCACGTTCATTCCCGACAAGTCGGCCAGCCACATCACCATGCGCGGGACACCGCTCCTCGACACCTTCATCAGAGTCATCAAGCGCATCGCCCAGCCGGGATGTCGCTTCACCTACAACGGAGATCTGAAATTTCTGGCCACGATTAGATCGGAGCTTCCGGGACGGGACCTCGAGCCGCCGATCATCGAAAAGGGTAACGGCACGGCAAAAGACCCCGACTTCGTCCTCGTCGCCAGGGAGTTGAACTGACGGCGTGCCGGTGCTCTGCGTCGGGATGCATTGCCTTGGCGGCAAGCCTCGTGGCAGGCTGCCGTCTGGCTTATCGCAGCGGGGAGGGCTGCAATGCGCGGAATGATTGCAACGGCCGTCGCTCTTCTCGGGCTCGCCTCTCCATTGGCCGCGCAAAGCATCCCGTTCACTCTGACGCCATCGCCCCGGAATCATCCGGCCTGCACCTCAGGGAACAACACCTTCAACAACAAGAAGTGGTCGGTCGCCGAGGCGCGGACCACGGCCACGGTTTCGGGGGCGACAGCGGTCACCCTCCGGAAGGGGACCGACGGCGTGTTCGGTGGCACTGCAAAGGTCGGCAACAGCGTGATGGTCTTCTCCTTCGTCAACAACGGCCGTGAGCGCGTCCTCAAGGTGACGAGCAACGAGCTGGGCTGTGTGTGGCAGGGCACCAATCTCGACCCGCGACGCGCCTGAGGTTGCGCCACGGGCCACAGCAAGGTCACCATTGTTGCGATTCGATGAATATTAGATTTGGCGGCGGAGGTGCCGCCCGTGACCGCGATCAAGCGATGGGACGAGTGGTTGATATTGCTGATCAACCAACCGGCAGGTCGTAACGAACTGCTGGATCAGTTCGTGCTCGACGTTGCGGACTCGGCAGTCCTCAAGGGCGGCGTCTTCCTTGCGACCTATTGCTGGATATGGTTCGAGCGAGGCGATCGCCGCGAGGATATGCGGCGCATGATCGTGGCCTCGACATTAGCCGCTTTGTTCGTCGCCTTGATCGTGCGGCTGATGCAGACGGGTTTGCCCTTCCATCCTCGGCCGCTGCATGCGCCGGCCTTCGGCCTGAATATGCCGCTCAGTGTGCATCCGGAGTCACTGAGGACGTGGAGTTCGTTCCCCAGCGATCATGCGGCTCTCTTCTTCGCACTCTCGATACCTATCTGGACATGGTCGCGCCCATTCGGGATCGTGGCCTTCTGCTGGGTGCTTCTCGTGATCTGCCTGCCGCGCGCCTATCTCGGCTTCCACTACCCGAGCGACGTGGTGGGAGGTGCTGTCCTTGGCATCGTCTTGATGGTCGCAGCACGGGGCGCTCTGCTGAAAACGTCTCTGCCGGATCGCATCGTTAGATGGAGCGGCCTGTATCCCGGGGCCTTCAGTGCCATCGCGCTCCTCTATGCGCTGGAGCTCGCCACCTTGTTCGAGGACGCCCGGCACTTCGCCCTCGATGCACTGAGGTTCGCCGGCAGGCTCATCGCCTAGAAGTTCCGGCTCACCCGAAGCGATCTGGCCTGTAGGGCATCGGATCCAGTCCGGGGGATTTTCCGGCAATGATATTGGCAAGCATGCGGGCGCTGGGTGGTCCGCCGGTCATCCCGAAGTGTCCGTGGCCGACCGCCAGGAAGAGGCCGGGATGGGATCGCGCTTCTCCCAGGAACGGCAGGCTGTCGGGCGTCGACGGGCGGAAACCCATCCAGAAGCGGTGACCCTCGACATTCACGTCGGGGAACATGGACCGGACGCTTGCGACCAGTGCCTTGGCCCGCCGTTCATCCGGTGGCGCCTCCAAGCCTGCGATCTCCACCGTGCCGGCGACCCGCAGGCCATGTTCCATGGGGGTGACACCGAAGGATCGCGACTTGTTCGAGATCGTCGTCGTCAGCGACAGGCCAGGCGTCGGCAGCATCACGTGATAGCCGCGCTCCGTTTCGAGAGGCACGCGTATGCCAAGCGGCTCCAGCAGGCGGACGGCGCGCGCGCCTGCAGCGACGACGATTCGCGAGACGCGATGGAAGCCAACATTGGTCATGACATCGTAGCCCGCGTGCCCATCGCACGGGATGATCTTCATCACGCTCTCAGGTAACAGCGTGCCGCCGGCTTCGAGAAAGAGTGCCTGCAGTGTCTGGATCAGTCGCTGCGGGTTGACGGTGTAGCCGTTGCCCGGGATCAGGACGCCTCGCTTTACCGCGGTCGAGAGACCCGGAAACATCTGGCGAAGATCATCGGGGCCCAGCACCTGGCTGGAGATGCCCTGTCGCTCCCGCAGACGGCGTTCGAGCGCGGCCCCCTCGGTTTCCTTGTCGGTTTCCCATGCATGCACCTGGCCGACGGGCCGGATCAGGTCGGCGAAATGGGCTGGGCCCAGGAGCTCCTT
>CALROF020000086.1:0-25080 GCA_943369775.1 Reyranella massiliensis 521
GAAGATGCTGCCTTCGAGCGCATAGGTCCGCCGCCCGCCAAGCTGATAGGCAATCGTCGTGAGCAGCCGCGACCGCGAATGCATGGCGAGACTGCCGGTGTTCAGGAGGGCAAAGCAGCCCGTGCCGTAGGTCGCCTTCACCATGCCGGGCTTGATGCAAGCCTGGCCGACGGTGGCCGCCTGCTGGTCGCCGGCCATGCCCAGGATCGGCACAGGCGCGCCAAGGATATCGGCCGTGGCGACACCCAGTTCACCCGAGCAGTCGACGACCCGAGGCAACAGCGACGCCGGCACGCGCAGGAGCTGCATCAGCTCCGGGTCCCAGGCGCCCTTGCGGATGTCGAGGAGCAGCGACCGGCTGGCGTTGGTAGCGTCGCTCGCATGCACCTTGCCGCCGGTCAGGCGCCACAGAAGGAAACACTCGATAGTGCCCGCCGCGAGTGCGCCCTTCTCTGCTGCCGCCCGAGCGCCCGCAACGTGATCCAGGATCCACTCGATCTTAGTGCCGGAGAAATACGGATCGAGCAGCAGGCCGGTACGGTCGGAGAAGATCTTCTCGTGGCCCGCCTGCTTCAGCGCCTGGCAGCGGTCGGCGGTGCGGCGGTCCTGCCAGACGATGGCATTATGGACCGGCTTGCCGGTTGCACGATCCCACACCACCGTGGTCTCGCGCTGATTGGTGATGCCGATGCCGGCCAGAGCCGACGCTTCGAGCTTGGCGTTGGCGAGTGCGCCATGGCAAACCTCGACCGTGGCCGACCAGATCTCTTCCGGATCGTGCTCGACCCAGCCGGGCCGCGGGAAAATCTGCGGCAGTTCTTTTTGCGCCGACGCGACCGGATGCCCCGAGGAATCGAAGACGATGGCGCGGGTGCTTGTCGTGCCCTGGTCGATGGCGAGGATATGACGGCCGGCCATCGCGCGCCTCCAGAGTCAGTCAGCAGGTCAGTGGGCGCGATCAATGGCGAAGTCGACCGCTTCGAGCAGGGCGGCCTTGAGCGGTGAGGCAGGAAAGAGGCCGAGCCCGTCGCGCGCCATGGCGCCGTAGTGCCGCGCCCGCTCCAGCGTGTCGGCCAGTGCACCATGACGCTCGATCAGTGTCTGGGCCTGTTCGAGATCACCGTCGCGCTGGTCCAGCTTCTCGATCGTGCGCTTCCAGAATTCGCGATCGACCGCACCGCCGCGCAGGAACGCCAGGATCACCGGCAAGGTGATCTTGCCTTCGCGGAAATCATCGCCGACCGACTTGCCGAGCTTGGCTTCGCGGCCGGAATAGTCGAGCGCATCGTCGACGAGCTGGAAGGCGATACCGAGGTTCATGCCGAAGCTTTCGAGCGCCACGCGCTCCGGCCCGTTGCGGCCAGCCACCATGGCGCCGACCTCGGCCGCCGCCGCGAACAACTTGGCGGTCTTGGCCTTGATCACTTCAAGATAGGTCGACTCAGGCGTGCTGATGTCGCGCTGGCTGACGAGCTGCAGCACCTCGCCCTCGGCAATGGTCGAGGAGGCACGCGACAGCACGCCCAGAATGTCGAGCGAGCCGACATCGACCATCAGCTCGAACGAGCGCGTGAACAGGAAGTCGCCCACCAGTACCGAAGCCTTGTCGCCCCACACGGTGTTGGCCGAGGGCTTGCCGCGTCGCAGCGCACTCACATCGACGACGTCATCGTGCAGCAGCGTCGCCGAATGGATGAACTCGACACAGGTCGCGAGTTTGATGTGGCGGTCGCTGACTTCCTGATATCCGCAGAGCCGCGCCGCCGCGACCGTGAGTAGTGGACGCATGCGCTTGCCGCCGGCGCCGACCAGATGATTGGCAAGCTCGGGAATCAGCGCGACCGGCGAACGCATGCGAGCCAGGATCTCGCGATCGACCTGGACCATGTCATCGGCGCAAAGCGACAGCAGCGGTTCGAGACTCGGCGCCTTGCGCTTGCCTTCGAGAGAGACGACGGTTGCCATGACGAGAGATTAACTCTCCAGTGAAGCCTGATTGTTGCGACACGATGTCGTGAGATGATCCCTAGCATGGAAATGCAGTCGACAGAAAACGCTCTCCTGGGCGGCCGGGTGCGCTTGTTGCAGCCGAGTCGGGGTTATCGGATCGCCATCGACGCGGTTCTGCTGGCCGCAGCAGTCGAGGCCCAGGCCGGCGAGCGCATTCTCGATCTCGGGGCCGGCGTTGCGGCCGTGGGACTTTGCCTGGCGGCCCGCGTACCCGGTTGCACGATTGTCGGCATCGAGCTGCAACCTGCACTGGCCGCGCTGGCGGTTCGGAATGCCGACCTGAACGAGGCAAACCAGCATGTGCAAACGCTGGTGCATGACCTCGCCGATCCATTGCCGGGCCATCTTGGTCTCTTCGACCATGTCGCAACCAATCCGCCTTATCTGGCGGCCGCCGTAGCCGATCCGTCGCCCAATCCCAGCAAGGCGCTGGCCACCGTCGAATCGAGTGCCGACCTCGCACGCTGGCTCGAGGTGGCGACCGGCGCGCTCAAACCTGCAGGGACCCTGATCGCAATCCACCGCAGCGACCGTCTCGAAGAGATCGTCGGTCACCTCGCGGCACTGGGCTGGGGCGATGTTACGGTAAAGCGTCTGCCGCCCGCGGCTCGCGTGTTGGTCCGCGCCCGGCGTGCCGACCGGTTGCACCGGACCGAAGCCTCGCCATTCGTCCTGCATCACGCGTCGGGCGGCTACACCGACGAGGCCGAGGCCGTGCTGCGCCACGCGCAACCACTGGTCTTCTAGGGCGCTTGCCTTCTAGACGGCCCGCCGCGACAGTGCCGCCATGCTGAATTGGATCAAGGATCGCTTTCGCCGCGGGCCGGTCGTGCCTGTCGTTCGTCTTTCAGGTGTGATCGCATCGGGAGGGATGCTGGGCGGCCGCAGCCTGTCGATCGAATCGGTGGCACCGTTGCTCAAGCGGGCCTTCGACATTCGCGGCGCCAAGGCGGTCGCGATCGCCTTGAATTCACCCGGCGGCTCGCCGGTCCAGTCGTCCCTGATCGCCCAGCGCATTCGCTTGCACGCCGCCGAAAAGGGCCTGCCGGTTGTCGCCTTCGTCGAGGACGTGGCCGCATCGGGCGGCTACTGGATCGCCTGTGCCGCAGACGAGATCATCGTCGACCCAAGCTCAATCGTGGGCTCCATCGGCGTGATCAGCGCCGGCTTCGGCTTCCAGGACCTGCTCTCCCGCATCGGCGTCGAGCGGCGCTTGCACACGTCCGGCGAGCGCAAATCGATGCTCGATCCGTTTCGGCCTGAACAGGAAGAGGACGTCGACCGGCTGAAACGCCTGCAGGCCGAGATCCACGACGGCTTCAAGGGCTGGGTGCGCGAACGTCGCGGCAAGCTGTTGCGCGGCGACGAGGGCGTCCTGTTCTCGGGCGAGTTCTGGACCGGCAAGCGCGGTCTTGAACTCGGACTGGCCGACAGCATGGGCGAGCTGCGCGCAACGTTGCAGGCGCGCTATGGCGACAAGGTAAGGTTGCCGGTGATCGGCCCGCGTCGCCGATTCCTGTCTCGCTTCGGCCTGCGGGCCGGCCTCGACGATATCGGCCCTTCGACCCTCGCTGCGGTCGAGGAGCGCTGGCACTGGCAGAGATTCGGACTTTAGGAGACCCGAGATGAATCTTCGTTCGCCCGTCCATCCCGACGATCTCGCCGCCGTGCGCAAGTGGTTCGACACGCTGTCGAAGCACTGCCGCGCCGTCGACTATGAAGGTGCACGCCCGATCTTCGCCGACGACATGATCGCCTTCGGCACCTTCACCGACTTCATGATCGGCCGCGATCTTGCCGAGCAGAAGCAGTGGCGCAACGTGTGGGGCACGATCCGCGAATTCCGTTACGACCTCGACAAGATCGAAGCAATCGTCTCGGCTGACCGGCTCACTGCCGTCGGCATGGGCGTGTGGCAGTCAGACGGCTTCTATCCGAACGGCGACAAGTTCGACCGTCCGGGCCGCACGACGACCGTCATGGGTCGCAAGGCGGTGGGTGATCCCTTCGTCGCCACCCACACACACATGTCGCTGTTCCGCGGCACGCCCGACCAGAGCTACGGCAAGTTTGCCCGCAGCGCTGTGGTCTAGACGGCGCTCGACAGCTTCAGGCCGATGATGCCGGCGACGATCAGGCCGATCGACGCCAACCGCGCAATGTCGGTCGATTCACCCAGCAGGAAGATGCCGAGGATCGCCGTGCCGACGGCGCCGATGCCCGTCCACACCGCATAGCCCGTGCCGACCGGCAGGGTCTTGAGTGCAATGCCCAGCAAGATAATGCTGATGAGCATCGCCGTACCGGTCAGGACCGTCGGCACGAGACGCGAAAAGCCATCGGTGTATTTCAACCCGATTGCCCAGCCGATCTCAAAGAGACCGGCAACGAAGAGAATTAACCAAGCCATGGGATGCACCCTTTGCAAGAAGTCAGGCCGTCCCGACACTTGCCCAGTCATGGCGAGGTCGTCCTCGCCGGGCGCGCACTCAGGTAATCAATAAGTTGAGCAAAAGCAAGGCGTTACATCCAGGTAACCTTTGCTAGGCCGGCCCCTGCAATCGATTGCACAAATGTCGCCTAGGCAGGATCCACCGCACCTTTTCGGTCGACGATCAGGCGGTACTGATCGGGTTGGCGATGGACGGCGAAGTTGAAGGTGGTCGTCTTGTAGCTCTTGCCGGCATCGAGATCGCAGCGATGCACCACCAGCTCGTCCCCGTCTCCAGCGGCCCGCGCCACGACCTTGCCTGATGGCGCCACGATCATGCTGTCGGCCAGTGAAGGCACGCCCTCCTCGGCGCCGCCCTTGGCGACGCCCACGACCCAGGTCCCGTTCTGATAGGCCCCGGCCTGCATGGAGAGCTGGTTGTGGAACCACGAATGCTCGTCATGGTCGGGCGACGGCGCGTTGTGCAGCGGCGTGTTGTAGCCCAACAGCACCATCTCGACGTTCTGCAGGCCCATCACGCGATAGGTCTCCGGCCAGCGGCGGTCGTTGCAGATGCACATGCCCATGTTGCCGCCGAACGCCTTCACGACCGGGAAGCCGAGATTGCCCACCTCGAAGTAGCGTTTCTCCAGATGCTGGAACGGCCGCTCGGGCTCGTGCTCGGCATGGCCGGGCAAATGGATCTTGCGGTACTTGCCGACAATGCGGCCGTCGCGTTCGACCAGGATCGAGGTGTTGAAGCGGCGCACCTTGCCGTCCTCGTTCGCGAGCTCGGCATATCCCAGGCAGAAGCCCATCGCGAGGCGCCTGGCCTCGTTGAAAAGCGGCGCCGTCTCGTTCGATGGCATTTCCTGCTCAAAGAAGGAATCGATCTCCGCCTGATCGCTCATCCACCAGCGCGGAAAGAAAGTCGTCAAGGTGAGCTCGGGAAAGACCACGAGATCGCAGCCCATGCGCTTGGCATCGCGCAGATGCGCAATCAGACGCTCCACCACGTCGCGGCGCGTATGGTTGCGCTGGATGGGACCCATCTGCGCGGCCCCGACTGTCAGAAAACGCGTCATCGTTCCCATCACCCTCGTGTGGCGGCCCTTGCCGCTGCTGACCGGCACTCTAGGGCTATCGGAGAGGTGCGGGCCACCTCTTCTCGCAGTCGAGGCGAGCGGCCTCTTCTGCTTCGGCATTGCTCTCGGGGCGTGTCCGGTTTTGGGTCGCCGGATCAAGAATGCCGACTGCTTTTGTCAGGTAGAGACACAACCTGAAGAACTCGGAGGCGTTCGAGCATTGATCCTTGTCGATGGCCTCCAGTGTCGTCTTGTCCACCGGCACGTTTCCGGCAGGCGTACGCTGAGGATCGCGATCGCCCCGCAAGCCCGTCATGATCCGCAGCACGTCCCATGACGTGCCGGAATCGTGCCAGCTCATGGTCGGACCTTTCCGGCCCTGAATACGGCATTGCCGAAAATGGAAGAACGGAACCTGGTAGCGCTCGCCGATCTGCGCGCGCAGCTCATCCTCGCCCAGTCTCGGGTGCAGGTTGTCGTAGGTGGAATAGAACAGATCACGAGTGCGATCGAACAGCGTCGCCACGGCAGACTCGCCGCGCGCCACGCGGCCGCTGTAGAGGGCACGCAAGGGATCGGTAACGACGGACGAACTTTCGAGCTTCGGCGTCGGGCACTCGTCGCGGCGATTACCCGGAGAGAGAGCGACAGCGGCGCCTTGATCGCAATCCGGGTTCACCGTCTTGCGGCTGGTGCGCACGATCGATTCCGAAGCGAGGATCGGATCGAGAGACGGATCGCTGCTGATCACGATGACGAAAGGCAGGATCGGCCTCTTGACGAAGCCCGCCGCTGTCGACTGCGACTCCGAAATGCGCGATCCAAGATAGCGAACGACTTCGTCGGCAGTGGTCGCGCCGAAGTTCTCGAACAGTCCGCCATCCGTGACGCGCGCCACCAGCGTTTCCTGACCGTTCACCATTCGGCGCATCCCGCCCGTTGGCGAGATACCGGGAAAGCGCGCGCTCATCGTCACGGCCGTGCTGATCGGGATGTCCTCGTTGAGGAAGCGGAAGGTCTCGTAGCGGGTGTCGGGCTGCGAGACGGTGCGCGCGACGTCGAGATTGCCGGCAGCATCGGAGACCTGGAACTCCGCGTTCGACGTGATGATGCGCTTGCCCTTCACCACCGATGTCCCGTTCAGCGCCAGGATCGGCCAGTTGCGGTCGTTTGCGCGGAACGTCTTGGTGAACCCGTCGCTCCAGTCGAATTTGCGCGGCTTGCCCGGCTCCGCCGACTCCCGCCAGGCCTGTTCCCACGCCATCTCCAGCGCCGTCGCCCGGTCGAGTGGCCGGCCGGGCTGCGCGAGAAACGATACGGCACTCATGGGCAGATCGACGTACATGCCGACGCCGAGTGCCGGGCTGAGAAAGTCGCTTTCGAGGAAGCTCGTCGACTGCTTGGGAGCATCGAGGAGGAAATCCGAGCCGCGCCCCCCGACGGCACGCCGGTCTTCTTCGACCAGCGAACGGAATACCGTGGCCCCCAGCGAACCACCCGAGACTCCACTGATCAGAAACACCCGCTCGGCGAAGTGCCACTCACGTGCAGCGAGTTCGCCCAGAACCAGCGATGTCCAGAACCCTGCCCTGCTGGCGCCGCCGGCCGTGGCGACCATGATCATGGGTGGCACGCGGACAGCTTCCGGGTCCCGCACTCCGCCATTGGCCATGGCCGGCTCGTGAAGGGCGGCAACCATGTCGGGTTCGGTGTTGGCGTCCCACCATCTCAGGAACACTTCCTTGAGGGCGAACCTCGACCGGGTTCCCGCGGTATCCGCCGGCCGGCCAGGCGCCTCGAACACGGCGCAGTTCTTGCCGCTGCACAATCGGACATCGTGATGATCGCCGGCGATCTCCGGCACGAAGGCAAGCAGGAGCAGAACCACGGCGAACAGCGGCAGTTTCGTGTAAGCCGCGGCGAGAACAATAAAGCTGAAGGCCGGCGTGATGAGCGCCAGTCCGAAGAGCACGACATTGACGCTGTTGCCGAACAGGCTGGCAGTGCCGACAGGATCGGTCGCAAACAGATAGAAGAAGACGGGAGACGCGGCCAACGACGCCCCCAGCACGAACCAACCCAATCCAAGCGACAGCCCAGAAGCGATGCGGGCCAGCTTCGTGTCGGTGCCCATGCGCTGGCTCACCTTGCTGTTCAGGCGGCGGCGCATCCACACCACCAGCAGGAAGATGACGGCCACCAGCGCCATGCCCCAGGCGTAGCGCGCGTAGACGGCGGCCTCCTCGGTCGCATGGGCGTCGCGATAGGCGGCATGGCCGGACTCGAAAGTGAGCGCCACGCAGCCGATACTGGCAAAGCCGATCAGGCGTGGCGTCCATTCGCAGACCCAGGCATGCCAGGTCTGTCGCCATTCGGGATCGTCCGGACCGGGGCGCAGATAGACCGCGAAGTCGCGGTCCAGGATGATCCGCGACCAGTACCAACTGGTGGTAGCCCACAACAGGACGACAGCCAGCAGGGCGAGCTTGGTTCCGAGCGAGCTTGCGGGATCGACGCTGGCCAGCACCATGTCTCGGGCCTGGTCGGTGAACACCAGCAACGCGCCGCCGACAACGAGGGCCAGCAGAGCCGCGCGACAGGCGTAGAGCGTGGCGGCCACCACGCGTATCGCCCACCAGCCCGAGGCAGCGACGCCCAGCACCTTGTCCCAGAGTTGAGCGCCCGGCATGTCACGCCCCGCTTCGGCCACCGCCGATCAATCGCGAGTTGAACTGACGCTCATTTCATCGCGGTCGTTGCAGGGCCGTCAAGGCCCTGCGCGTTTCACGTCGTTGGTGAATTCGGCGGAACAGAAAGTGCCGCCCTGGAAGAGATCGCCCACGGGATCGGGGCCGATCTTCGCCTGTTCCGCCTCGGCATGCGCACGGTGATCCTCCGACTTGCCGGTCGGTCGGTAGCCGAGTTCGGCGGCACGTGAATTATCCCACCAGCTCGCGGCATTGTCGGAAGCGCCATAGAGGATCTCGAACCGGATGTCGGGATGCTCGAGCCCGATGCGGATGAGCTGCACGATGTCCTCGGGCGAAATCCAGATCGAAAGCCGGCGCACGTCGAGTGGCTTGGGACCGACATTGCCGATCCGGAGGCAGGTCACCGCCATGCCGTGCTTGTCGGAATAGAGCGCCCCCAGCGCCTCGCCGAAGGCTTTGCTGACGCCGTAGCGGCTGTCGGGCCGCACGGTGACGTTCGGGCCGATCCGACGCTTGCGCGGATAGAAGCCGATCGCATGGTTGGACGAGGCGAAGATCAGCCGTTTCACGCCGGCCGCGCGCGCGGCCTCGAACATGTTGTAGCAGCCGATGATGTTGGACTGCAGGATCGTATCCCACGGCCCCTCGACCGAGAAACCGCCGAGATGGATGACGCTGTCTACGCCCTTCACCGCTGCCGCGACTTCGTCCGGTTTGGTGAGGTCGGCGGCAACGAAGGTTTCCGTCGGCAGCAGGTCCTTGGGCTCGACTCTGTCACTCAGCACCAGCCCCGGATAGAGCTTGGCCAGCAGCGGCCGGATCATGGTTCCGATGCCACCGGCCGCGCCGGTGAACAGGATTTTCCTAGCGTCGGCCATTCTTCTTTCCTCCAGCAAGGGTGCGGTAGCGTTCCAGCGAGCGCGTCAGGTGTTCGCGCATGGCGCGTCGAGCCTCGGCGGGATCGCCCTCCGAGATCGTGGAGACAATGCGCGCATGTTCGTGCTGGATGCGCTCCAGATAGGCGCGCCGCTCGGCCGGCGTATCCACGCTGAGCCGCACGCTCTGGCGCGGGATCACATGGCTGCCGAGATAGGCGAGGAAGCGCGGGAACTGGTCGTTGCCGGTCGCTTCGGCGATGGCGCGATGGAAGGCGAAATCCTCGGCGACGGCGCCTTCGCCGCGCTTCAATGCCGTGTCGATCGACCGCCAGGCCGTGCGAATGGTGGCGACCTGCCGGCGCGATGCCCGCTCGGTCGCAAGGGCCGCCGCCTCGACTTCGACGGCAAGCCGCAGCTCCATCACCGCAATGATGTCGCCGAGCGCGGCGGCACCCGTAGCGGCGATGCGGAACGGCCCGGCCGACGGATCGGCGACATAGGCGCCAGAGCCGCGGCGCGTGACCACGAGCCCATCGGCACGCAGTGCTGCGACTGCCTCGCGCACCACCGTGCGGCTCACGCCCAATTCGGTCGTCAAGGCCTGCTCGGTCGGCAGGCGCGCGCCCGGCGCCAGCCGGCCGCCACGGATGTCGGCGCTCAGCCGGGCCATTACCTGCTCAGCCAGATTGTTGGGGGGCCGTTGCTGTTGCTTGTCGGTCATCGGACGGGATGCTAGCGTCAGGTAAGTTGTCAGACAACTTCATAAGAAGAATCAAAGGAAGGAAACCATGCGCCTGACCAGCATTGCGATGGGCCTCGCTGCGATCTTCGTGGCCACCACAACCACTCAAGCCAAGGAATTCCGGTCCTCGGATGTCCATCCGCTGGATTACCCCACGGTCCAGGCCGTGGCCTACATGGGCAAGCTGATCAGCGAGCGCACCGGCGGCAAGCACAGCGTCAAGGTCTTCGGCCAGAGCACGCTGGGCTCGGAGAAGGACACGATCGAGCAGACGAAGATCGGCGCCCTCGACATGGTTCGCGTCAACGTGGCGCCGTTCAACAACATCGTGCCGTCGACGATCGTCCCGTCGCTGCCCTTCCTCTTCAAGTCGACCGACCATATGCGGCGCGTGCTCGACGGGCCGATCGGCGACGAAATCCTGGCCGCCATGGAAGCGCAGGGCTTCATCGGCCTCTGCTTCTACGATTCGGGCTCACGGTCCTTCTACTCCGGCAAGAAGGCGATCAAGAACGTCGCCGATACCAAGGGCATGAAAATCCGCGTGCAGCAGTCCGACATGTGGGTGGCGATGATGCAGGCGATCGGCGCCAATGCGACGCCGCTGCCCTATGCCGAGGTCTACACGGCACTCAAGACCGGCGTGGTCGACGCGGCCGAGAACAATTGGCCGTCCTACGAATCTTCGCGCCATTACGAGGCGGCCAAGACCTACAGCCTCACCGAGCACTCGATGGCGCCCGAGGTGCTGGTCTTCTCCAAGAAGGTCTGGGACGGCCTCTCCAAGGAAGACCAGACCGTCATCCGCGCCGCCGCCAAGGAGTCGGTGCCTTATATGCGCAAGCTGTGGGACGAGCGCGAAGCCTCGGCACGCAAGACCGTCGAAGCGGCGGGCTCGCAGGTCGTGAGCGACGTCGACAAGAAGTCGTTCTCCGACGCCATGGCGCCGGTTTACGCCAAGTTCGCCGCCGATCCCAAGCTGCAGGATCTCGTGAAGCGCATCCAGGCCACCAACTAGCGCATGTTTGCAGCGTTGACGGCATTCAACGCGACGATCTCGCGTTGGTGCATGTACCTCGCGGTGACGGGCCTGATCGGCATCGTCACTGTCGTTGGCCTGCAGGTGTTCGGCCGCTACGTGCTGAACGATACGCCGATCTGGGCGGAGAGCACTGCGCTGGTGCTGATCCTCTACGTCACCATGCTGGGGGCAGCCGTCGGCGTGCGCGACGCGGGGCATATCGGACTTGAATCGCTGCTGATCCTCGTCCCTGACGGCCTGCGCCTCAAGCTCGAGATCGTGATCCACGTCCTGGTCGGCACGTTCGGCGTCATCATGGCGTGGAACGGCGGCGTGCTGGCCGAGTCGGTGATGGCCTACAAGATCCCGACCCTAGGCCTGCCTGAAGGCATCAATCACCTGCCGCTGGTGATCTCGGGCGTGCTGATCGCGCTTTTCTCCCTGGAACATATCGTGGCGCTGCTGCGCGGCGAGGATGTCGAGCCGTCCTGGTACTGAGCCCCCGTTAAGCCCCGCATCGAGCCCCTGGTGTTGACGTCATGGCCCTGACAATCCTCTGCGTCGTCTTCGTGCTCTGCCTGCTGCTGGGCGTTCCCGTCGCCTTCTCCATCGGCCTCTCGGCCGTCGCCACCATCCTCTACGAGGGATTGCCGCTCGCCGTCGTGTTCCAGCGCATGACATCGGGCATGAACATCTTCTCCTTCCTCGCCATCCCCTTCTTCATCTTTGCGGGCGAGCTGATGCTCTATGGCGGCGTTGCGGACCGCATCGTCGCCTTCGCCAAAAGTCTGATCGGCCATGTGCGCGGCGGCCTGGGCATGGCCAATGTCGTGGCCTGCACCCTGTTCGGCGGCGTCTCGGGCTCTCCGGTAGCCGACGTCTCGGCGACCGGCGCTGTGATGATTCCGATGATGAAGAAGGAGGGCTATCACGCCGACTATGCCGTCAACGTCACGACCCATGCCGCCCTGGTCGGCGCGCTGATGCCGACCAGCCACAACATGATCATCTATTCGCTGGCAGCCGGCGGCAAAGTTTCCATCACGGCGCTGATCCTGGCCGGCATGCTGCCCGCGGCCCTGCTGATGATCTGCATGCTGGTCGCGGCCTACCTCGTCGCCATCAAGCGCCGCTACCCGGCCGGTACCTTTCCCGGCTGGAACGCGGTCCTGTGGTCGATGGTCGGCGCCCTGCCCGGCCTCTTCGTCGTGGCCATCATCCTGGTCGGCATCCTGAGCGGCGTCTTCACTGCCACGGAGTCGGCGGCCATTGCGGTAATCTATGCGCTGGCGCTGACCCTCTTCGTCTATCGCAGCCTCTCCTGGGACAATTTCCTCAAAGCCGCAGCCAAGGCGGTGAAGACGACCGGCATCGTGCTGCTGCTGATCGGCGTCTCCAACACCTTCGGCTACCTGATCACGCTCTACGAAGTGGCGGATCTCACGGGCAAGACGCTGGCCAGCCTGTCGACGGATCCGTGGGTGATCTTCTTCCTGGTGAACCTGATCCTGTTCGTGCTGGGCACCTTCCTCGACATGGCAGCGACCATCCTGATCTGCACGCCGATCTTCCTGCCGATCTGCATGCACTACGGCATGGGGCCGGTGCAGTTCGGCATGCTGATGCTGATCAACTGCGCGCTGGGGCTGAACACACCGCCAGTCGGGACGACGCAGTTCGTGGGGTGCGCCATCGGCGGCGTCTCGGTGGGACAGGTGATGCGCACCATCCTGCCCTTCTACGGCGCCCTGATCGCCGCACTCTTCCTCGTAACTTACGTGCCGGCCTTCTCGCTCGCCCTGCCGACGTTATTTCTCGGCAAGTTCTAGCATCAGGTTCAGGAGCACCTGCGCGCCGGCCGCGAGGTCGGCGGCTTCGGTGTGTTCCTTGACGTTGTGGCTGAGGCCCGCGACCGACGGCACGAAAATCATCGCCGTGGGGCAGAGGCGCTGCATCATCTGCGCGTCGTGACCCGCACCCGAAGGCATGCGGCGCGTGCTGAGTGCCAAGGACTTGGCATGATGTTCGACCCGGTCGACGAGGCCCGCATCGAAGATCACCGGCTCGAAGCGAGCCAGCACCTTGGCCTCGACCTCGACCCGCTCGGCCTGCGCGACCTCGGCGATATGCGCGGCGACCTTGGCTTCGGCTTCCTGCAACTTCGCTTCGTCGGTGTTGCGCAGATCCACCGCGAAGACCGCGCGATTGGGCACGACGTTGATCAGATTGGGACGCAGCGCCAGCGATCCCACGGTCGCCACCTGGTTGCCGCCCATCTCCCAGGCGAGTTTGCGGACGAAGAGGTTCACCGACGCCGCGAGATAACCGGCGTCGCGCCGCAACCGCATCGGTGTCGTACCGGCGTGGTTGGAGACGCCGGTGACCGTGTACTCGGTCCACGAAATACCCTGCACGCTCTCCACGACGCCGATCTGCACCTTCTCCTCGTCGAGGATCGGCCCCTGCTCGATATGCAGCTCAACGAAAGCATGTGGCTTGAGGACGCCGGGCTTGGCAGCGCCGAGGTAGCCAATGCGACGCAGCTCGTCGCCGACCGATACCCCTTCCTTGTCGACGGCGGCATAGGCTTCGTTGAGACCGATGCCGCCGACATAGGTCAGGCTGCCCATCATGTCGGGCTGGAAGCGGGCGCCTTCCTCGTTGGTGAAGAAGGCCACGGCAATCGGCCGGCGCGTCGTCGCCCGTGCCTCGTTCAGGGCACGCACGACCTCTAGCCCGGCCAGGACGCCATAGTTGCCGTCGTAGCGGCCGCCGGTGCGGACCGTGTCGATGTGACTGCCGGTCATGATCGGGGCCAGGTTCTCGCGGCCTGCGCGCAATCCGATCACATTGCCGATGGCATCGACCCGCACATCGAGGCCGAGTTCCTTCATCCAGCCGACGACGAGGTCGCGTCCGGCCCTGTCTTCGTCCGTCAGGGCGAGACGAGCACAGCCGCCACCATCGATGGTGCCAATCGCTGCCAGTTCATCCAGCGCGCCCAGGAGGCGCCGTTCATTAAGCTGCAACATGATTTCCCCAATGGGACCAAGACCTTAGACCGTAGATTCTGTGAGGGCAAAATATCACGCCGCGTTGATCGGGATTGCCTTGCCAGTGCCATGGGCCGACGGCACTTAATCAATCATCATGCCGCGTATCCCCGCTTTCCTGCTCGGTGTTCTGGTCGTCATCGCCACGGCCCTGCCGGCCTTTGCCCAGTCCGTCGTCCAGACGGACAATGTGCGGGCCGAGCTGGTGGCCGATGTCTCGACGGTGAAGGCCGGCGAGCCTTTCTGGGTCGGGCTGCGGCAGACCATTCGCCCCAAGTGGCACACTTATTGGAAGAACCCGGGCGAGTCGGGCCTGCCGACCGAAATCACCTGGACCCTACCGCCGGGCGCCAAGGCCGATCCAATCGTCTGGCCGACGCCGATCTTGTTCGATATCGGCGGCATCACGAATTATGGCTTCAAGGACGAGGCGATGCTGCTGGTGCGCATCACACCACCGGCCGATCTCGCGGGTCCGCTGAAGCTCGAAGCCGCCGCCAACTGGCTGGTCTGCGAAGACGTCTGCATTCCCGAAGAGGGTAAGTTCGAGCTGACCGTGCCGTCGGGTGCCGCCTCGACGCCGGCGCCGCCGGCCACGCGCACCCTGTTCGAGCAGGCGCGCCGCAACATCCCCATCGAGAGCCCGTGGCTAGCGCGCTATGGCGTCGCCCAGTCCGGCGAACTGACCCTGATCATCGACGCCAAGGGGCTGAAGGCCGACACGATCAGCAACGTCTACTTCTTCCCCGCCGAGTGGGGACCGATCGCGACCATGGCCAAGCAGAATGCCACAGTTGACGCGAACGGCATCCGCATTCCGCTGAAGCGCGGCGATGCCAAGACAGCCCTCCCGCCGCTGCTCGCTGGCACTCTGGTGCTCACGGAGAAGACGGCCGACGGCATGGTGAAGCAGGCGTTCGATGTTTCGGCCAAGCTCGATCCGGCCTTCGTGCCGAGTTCCGCTTCGCTGGCCGGCGCTGTCGGCAGCGAAGAGCTGTCGCTGGTCCAGGCACTCCTTTTCGCGCTGCTGGGCGGCTTGATCCTGAATCTGATGCCTTGCGTCTTCCCGGTGCTCGCCATGAAGGCCGCTGCCTTCGCGCGGCTGGCCGGCCATGACCGCGCCGAGATGCGCCGCGACGGGCTCGCCTATACGGCCGGCGTGCTGGTTTCCTTCGTCGCCATGGCCGCCATCGTGCTCGCGATCCGCGCCGGCGCGGGCGAGGTGAGCTGGGGCTTCCAGTTCCAGTCGCCGATCTTCTCGCTGCTGATCGCTTATCTCTTCTTCGTCGTCGGTCTCAATCTCTCCGGCGTGTTCGAGGTCGGCAACCGTCTGGCCGGTGTCGGCCAAGGTCTGGTCGCGCGTGGCGGCACGACGGGCGCCTTCTTCACCGGCGTTCTGGCGGTGATCGTGGCGACGCCCTGCACCGCGCCTTTCATGGCCGCAGCCCTGGGCTTTGCTCTCGCACAGCCTGCGCCGGCCACGGTGGCCGTACTGCTGGCGATGGGGCTTGGCCTCGCGCTGCCTTACCTCGCCCTGTCGATGACGCCGGCCCTGCAGCGGCTGATGCCGCGGCCTGGTCCGTGGATGGACCGGCTGCGCCAGTTCCTGGCCTTCCCGATGTACGCCTCCGCCGTCTGGATGATCTGGGTGCTGACCCAGCAGACCGGCGCCGACGGTGTGCTCTACGCCTTGGGCGGCATGGTCCTGATCGCTTTCGCGATCTGGCTGCTGCGCGCTGGCTCCACCGCTTCGGTAGGCACCTGGCTGCGTCGTGGCCTCGCCGCAGTGGCCGTCCTGCTGGCCTTCGGCGTGACGCTGAAGCTCGAAGACAGGCCAGCGACCGCCGCATCGGCTTCAGGCAGCACCACGGGCGGCGTCAACTTCGACGGTTGGGAACGCTTCTCCCGTGCGCGCATGGCCGAAGCCGTGGCCGCCGGCAAACCGGTCTTCGTCGACTTCACGGCTGCCTGGTGCATTACTTGCTTGGTGAACGAGCGCGTCGCGCTCGAAACGACAGCCAGTCGCAAGGCCTTCGAGCAGGCGGGCGTTGTCAAGCTCAAGGGTGACTGGACCAATCGCGATCCCGAAATCACCGGCGTGCTGAAGGAACTCGGGCGGGCCGGCGTGCCGCTCTATCTCTACTGGGCCCCCGGCGCCGAGAAGCCGAAGATCCTGCCGCAGGTCCTCACCGAGGCCATGATTCTGTCTGAACTGTCGTCGAGCGAGCAAACCAAACGTTAGGAGGCGAAGATGTCGAATCTTGTTGTTCCCCGTCGTACGCTGATGCTGGGCACCGCTGCCGCCGCCCTCGTTCCCACTGTCGCCTTTGCGGCGACCGGCCCCGATGTCGGCAAGCCAGCGCCGGCCTTCACGGCGGTCGACAGCAACGGCAAGACCTGGTCTCTCGCCGACCTCAAGGGCAAGGTCGTCGTCCTCGAGACGACGAACCACGACTGCCCCTATGTGCGAAAGCACTACAACGCCAAGAACATGCAGACGCAGCAGCGTGAGGCCACGAGCAAGGGCGTCGTGTGGCTGACCGTGGCTTCGTCGGCGACAGGCGAACAGGGCTACGTTACCGCCCAGCAGGCCAACGATCTCACCAAGAGCCGCGATGCCGCTCCGGCGGCGGTGCTGCTCGATCCCAAGAGCCAGGTCGCCCGCGCCTATGGCGCCACCGTGACGCCGCACATGTACATCATCGATGCCAATGGCGTGCTGGTCTACAAGGGCGGCATCGACTCGATCCCATCGTCGAGCGTCAGCGACGTGCCCAAGGCCACGCAATACGTCCGCGTGGCGCTGGACGAGGTGTTGGCCGGCAAGCCGGTCACTGACTCCTCGACGCGGCCGTATGGCTGCACGCTGAAGTATCCCAAGACCTCGACCTGACGGACCTGCCATGCCGCACGACGGCTGGCATCCGCACGACGACGAACATCACCACCACCATCATCACGATGGGCGCGGGCATGGGCCGCCAACACGGCGGGCCGTGCTGGCAGCAGCGGCCCTGCTGCCCTTCGGCACTGCCAGTGCCCAGACCGTAGACGCGGCCCAGCGCATTGCCGAAGCGGCGACCCGGTTTCTCACGAGCCTCGACGATGGTCAGCGCCAGAAGGTGCTGATCGCCTTCGAGTCGGACAACCGTCTGGACTGGCACTACATCCCGCGCACCCGTCCTGGGCTGAGCCTGGGCGAGATGCGCGCCAATCAAGCCGAAGCGGCGCGTGCCCTCTTCGCGTCGGTCCTGAACCCGCGCGGGCTGGAACTGCTCGACGGCGTGCGCCTGCTCGAAGGCGTGCTGCGCGAACAGCAGGGCAGCTTCCGTGATCCCGGCCGCTACTATGTTTCCATCTTCGGCACACCCGGCCGCTTTCCCTGGGGCTGGCGGTTCGAGGGTCATCATCTCTCGTTGAACGTGGCGCTGCCTGTCGCTGGCCGCATTTCGGTAACGCCGTTCTTCGTCGGCGCTCATCCCGCGACAGTCCGTGACGGCCCAAATCGCGGCTTTCGCCTGCTCGGCACATCGGAGGATCTGGCGCGCCAGATCATGGCTGGCCTCAACGACCGCCAGCGTCAGGCTGCCATCATCGCCCACCGCTCCTTCGGCGAGATCGTGGCGAGTCCTCAACGCGAGCGAGATCTGGGCGGCCCGCGCGGCCTGCTGCTGGCCGACCTCGACGGCGCGCAACGCAATCTCGTCGAAGCGTTGATGGATCGCTTCCTCGGCACCCTGGCGCCCGATCTGGTGGCGGCGCAGAAGCGGCGCGCCCTGGAGCAGGGGATTACGGCATTTCGCTTTGCGTGGGCGGGCTCACTGACGCCTGGCGAAGCGCATTACTTTCGCGTCCATGGCCCGGTCACCGTGATCGAGCACGACAATACGCAGAACGGTGCCAACCATATCCATGCGGTGTGGCGCGACCTCACCGCCGACTTCGGCCGCGATGCGCTGGCCGACCACTATCGCCGCCAGCCGCATCGCTGAGCCTCGTTCGTCAGTCCATCTGATAGCCCGGCGTCGACTTGGAAATCTTCGTTTCCTCGTCGTCCATGCCGTCGATGATGCCTTCGAAGAGCGGCGTCGAGAGATAGCGCTCGCCGGTGTCGGGCAGCACGCAGAGGATGACCGAACCCTGGGGCGCCCTCTCGGCGATCTGCAGGGCGATGGCGAAGGTCGAGCCGCCGGATATGCCGGTGAAGATGCCCTCCTTCTGCGCCAGAGCCTTCGCCCATTTGACGCCTTCGGGGCCGGCGACCGGCAGCCGTTCGTCATAGTACTTCTTGTCGATCGCTTCCTGCAGCACCAACGGAATGAAATCCGGTGTCCAGCCCTGGATCAGGTGCGGCTCGAAGGCGGGATGGCTGACCGCGGGCGCGCCATCGGCAGTGCGTTCCTGCACCTTCCCGCTACCGATCAGCTGGGCATTGGCCGGCTCGGCGAGAATGATCTTGGTTTCCGGCCGCTCCTTGCGCAGCACGCGCGCCACGCCGGTCACGGTGCCACCGGTGCCATAACCGCTCACGAAGTAGTCCAGGCGCTCGCCCTTGAAGTCGGCCAGGATCTCGCGCGCCGTCGTGGATTCGTGGATTTCGGCATTGGCGGCCGTCTCGAACTGGCGCGCCAGGAACCAGCCGTTCGCCTTCGCGAGTTCGACGGCCTTCTGGTACATGCCGAAACCCTTCTGGGCGCGGGGCGTCAGGACGACCCTGGCGCCCAGCATGCGCATCAGCTTGCGCCGCTCGATCGAGAAGCTGTCGGCCATGGTGACCACCAGCGGATAGCCCTTCTGCGCACAGACCATGGCGAGGCCGATGCCGGTGTTGCCGCTGGTCGCCTCGACCACTGTCTGGCCGGGCTTCAAGGTGCCGTTGCGCTCCGCCGCTTCGATGATGTTGACGGCCAGCCGGTCCTTCACTGAGGCAGCCGGGTTGTAGGCTTCGGCCTTGACGTAAATCCGCACGCCCTTGGGGCCGATATTGTTGACGCGGATGCACGGCGTATCGCCGATCGTGTCCAATACGCTGTCGAACAAGCGACCGCGCCCTTCCGTCGTTCGAAGCTGCGTGCTTGTGGCCATTCTGGTCTCCATTGCGAGATGAGCAGCCACCCTACCATGTCCCGCTCATTCGGCTAGGATCGGACGATGAAACGCCGCTCATTCCTTGCCGGTACCATCGCCAGCATCAGCCTGCCTGCCCTCACGCCTTCGGCTCGAGCCCAAGGCGATGCCCTGCCCTCGTGGAACGATGGGCCTGCGCGGCAGTCGATCCTCGACTTCGTGACGCGCACGACGACAATTGGTGCACGCGACTGGATTCCGGTGCCCGAGCGCATCGCCACTTTCGACAATGACGGCACGCTGTGGACCGAACAACCGATGTACTTCCAGGTGATGTTCGCGACGGATCGCGTGCGCGCCCTGGCCGGGCGCAATCCGCAATGGCGAACGCAGGAGCCGTTCAAGTCGGTGCTGACCAACGACCGCGACGGGCTGGCGGCGATGGGCGAGAAAGGTGTGCTCGAGATCATGGCGGCGACGCACGCCGGCCTGACAACCGAGGAATTCCGTCAGACCGTGCTCGACTGGCTTGCGACGGCACGCCATCCGCGCTTCAAGCGGCCCTATACCGATCTCGTCTACCAGCCGATGCTCGAGCTGCTGGCCTTACTGCGCGCCAACCAGTTCAAGACCTATATCGTCTCGGGCGGCGGCATCGAATTCATGCGACCCTGGACGGAACGGGTCTACGGCATCCCGCCGGAGCAGGTCGTAGGTTCATCAGGCGTGACGCGCTACGAACCGCGCGCCAACGACCGGCCTGTGCTCATCAAAGAGCCGAAGGTGCAGTTCATCGATGACGGACCGGGCAAGCCGGAAGGCATCAACCAGTATATCGGCCGCCGTCCGGTCTTAGCCTTCGGCAACTCCGACGGCGACCAGCAGATGCTGGAATGGACGGCCGCCGGTGCGGGCGCCCGCTTCATGGGCTTGGTGCACCATACCGACGCGGTGCGCGAATATGCTTACGATCGGCAGTCAGCGGTCGGCCGGCTCGACAAGGCATGGAACGAAGCCGTCCGCCGCAAGTGGACGGTGGTCGATATGAAGGACGACTGGAAAGTTATCTATCCGTTCGAACTGAAATGACCGACCTGCTCGAGAGCACGAAAGCTGCGACCGCTGGCATGATCCGCATTCCCGGCGGCACGTTCCGCATGGGTTCGGACAATCACTACCCGGAGGAGAAGCCCACACACACGGTGACGGTCGACGGGTTCTGGATCGATCCGACGCCCGTCACCAACGCCCAGTTCCGCGCCTTCGTTCAGGCGACGGGCCATGTCACCTGGGCGGAGATCGCGCCCGATCTCAAGGACTATCCCGGCGCCCGTCCCGAGATGCTGAAGGCCGGCGGCCTCGTCTTCACACCGCCCAGCAAGGCGGTCGATCTCGCTGATTGGAGCCAATGGTGGCGCTTCACCTTCGGCGCGACCTGGAGGCGGCCCTATGGCAAGGGCAGCCACATCGGTGGACTCGACGATCACCCTGTCGTCCAAGTCGCCTTCAAGGACGCGGAAGCGTACGCAGAATGGGCCGGCAAGGAGCTGCCGACCGAAGCCGAATGGGAATTCGCGGCGCGCGGCGGGTTCGATGGTGCGGAGTTTGCCTGGGGTGACGAATTCACGCCTGGGGGCCAGCACATGGCCAATACCTGGCAAGGTAGCTTCCCGCATGAGAACACACGCGCCGATGGCTGGGCCCGCACGTCGCCGGTGCGCACTTTCCCGGCGAACGGCTACGGCGTCCACGACATGATCGGCAATGTCTGGGAATGGACCACCGACTGGTATTCATCGAAGCATCCCTCCGATGCCGCCAAAGCCTGTTGCGTGCCGGAGAACCCGCGCGGCGGTCCGGCCGAGGCGAGTTACGATCCGCGCCACCCGCAGATCCAGATCCCACGCAAGGTGCTGAAGGGCGGCTCGCATCTCTGCGCGCCGAGCTACTGCCGGCGCTACCGTCCGGCGGCGCGCCACGCCGAGGCTGTCGACACCACGACCAGCCATGTCGGCTTCCGCTGCATTGTGCGCCATGCGGCCGGCAGCTAGAGCATTCGTCTCCCTGCTCCTAGCTTCCGCAGTGGCATTCGGATCGAGTGCGCGCGCCGAAGAATCCAACGAAGTCTGGCCGGAAGCGCAGGTCCACTACTGGTTCAACGAGCACAAGTCGCGCGCGATCCTCATGGGCTCGCTCAGCCGCAATCGCGACAGCAACACGACCTACCAGGCCGAACAGGGCCTCACCTTCGAACACCAGTTCACCGACTATTTCCTCGGCCGCATCGGCTACCGGCACGGCGCCTCGACCGAAGGCGGCGCCTACAACGAGAACCGCCTGCTCCTGGAGCAGACGTTCCGCCTCCATCTTCCTTCGAAGGTGATCGTCGACGCCCGCACGCGCGAAGATTTCCGCTGGCTGGACAGCGGCTTCGCGGTGCGCCTGCGCGAGCGACTACAGGTCCAGCGCGACGTCACTATCGGAAACTACACCTTCACGCCCTACACTTCTGCCGAGGTGTTCTTCGACACGCGCTACGGCCAGTTTGCCCGCTATCGCCTGACACTGGGAACGACCTTCCCAATCGACAAGCACATCAGCGTCGAGCCTTACCTCGTGCGCCAGGTCGATTGGGTGCCATCGGGCGTCATTACCAACGCGCTGGGCTTCATCCTGATCATGGCCTTCTAGAGATCGAACTCGACGAACAGCGGCCAGTGGTCGGAGGCCATGATACCGTGGCCGATCCAGGCCTTTTTCACCTTGGGCGCGAGATCGTGTGTGACGACGACATGGTCGATGCGCCCTTCGGTCGGGAAAGACTCGACGCCGTCCTCGCTATTGCCAGCGGCGCTCCAGGCATCGGCGAGATGCATGGCGGTGCCGAGACGGCCGTAGACGCTCATCTCGCCGCAGACCAGCGGATATTCGGGATGCGCCGCCGTGAAGTTGAAATCGCCGGCGACGATGGCCGACCGCGGGACGTCGGGTCGGCGCTCCTGGAACATGAACATGTCGCCCGCAGCACTGTCCCAGGTCGGACCGACGCGTTCGGCGTTGAGGACCGTCTCCATCAGGGCACGCACCTGCGGCAGGCGCTGCTGCGGTCCGACGTGACTGAAATGCACGCTGTAGACCCGCAAGGGGCCCGAGGGCGTGTCTATCGCAGCCTCGACGAAGCCGCGCTGCAGATCGAAGCAGCCGACAAGCTGCTCCTTGGGCAGAAGGTGTCCGCGCGCCCAGGCAATCGGCCAGCGGGAAATCACCGCATTGCCGAAGGAACGGCGGCGATTGACGACCTTGCCGTCGGCGCCAACCTCGCTGGCATCCGCCTCCATGGCACCGTGATACCAGTGATAACGATTGAGATGTCCGGCGATCTCGGCCGTCTGGTCGGCGAAGTTACCCTGGGGCCAGCCGGAGACGACTTCCTGGAGGCAGATGATATCGGCTTTCGAGACCACGTCGGCGATGCGCGCCACGTCGTATTTGCCGTCGGTGCCGACGCCGTAGTGGATGTTGTAGGTACAGAAGAGCATTACGCCGGAAACTCGCAAGACGCCCTATTCGGGCAGGTTGTCGATCCATGCCGATGGATTGAGCTGGCCCGAGTGGCGATAGGGATCAGCAACGATCCCTAGCGACCAGTAGCCAATGGTCGTCGTCGAGGCGAGCAGCGCCAGAGCAACGGCACCGGCACGTCGTCGATCGAAATGGACCGATGCGACGGCGAGATGGGTCAAGAAACCCAACGCGATCACGGCCAGCCAGGAGGAAACCTCCGTGTGATTACCGCCGATCCACAATCTGTCCGAGCGCGTTCGGGCAATGTCGTTCATCAGCGCATTGAGCTGGTTCGCGGTGGGTGCCGGCAGGGTCTGCGTGGCCTGGAGCACGACGCTCTGCAGGTTGCGGAAGGCCCCTTCGGCGCGATCGCTGCCCTTCTGGTTACGGTTCTTGCGCCATTCGTCCTTGAATACGTATTTCACATAGCGCCCGAGTTCGCGTTGCGCTTCCGGGATGTTGAGCTGTGTCGGCCCGACCATCTCGTCGAAGCGCTTGATCGCCGAGCCGGCCTGGATGAAGGCACGCTCCGCCTCCCGCTTGTGCGTCCAGATGTCGGCCGCATGGAAGGCCAGGAACAATGCGAACACCATCGAGATGGCGGCGAAGAAGGGCGCCACCGGCGTCCACTGCAACACTTCGGGCTTGCGGTTGAAGTACGACAGGAAGGTGAAGGCGATGGCGTAGACGATCAGCCCATGGACGACAAAGACCAGAAGCTGCGTCGGCGCCGAGGACATGAAGAGCTGTTGAAGCAGCCCCTTTGCCAGGGCCACTGTCTGTTCAATCCCCATCAGCGGCGTTCGTCCTTGTGCTCCAACCGGGGAGCCGCAATCGCCGCGGAGAGCTTCTCGTCAACGCCCTTGGCCTCGCTTACCGTGACGTGGAGATCGTGCAGCAACCCGTCCTGGATCCCGTAGATCCAGCCATGTACCGAAAGTTCCTGCCCGCGCCGCCAGGCATGCTGGACGATCGAGGTCCGACAGACGTTACGGACCTGCTCGATGACGTTGATCTCGCAAAGCGCATCGACCTGCTCGGCCTTGTGCGGCAAGGCGGTGATCTGGTCGTGATGGCGGCGGCCCAGAACGTTGATGCTGTGCAGCCAGTTGTCGAGCAGCCCGAGTTCGTGGTTCTTCAGCGAAGCCTTCACGCCGCCGCAACCGTAATGGCCGCAGACGACGACATGTCGTACCCGCAACGCTTCGACCGCATACTGCAGGACGGCCAGGCAGTTGAAGTCGACCATCATCACCTGGTTGGCGACGTTGCGGTGGACGAAGACCTCGCCCGGCAACATGCCGATGATCTCGTTGGCCGGTACGCGGCTGTCGGAACAGCCGATCCACAGGACACGCGGCGCCTGTTGTTTGGCGAGCTTGTCGAAGAAGCCCGGATTGTCCTGCTCTACTTGCTTCGCCCAGGCCCGATTGTTCTCGAAAAGCCCGTCGAGGAAGTGATCTTCGTCTGAATCAGCCATGGTCGAGATATCCCGAAATCAGAAACAACTGGCAAGCAGCCATTGGTCGCTCAGGTGGACGAGCCTCCGAAAATGTTACGGAGCACGCCAATGCCGTCGATCGCCACCTCGACGACGGTGCCGGGCCTCATCGGCAAGACGCCCAGCGACGTGCCGCAGGCGATCACATCGCCGGGCACCAGGGTCATATCCTGGGAAATCCGGCTGACCAGTTCGGTCGGCGCAAAGATCATGTCGGTGACCGGGTAGTTCTGCCGCTCTCGGCCGTTGACCAGTGTACGGACGGTGAGTGCCTGCGGATCAAGGCCCGTCGCCACGACCGGTCCGAAAACCCCGAAAGTGTCGAAGTTCTTGGCACGGGTCCATTGCGGGAAGCTCGGATCGCGATGCAGCAGCTCCAGCGCCGTGACATCGTTCACGCAGGTGTAGCCGAGGATATGGTCCGCGGCCTCCGCGACCGAAACCGCCCGGCAGGTCTTGCCGATGACGATGCCCAGCTCGCCTTCGTAGGCCACCCGTCCATCATAGGAGCGAGGCACACGGATCTCCTCGCTATGCGCAGCGTAGGAGTTGGGCGCCTTGAGAAACGTGAGCGGCTCGGCCGGAATCGCCCATCCGTTCTTTTCCGCCGCCGCCCGGAAGTTGTTCCACAGCGCCACCATCTTGGTGGGTTCGGTGGGAGTCAGCCAATGCGTCTCGGCAACGGCAACACTCTCGCCGGTCGCCGGACCGGGACCGAACAGCGTGCCCTCGTGCAGGCGGATCGTCTCTCCGTCGACCACGCCGATGCGCGGCCGGCCCGCCAGCTCGATGCGGGCCCATAATGTCGTTGCTGCAGTCATCGGGCGTCGGCGATGCGCTTGCCCGTCTGCGAGTCGAAGACGTGCAGATGGCCGGGTTCAGCCTTGAAGCGGCGCTTCTCGCCGGGCTTGGCCTGAACGTGGCCGCCCTGGCGCACCGTCACCAGCTCCTGCGCTTCGCCGAACCGGCCATGCAGCAGCGTATCGGCGCCCAGCGGCTCGGCAAGTTCGATTTCGA
>CALROF020000087.1:0-24993 GCA_943369775.1 Reyranella massiliensis 521
CTCTACACACTGCTGGGTTCGGTCCTGATGCTGCTGGCGATCATCGCCATCTACTGGCATGTCGGCACGACCGACCTGCCGACGGCGATGGAGAAACTTGACCTGCCGTTCACCTGGCAGTGCTGGCTGTGGCTGGCCTTCTTTGCCTCCTTCTCGGTGAAGGTGCCGATGTGGCCGGTCCATACCTGGCTGCCCGATGCCCACGTCGAAGCGCCGACCGCGGGCTCGGTGATCCTGGCCGGCGTGCTGCTGAAGATGGGCGGGTACGGCTTCCTGCGGTACTCGATCCCGCTGATGCCCGAGGCGACGCAGTATTTTGCGCCACTGGTCTTCGGCCTCTCCATCGTGGCCGTCATCTACACCTCGCTGGTGGCGCTGGTGCAGGAGGACATGAAGAAGCTGATCGCCTATTCGTCGGTCGCCCACATGGGCTTCGTGACCATCGGCGCCTTCGTCATGAACATGCAGGGCGTCCAGGGCTCGATCTTCCAGATGCTGAGCCATGGCATCGTCTCGGCTGCGCTCTTCCTCTGCGTCGGTGTAGTCTACGACCGCATGCACACGCGCGAGATCGCGGCCTACGGCGGCCTCGTGCATCGCATGCCGCGCTATGCCTTTACCTTCCTGTTCTTCACCCTGGCGAGCGTTGGCCTGCCGGGCCTGTCGGGCTTCGTGGGTGAATTCCTGGTCCTGCTCGGCGCCTTCAAGGCCAATACCTGGGTGGCGTTCCTGGCGGCAACCGGCCTGATCCTGGGCGCGGCCTATGCGCTGTGGCTCTATCGCAAGATCGTCTTCGGCGAACTCACCAAGGATTCGCTGAAAGGCATCCTCGACATGAACAAGCGCGAGATCGCCGTGTTCCTGCCGCTGGTGCTGCTGACGCTCTGGATGGGCATCTATCCCAATTCCTTCCTCGATCCGATGGCGCCGGCCGTGGACAAGCTGATCGGCGACTATCAGGCAGCCCTGAAGCTCGCCCGTACTGCGGCGTTGGCGCCGTGAGCGGCCGGGAGTGACAACGATGATTCTCGGTCTCGAATCCTGGACCCTGGCGCGGCCTGAAATCTTTCTCGCTGCTGCGACCGGCTTGTTGCTGATCTACGGCGTCGTCCGTGGAGAAGTGGCGACGCCTTTCGTCTCGGTGATGACGTCGGTCGTCCTGCTGGCCACGGCGGTCCTGCTGTTCATGCCCTATCGCGAAGGCACGGCTTTCGCGTCGCTGTTCATCGTCGATCGGTTGACGACGACCATGAAGGCGCTGGTTCTGGTGGGCTCTGCCATCGCCATCCTGATGTCGAGGGCCTATTTCGAGCAGGTCAAGGCTTGGCGCTTCGAGTATCCGCTGCTGGTCGCGCTGGCGACCCTCGGCATGATGCTGATGATTTCGGCCAATGACCTGATGGCGCTCTATGTCGGCCTAGAACTGCAGTCGCTGGCGCTCTACGTCATCGCCGCTTTCCAGCGCGACAGCGTGCGCTCGACCGAGGCGGGCGTGAAGTACTTCGTCCTGGGCTCGGTCGCCTCGGGCATGCTGCTTTTCGGTGCCTCGCTGATCTACGGCTTCTGCGGTGGAACGGCCTTTGTGCAGATTTCTCGTGCTCTGCTTGACGGCAGAGGCGCGGAGATCGGGACGACCATCGGTCTCGTGTTCGTGGTCGCAGGTCTCGCGTTCAAGGTATCGGCCGTGCCGTTCCATATGTGGACGCCTGACGTCTACGAGGGGGCACCGACGCCGGTCACGGCGCTGTTTGCCGTGGCCCCCAAGATCGCCGCCATGTCACTGCTGGTCTCTGTCCTCATGGGGCCGTTCAAGCCGCTGTTCGGCCAGTGGCAGCAGATCATCGTCGTCGCCTCTGTGCTTTCGATGGCGCTGGGTGCCTTCGCAGCGCTCCGCCAACAGAACATCAAGCGCCTGATGGCCTATTCCTCGATCGGCAACGTGGGCTACGTGTTGCTGGGGCTCGCCAGCGGCAGCGTGAAGGGCATCGAGGCGGTGGTTTTCTACCTCGCCATCTACCTGGTGATGACGCTGGGTGTGTTCGCCACCATCCTGATGATGAAGCGTCGCGGCGTCATGCTGGAGAACATCTCGGATCTGGCCGGCCTCGCGCGCAGCCAGCCGATGATGGCTTTTGCCATGCTGATCTTTATGTTCTCGCTGGCAGGCATCCCGCCGCTCGCGGGTTTCTGGGGCAAGCTCTACATCTTCATCGCAGCCGTCGAGGCCAACCTCTATATCCCGGCGGTGCTGGGTGTCCTGGCGTCGGTCGTGGCCTCCTATTACTACCTGCGTATCGTCAAGGTGATGTACTTCGACGAACCGGCCGAAGCCCTCGACCGTCCGGTGTTCGGCATCAACCGTGCCGTGGCCTTCGTTGCGGCCTTCCTGGTGGCCGTCTTCTCCTTGCTCCCGCAACCGCTCAGCCTGATCGCCGCGGCAGCCGCCAAAGGCCTGTTCTCGTGACCGATACGCCCGTCCTGCCGGACGGGTGGACGCTGGTCGCTCTGGACAGCGTCGGCAGCACCAACGACGAGGCTGCTCGGCTGGCTGACGGCGGGGCCCCCGAAGGGACTGTCGTCTGGGCCCGCCAGCAGCAGGGCGGGCGTGGCCGCCGCGGCCGGAGTTGGGCTTCGCCACCCGGTAATCTCTACAGCTCGACCATCCTGCGCCCCGAGTGCCCGGCCTCTCGTGCCGCCGAGCTTGGTTTTGTGGCAGCCCTTGCTGTCGGCGACCTCGTGCCGACGTCTCGTGCCATTCGCTTGAAGTGGCCGAACGACGTTCTGGTTGACGGTGGAAAGATCGCCGGAATTCTCCTGGAAAGCGCCATTGCGCAGGACGGCAGGGTAGAGCACGTCGTGGCCGGGATTGGCGTCAACGTCTCCTTCGCACCGCAGCTTGCCGAGATGCGCTATCCCGGCGCGGCGTTGGGCGGCACCGTGGAGGCGGCCCTCGAGGGCTTGACCCGTGCTCTCGCGACGCGGATCGCCCAGTGGCGCCGAGATGGGTTCGGAGTGGTTCGTGAGGCCTGGCTTGCCCAGGCGGGGCCGCTCGGTGCCGAAGTCGATGTCCGGCTGGGCGAGGGGCTCGTCCGCGGCCGCTTCGTGGGGCTGGATCATGAAGGGGCTCTCTTGCTGGATACCGCCGATGGTCCGCGCAAGATCGTGTCGGGTGAATTGTTGGGCCGGGCGGCCTGAGGGGACCCTGGGATGCTTCTTGCCATCGATGTCGGCAACACCAACTCGAAGTTCGCAGTGTTCGATGGCGACAAGCTCGTGTCGCAATTCCGCTTGCGGACCGAGGCCAAGCGCACCGCCGACGAGTACGCTGCATGGCTGACCCAGCTCATGCATCTGCGGGGTTTCAACCGCGAGTCGATCAAGGGCGCGATTCTGGCCAGCGTCGTGCCGCAGGTGAATCCGAACATTCGCCACCTGTGCGAGATCTACTTCAAGACCAAGCTGCTGATCGTCGGTGAGCCGGATTGTGAGCTCGGCATCAAGGTCCTGATCGACCGCCCGCAAGATGCCGGTCCCGACCGCCTCGTCGGCATCATCGCGGGCTACAAGAAATACGGCGGTCCGCTCATCACCATCGACTTCGGCAGCGCCACGACCTTCGACCTCGCCGACAAAGACGGCAATTTCGTCGGTGGCGTGCTGTCACCCGGTGTCGAACTCACTATCGAATCCTTCTACCTGATGACGGCACGGCTGCCACGTATCCGTGTCGAGAAGCCTGCCAAGGTCATCGGCAAGGCGACGGTGCCGGCCATGCAGTCCGGTATCTTCTGGGGCTATGTCGGCCTGATCGAGAGCCTGATCAGGCGTATCCGCGCCGAATACGGCGAGCCGATGAAGGTGATCGCGACCGGTGGCCTCGCCAATGTCTTCAAAGACGAGATCGGCCTCTTCGACGCGATCGAGCCCGACTTGATGTCGCTCGGTTTGCTGGAGATCTGGCGGCGAAACCGTCGATGACCAAACCGTCGAACGACGAGCTGCTATTCCTCGCCCTGGGAGGGGCGGGCGAGATCGGCATGAACCTCAATCTCTACGGCCATGCCGGCAAATGGCTGATGGTCGATCTCGGGATCGGCTTTGCCGACGACACCATGCCAGGCGTCGACGTGGTGATGCCCGATCCGGCATTCATCGTCGAACGCCGCGCCGATCTGGTGGGCATCGTGCTGACGCATGCGCATGAAGACCATCTCGGCGCCGTTGCCGATCTATGGCCCCGGCTCAAGGCGCCGGTCTACGCTACGCCCTTCGCGGCATCCGTTTTGCGTCGCAAGCTGATCGAGGCGGGGCTGCGCGATGCCGTGCCCGTCACGGAGATCCCGCTCGGCGGCAAGTTCGAGCTGGCGCCGTTCGAACTCGAAATGATCACCATGACGCACTCCATCCTGGAGCCCAACGCGCTGGCGATCCGCACCAAGTTCGGCACGGTGTTTCACACTGGCGACTGGAAGATCGATCCCGAGCCATTGCTGGGCGACACCACTGACGAAGCCATGCTGAAGCGCATCGGCGACGAGGGTGCTCTCGCCATGGTTTGCGACAGCACCAACGTCTTCGTCGAGGGCGAGGCGGGCTCTGAAGCCAAGGTGCGGGCCAATCTCGAGAAGCTGGTGCGAGGCCACAAGGGCCGCGTCGCCGTCACCTGCTTTGCCTCCAATCTGGCGCGCGTCGAGAGCGTCGCGTTGGCGGCGGTTGCCTCGGGCCGTCATCCCGTCCTGTCGGGACGTGCCCTGCAGCGTATGGTCGATGCTGCGCAGGAGTGCGGCTACTTGCTCGATTTTCCCGAGTGCGTGCCTGAGCAGCAGGCGGGCTTTCTGCCACGCGACAAGGTGCTGTTCATCTGCACCGGCAGCCAGGGAGAGCCGCGAGCCTCCATGGCCAAGCTCGCCAGCGGCGATCATCGCGACCTGGTCCTGGAGGAGGGCGACACCGCGATCTTCTCGTCGCGCGTCATTCCCGGCAACGAACGCTCGGTGGGCCGCCTGCAGAATGCCCTGATGGCACGCGGCGTCGAGGTGATCACCGACCGCGAGGCGGACATCCATGTGTCGGGCCATCCGGCACGCGATGAACTGGTGCGGGTCTATCAATGGGTGCGCCCCAAGATCGCCGTGCCGGTCCATGGCGAGGTCCGCCATATGGTCGAGCATGCAGCCCTCGCGCGGACCTGCCAGGTGCCCGAGACGGTCGTGGCACCCAACGGCACGCTCGTGCGGCTGGCGCCAGGGCTGGCCGAAATCATCGACCACGTACCTTCCGGAAGGCTGGCGCGGGACGGTGACGGGCTGGTCCCGCTCGATGGAGAATCCCTGCGCGAGCGGCGCAAGCTTCTGTGGAATGGAGCAGCGGCAGCCACGCTGGTCATCGACCGACGGGGCAAGGCAGTCGCGCCGCCCCAGGTGTCGCTGCGTGGGATCGAGGATCCCGATGGTGAGATTTGCGAGGCCATCGTCGCGGGGCTCGGAGAAATGCTGGCTGACCTCAGCACGTCGGAACGAGGCGATAATACCCGGATCGAGGAAGCAGCCCGCCAAGCTGTGCGGCGCGTCGTGCGCGCGCACCTCGGCAAGAAGCCGTTGACGGACGTACACATCGTCCGCATCTAAGGGCCAGCCCGTGGAGAGACCGATGATCGGACGCCTCAATCACATCGCCATTGCCGTACCTGACCTGGACAAGGCCAGCGAACTCTATCGCTCCGTGATGGGGGCGAAGGTAAGCGCGCCCAAGGCGCAGCCGGCGCATGGCGTGACAGTGGTGTTCGTCGAACTGCCCAACACCAAGATCGAGCTGTTGCATCCGCTGGGCGAGAAGTCGCCGATCGCGAACTTCCTGGCGCGCAATGCGGACGGTGGCATTCACCATGTCTGCTACGAGGTCGAGGATATCTACTCGGCCCGCGACAAGCTCAAGGCGCAGGGTGCCCGCGTCCTGGGCGACGGCGAGCCCAAGATCGGCGCGCACGACAAGCCGGTCCTGTTCCTGCATCCCAAGGACTTCAACGGCACGCTGATCGAACTCGAACAGGTCTAGGAGCGTTCGCCATGAGCTGGGCTACCGGTGTCATGGTCTACTTCGTGATCTGGTGGACTGTGCTCTTTTGCATCCTGCCGCTGGGCGTTCGCCGCGTCGAAAATCCCGGAAGAGGGCAGGAACACGGGGCGCCAGAGAAGCCCGATCTTGTTCGCAAGGCGATAATTACGACCATCGTTGCAGCCGTACTGTGGGTCGGTTTTTACGCCCTCCACGAGGCCGACGTTTTCAGCTTCCGGCGCCTGGAAGGTAGCTGATTCAAGGCCTTACGTTCACCGCGTAAGCCATTGAAAACAAAAAGAAACGGCGGATCAATGATCCGCCGCTCCTCTACCCCCGAAACTCGTCGTAGGCGGCTTTAAGCCGCTCTCCTCCCTAAACTCGGGCTGCGCCCAAGGCATAGGCTCTTTACCTTGGGTTATGGACCTTGCCAAGACCTTTTCTTTCGAGCGCCAGGGCTCCCACAGAACAAATGTTGTGGGTAGTGGTCGTTCGTCGACAAACAAATGTCCGCACTGTTTCGCTGATCATCCGATGACCACGTATTTGATCACGAATAGTACAGCGAGAATTCCGACGGCCGGATGAATATCGCGGAAGCGGCCAGCGGCAAGTTTGATTCCGGCGTACGAGATAAAGCCGAATGCGATGCCGTCGGCAATCGAGAAAGTGAATGGCATGGCGAGCGCCGTGATCACTGCGGGCGCTGCTTCCGTGATGTCGTTCCATTCCACTTCCGTGAGGCCACGCGCCATCAGGCAGGCGACATAGAGAAGGGCAGGTGCCGTTGCGTAGGCAGGAATTGAACCAGCCAGCGGCGCCACGAACAGCGCGAGCAGAAACAGAACGCCGACAGCGGCTGCTGTCAGGCCGGTTCGGCCGCCGGCGTTGATGCCTGACGCACTCTCGATATAGCTCGTGGTCGTTGACGTTCCGACCGCAGCGCCAATCGCCGCCGCGGCACTGTCGGAGATCAGGACGCCGCGCAGCCGGGGCACCGTCCCGTCGGGCCGCATGAAGCCGCCGCGGTGGGCAAGCCCGATCAAGGTGCCAGTATTGTCGAACAGGTCGACGAACAGGAAGGCGAAGACCACCGTTACGAGCCCGACCTTCATGGCTCCCGCGAGGTCCATCTGGAGGAACACGGGGGCGATCGAAGGGGGCACGTCGAAGATGCCGGCGAACTTCTGCTGGCCGGCCAGGATCGAGATCACGGTGACGACGAGGATGCCGATGATCACGCCGCCCATGACGCGGCGATACTCGAGGGCGATGATTAGGGCGAAGCCCAGTACCGCCATGAAAACCGGCCAGCTCACGAGCTTGCCGTGCGTGACCAGGGTGGCGGGATTGGCGACGACGATGCCGGCGTTCTTCATGGCGATCAGGGCAAGGAACAGGCCGATGCCGGCGGCGATCGCCATCTTGAGGGATTTCGGGATCGCATTGACGATCCATTCTCGGATCGGCAGCACGCTGATGATCAGGAAGAGAATGCCCGAGAGGAAGACGCAGCCCAGCGCGATCTGCCAACTGTAGCCCATGCCGCCAACGACGCCGTAGGCGAAGTAGGCGTTGAGCCCCATGCCCGGCGCCAGGGCGATCGGGTAGTTCGCCAGGAAGGCCATGAGAAAGCAGCCGATGGCGGCGGCGACGCAGGTCGCGGTGAAGACAGCGCCGAACGGCATCTTTGCATCGGCAAGAATCGCCGGGTTGACGAAGATGATGTAGGCCATGGTCAGGAAGGTCGTGAGACCGGCGACGAGTTCGGTGCGCACGGATGTGCCGTTCGCGCTCAGCTTGAAGACTTGCTCGAGCATCCTGTTCTCCCCCTGATGCTGCTTGCAGTGTGCGGGCATCGCCCTGTGCAAAACCAGTCGCGCAGGCCAGCACGTGCGCCGCGGTTTGCCTTTATCCGACCCGTTCCCTACAGTCCGCCGCCACCCGACGACCCTCTAAAAGCCACAGCGGCAAGGACCAATTCAGCATGCGGATGAGCCAGTATTTTCTGCCGACCCTGAAGGAGACTCCCTCAGAAGCGCAGATCGTCTCTCACCGTCTGATGCTGCGCGCCGGCCTTGTTCGTCAGACCAGTGCTGGCATCTACGCCTGGCTGCCGCTTGGCCTTCGGGTACTGAGGAACATCGAGCGCATTGTCCGCGAAGAGCAGAACGCCGCCGGTGCCCAGGAAGTGCTGATGCCGACCATTCAGCCGGCCGACCTGTGGCGCGAGAGCGGCCGCTACGATGCCTATGGCCCCGAGATGCTGCGCATCATGGATCGCCATGACCGCGAGATGCTCTATGGCCCGACCAACGAGGAAATGATCACCGTCCTCTTCCGTGACGGGGTGAAGAGCTACCGCGATCTGCCGAGGAACCTCTATCACATCCAGTGGAAGTTCCGGGACGAGGTGCGTCCGCGCTTCGGGGTCATGCGCGGCCGTGAATTCCTGATGAAGGACAACTACTCGTTCGACATCGACAAGGCCGGCGCCGTGCACTCCTACAACAGGATGTTCGTCGCCTATCTGCGCACCTTCGCCCGCATGGGGCTGAAGGCGATCCCGATGCGCGCGGATACCGGTCCGATTGGCGGCGATCTCAGCCACGAGTTCATCATTCTGGCCGATACTGGCGAAAGCGCCGTGTTCTGCCACAAGGGGCTGGTCGACAAGGACATCCTGAGCCGCAAGATCGACTACACGTCGGATCTACAGTCGATCGTCAACGAATGGACGTCGCTCTATGCCGCGACCGACGAGATGCACGACGCCAAGGCCTTCGAAGGTCTGGCCGAAGGCGACCGTCTGGCGGCCCGTGGCATCGAGGTTGGTCACATCTTCTATTTCGGCACGAAGTACTCCAAGCCGATGAATGCCGTGGTGACCGGCCCCGGTGGCGAGCAGGTCACCGTCGAGATGGGCTCCTACGGCATCGGCGTGTCGCGCCTGGTCGGCGGCATCATCGAAGCCAGCCATGATGATGCTGGCATCATCTGGCCGGAGTCGGTGGCGCCCTTCAAGGTGGCGATCGTCAACCTTAAGCCGGACGATGGCGCGGTCGGTGGCGCCTGCCAGAAGCTTTACGACGAACTGGCGGCCAAAGGCGTCGAGGCGTTGCACGACGATCGCGATCTGCGTCCGGGTGCCAAGTTCGCCGACATGGATCTGATCGGCATCCCCTGGCAGGTGATCATCGGTCCCAAGGGACTGGCGGCCGGCAAGGTCGAACTCAAGAACCGCAAGACCGGCGCCCGCGAGGAGCTGCCCCTCGAACAGACTCTCGCGCAGCTCATCGGCAAATTCGGCTGAGAAGGGGACAGGGCGCCGCCATGGCCTTTGCTGCCGTCGAGCGCCTGATCGCCTTCCGCTATCTGCGGGCCCGCCGCGAGGAGGGCTTCATCTCGGTGATCGCCGGCTTCTCGCTGATCGGCATCACCCTGGGCGTCGGCACCTTGATCGTCGTCATGGCCGTGATGAACGGCTTCCGCGTCGAGATGCTGCGCCAGATGTCGAGCATCAGCGGTCAGCTTGGCGTGCAGGGCAACCGCGGCGCCATCGAGGCTACGCCCGATCTGCTGAAACGGCTGGCCGAGGTGCCGGGGGTGGTGACGGCAGCACCTTCGGTCGAGGGCCAGCTTATGGCTGTCGCCGGTGATCGCGTTCGCGGCGTCGTGGTGCGCGGCATGACGGCCCAGGATCTGCGCAACCGCCTGCCCGTTGCCGCCGCGATCGAAGGGTCGCCCGATGTCCAAAGCCGCCAGCGAGGTCTCTGTCGCGGCGAAGACGACAAGCCCATCGACTGGGGCAGTCTGAAGAACTTTGGCGAAGACGACTTCACGGTGGCGATCGGGCGGCGGCTTGCCGACCTGATGGGCGTGAAGGTGGGCGACCGGCTGCAACTCGTGTCGCCCGTCTCGATTGCCACGCCGCTCGGGGTGATGCCGCGCTCGGTTTCGGCCGAGGTGGCCGCGATCTTCTGTACGGGCATGTACGACTACGATGCCAACTTCGTCTACGCGCCGCTTGCCGAGGCACAACGCCTGCTCAATCTCGGGACGGATGTGACGGGTATCGAAATCTATGTCGCTGACGGTGCGTCGGTTCCGCAGACGCGCCGCTTGGTCTCGACGGTCGTCGGATCGCAGGGCTGGGTGTTCGACTGGCTGCAGGCCAATGTCGGCTTCTTCGCCGCCATTCAAGCGCAGACCAATGTGATGTTCCTGGTCCTGACTCTGATCGTGCTCGTTGCGGCCTTCAACATTGTTTCCAGCCTGGTCATGCTCGTGCGCACCAAGACGGCGGATATCGCCATCCTGCGGACGATGGGAGCGAGCAGGGCCGCCATCCTGCGGATATTCCTGCTGGATGGCCTGGCGATCGGCGGGATCGGGACGATCCTGGGTGTCGTGCTGGGGCTCGCCTTCGCGCGCAACATCGAAGCGTTGCGCCAATGGCTGCAGCGCACCTTCGATATCGTCCTGTTCGATGAGACGCTCTATCTGCTGGCCGAAATGCCGTCGCGGATCGAGTGGGGAGAAGTGGCGGTCATTGCGATCATGGCGCTGGTCTTTGCCTTGCTCGCCTCGCTTTACCCGGCGGCCCGCGCCGCACAGCTCGATCCTGTCGAAGGACTGCGCCGTGAGTGACCGGGCCGCGGCTGTCGAACGCTGGTTGGCCTGGCGTTACCTCGCGACGCGGCAGCGTGAGGGGTTCGTCTCCTTCATCGCGATCTTTTCGCTGATCGGCGTTGCGCTGGGTGTGGCTACGTTGGTCGTAGTCCTTTCCGTCATGGGCGGCTTTCGCGAGCAGCTTCTGGGCCGGATTATCGGCATGAACGGCCATATCGTCGTAACCGCTCGCGACGGCATGCTGAAGACCACGCCGGACCTCCTGGCCAGACTCCAGGCTTTGCCCGGCGTCACGGCAGTGCGCCCCACGCTGGAGAGGCAGGCGCTGGTCAGCGTTCACGGCCAGACGCGAGGTGCATCGCTGCGCGGTGTCCCCAGAGAAGACCTGCTCAATCGCGAGATCGTTTCGGGGAACATCGTCCAGGGCAATCTGGACGATTTTGGCAATAAACCAGGTGTCGTGGTCGGTGAGAGGCTGCGTCAGTCGTTAATGCTCAGGGTCGGCGAGATGCTGACGGTCGTGACCCATCGCCTGAACGAGAACGGCACGATTGCGCCGCGCTATACGGACTATGAGGTCCTGGCGAGCTTCCTGACCCGTCGCTACGAATTCGACAGCGCGCTGGTCTTCATGCCGCTCGCCATGCTGCAGGAGGATCTCGAATACGGTCCTGATACCGTGAGTTCGATTGACGTCTTCCTGGCCGATCCGGCGGCAGCGCCGCGACTGGCGCAAGAGCTGCACCAGTCTCTCGGCCGCGACGATCTCCGCATTTCCCATTGGCTTGGCCTCAATGCCCGCTTCGTCGGTGCCTTGCAGGTCGAGCGAGTAATGATGTTCATCATCCTGACCTTGATCGTCGTGGTGGCAGCGATGAACGTCGTGGCGAGCTTCACCATGCTGGTTCGGGTCAAGCGCGGCAGCATCGCGATCCTGCGCACGATGGGCGCAACGCCCCGAACGATCGTTCGTGCCTTCTTCATGGCTGCCGCGGCGGTGGGATTGGTCGGTACGGCAATAGGAGCGGGGCTGGGGCTCCTTATTTGCGCCAACATGCCCTCGATCGGTCGCCTGCTTTCGACGATCACGGGCGCGGCCGGTAGTGGCGGCGCCGAAGTCGATTTCATCACCTCCATGCCCGTACGCGTGCAGGCCGTCGAAGTGGGGTCGATCGTTGCCGTTGCGATCGTGCTGTCACTGATAGCGGCGGCCTATCCAGCCTGGCGGAGCACGAGGATCGAACCGGTCGAAGGATTGCGTCATGAATGATCCGGCAGTTCCGCTCGCCTTGCAGGGCGTCCGGCGGACCTTCGTCCAGGGCGATCGGCGCCTCGACGTGCTGCGCGGGGTATCGCTCGAACTGAAGCCTGGCGAGATCGTCGCCCTGGTCGGCCAATCTGGCAGCGGAAAATCGACCATGCTGCACATCGCGGGCTTGCTGGAGCGACCGGACGAGGGCGAAGTCATGGTTGACGGCAAGCCGGCCGGCAAGCTTGCCGACAAGGAACGCACGGCGTTGCGTCGGCAGTTCCTGGGCTTCGTGTATCAATACCACCACCTGCTGCCGGAATTTTCGGCGGTCGAGAATGTGATGCTTCCCCAAATGCTGGCTGGGGTCTCCCGAAGCGAGGCCCGCAAGCGTGCAACCGACCTCCTGTCGATGGTGCAGCTTGCAGACCGTCTGGACCATCGGCCGGGCCGCCTCTCCGGCGGCGAGCAGCAGCGCGTGGCGATTGCACGCGCCGTTGCCAATGCGCCCCGCGTCCTGCTGGCCGACGAGCCGACCGGCAACCTCGATTCCACGACATCGGATACGGTGTTCCGGCAGCTCCTCGCCCTGGCGCGCGACACCGGCATGGCGGCGCTTGTCGCCACGCACAATCCCGAGCTGGCCGCGCGCATGGATCGCACGGTCGTGCTCAAAGATGGCGTGCTGAGCGCCTAACTTTCCACAGGATTGAAGGCGATGATGGCGGGTGGCCATCGCCGATTTCATCCATCTCAAAGTCCGCTCTGCCTATTCGCTCACCGAAGGTGCGAACAAGGTCGACACCATTGTATCTCTCGCCAAGGCGGAGAGCATGCCGGCTGTTGCGGTTACGGACCGCAACAACCTCTTCGGTGCCCTTGAATTCTCGCAGTATGCCTCCAAGTCGGGCATCCAGCCGATTGTCGGTTGCGACCTTGGCATCCGCCGCGAGGAAGAGGGGGGCATCGCGACCGCGAGCAAGTTGCTTGCGATCGACTGGCTAACAGTCCTGGTGCAGAGCGAGCAGGGCTATCTCAACCTGATGCGGCTGGTGAGCCGCGCCCATCTCGAATTCAAGGTCGGCTCGGTCTCGGGCCTCCATCTGGCAGACCTTAAAGGGTCAACCGAGGGCTTGCTGGCCATAACAGGAAGCGTCGGCAGTGGCGTTGGCCGGTTGCTCGCAGCCGGGCAGACGCCGGCTGCAACGCATTTGCTGGAGCGGCTTCAGAAGCTTTTCGACGGCCGGCTCTATCTCGAACTGCAGCGCCATGGCGAGGAGGTCGAGCGCCGTATCGAAGAGCCGCTGGTCGATCTGGCATACGAGCGTAGCCTGCCCCTGGTCGCGACCAACGACGTCCATTTCCCCAAGGCCTCAATGTACGAGGCCCATGACGTGTTGCTCTGTATCGAGCAGGGCGTCCATATCGAAGATCCGAACCGCCGCAGGCTGACGCCGGAGCATTATTTCAAACCCGCCGCAGCGATGCGCGAGCTGTTCTCCGACTTGCCGGAAGCCTGCGACAACACGCTGGTGATCGCTCAGCGCTGCGCCTACATGCCGACGCCGCGCAAACCGATCCTGCCCAGCTACACCAAGCTCGAGGGTCGCTCGGAGGGTGAGGCTTTGCGCGACCTCGCCAGGCGCGGCCTTGATGAGCTGAAGCAGCTTGGCCGGCTGGCCGAGAACATCACCTTCGAGCGCTATACGGAGCGGCTCACCTACGAACTCGACATGATCGAGAAGATGGGCTTCGCCGGCTACTTCTTGATCGTGGCCGACTTCATCCAGTGGGCGAAGGACAACGGCGTACCCGTCGGCCCCGGCCGTGGCTCGGGCGCAGGCTCTTTGGTCGCCTGGTCGCTCAAGGTCACCGATCTCGATCCGCTGCGCTGGGGGCTGCTGTTCGAGCGCTTCCTGAATCCCGAACGCGTGTCGATGCCGGACTTCGATATCGACTTCTGCCAGGACAAGCGCGACCGGGTGATCCGCTACGTGCGCGACGAATACGGCCACGACCGCGTCGCTGCCATCATCACCTTCGGTAAGCTGCAGGCGCGCGCCGTGCTGCGCGACGTCGGCCGCGTGCTGGGCATGCCCTATGGCCAGGTCGACCGCATCTGCAAGCTGGTCCCCAACAATCCGGCCAATCCGGTGACGTTGGCGAAGGCGCTGGAAACCGAGCAGCTTCTCAAGGAACAGTATTCAGCAGAGGAGGAGATCAAGCGCCTCATTGATCTCGCGCTGCAGCTCGAAGGCCTCTATCGCAACGCCTCGACCCATGCCGCCGGTGTCGTGATCGGCGACAGGCCACTCGAACAGCTGGTAGCGCTCTATCGCGATACCGACAGCAAGGATTCTCTGCCGGCCACCCAGTTCAACATGAAGTGGGTCGAGACGGCAGGGCTCGTGAAGTTCGACTTCCTCGGCCTCAAGACGCTGACGGTGATCGAGAAGGCCTGCGACTTCATCGGCCGCGACAAGATCAACATCGCCAAGTTGCCGCTCGACGATCGCAAGAGTTTCGAGCTGCTGGCGCGGGGCGACGGCTCCGGTGTGTTCCAGCTTGAAGGCAACGGCATGCGCGATGTCCTGCGCAAGATGAAGCCCGACCGCTTCGAGGACATCATCGCCGTGGTGGCTCTCTATCGGCCTGGTCCGATGGAGAACATTCCGAGCTACATCAAGCGCAAGCACGGCGAAGAAGCGCCCGACTACCTGCATCCCTTGTTGGAAGGAATCCTGAAGGAAACCTACGGCATCATGATCTATCAGGAGCAGGTCATGCAGATCGCGCAGGTGCTGAGCGGCTATACGCTCGGCGGCGCCGACCTGCTGCGTCGTGCCATGGGCAAGAAGATCCAGTCCGAGATGGACGCGCAGCGCGCGAGCTTCATTGAGGGCGCGGAGAAGAACGGCGTCAAGAAGGACAAGGCTTCGTCGATCTTCGACCAGGTCGACAAGTTCGCGGGCTACGGCTTCAACAAGAGCCACGCCGCCGCCTATGCTCTGGTCTGCTATCAGACGGCCTATCTCAAGGCCAACCATCCGGTCGAGTTTTTCGCTGCGACCATGACCCTCGATATGGGCAACGTCGAAAAGCTGAATGGCTATCGGCGCGACCTCGAAAAGATCGGCGTCGAGCTCCTGCCGCCCGACGTCAACCGTTCCTCGGCCGAGTTCACGGTGGAGTTGGACGCCAATGGCAAGAAAGCGATCCGCTACGCGCTGGCTGCTATCAAGGGCGTGGGCCGCGAGGCCATGAGCCGGCTCGCCGAGGAGCGCGTGGAGAACGGCCCCTTCAAGGATCTGTTCGACTTTGCCGAACGGCTGGACCAGCGCGTGATCAACAAGCGTCTGACCGAGAGCCTGGTTCGCGCGGGCGCGTTCGACACGTTGAACAAGAACCGGGCGCAGACCTTTGCCGCTGTCGAGGCGCTGACGCGCCACTCCCAGGCGACCCACGAGTCGCGCGGCAGCGACCAGAACAGTCTTTTCGGTGACGACACCGCCCAGCGCCGGCCTCAATTGCCGAAGGTGCCGGACTGGGCGCCGATGGAGCGGTTGCAGCAAGAATTCTCGGCGATCGGCTTTTATCTTTCTTCCCATCCGCTGGCCGCTTACGAGCGCAGCCTGCAACGGTTAGGTGTTTGCCGCGCCGCCGATCTGCCGGCGTTGCTGGCGCGCGGCACACCGGGCCGGATCAAGCTGGCGGGCACCGTGATCGACCGCATGGAACGCACCTCGGCCAAGGGCAATCGCTTCGCCTTCGTCCAATGCTCGGATCAGTCCGGTGCGTTCGAGCTCACCGTGTTTAGCGAGCTGCTGGGCAGCAAGCGCAATCTCCTCGAAGCGGGGCAGGCGGTGTTGATCTCGGCCGACGGACGGCTCGACGGTGAGCAGGTGAAGCTGACGGCGCAGACCGTCGAGAAGCTGGACGATGCCGTGGCGAATGCTGCGGCGGGGCTGCGTATCGTGATCTCCGATCCGGTGGCACTGGAGGCGCTGCGCAAGGCGCTCGACGGCAAGCGTGGACGTGGGCGCGTGACCCTCGTCGTGCCCATGAACGACGAGTCCGAGGCTGAAGTCATCTTGCCCGGAACCTATTCGATCGCGGGCGGCCTGCGCGATGTCATCGGCAGCCTGCCGGGGATTGCGCAGGTGGAGGAGATTTGAGCCGCCAGCCGGGCCTCTTCGAGACTTCGGCGCCGCCTGTACGGCGTAGGGCCACGGCCGGCGATGTTCGGCCGGCGATGGATTCGCCACTGCTGCAGGCGCCCGTGCTGCCGACGGATATCCGGCTGGGCACGTCCTCGTGGTTCTTTCCGGGGTGGCGCGGCCTGGTCTACGACGGCGTTCATCCGCAGGTGACACTCAGTCGTAAGGGACTAGCCGCCTATGGTGAGATCCCGCTGCTACGCACTGTCAGCCTCGATCGCACGTTCTACGCGCCGATCTCGGCTGTGGATTACGCACGCTATGCCAGCCAGGTACCGGAGCACTTCAGTTTCGTGGTCAAGGCGCCGGCGATCGTCTGCGATGCGGTGGTGCGTGACGAGGAGGGCAGGGGCAAGATCGCCAATCCGCATTTCCTCGATGCCGCCATCGCCGCTCGGGAATTCGTCCTGCCGTGCCTCGAAGGGCTGAAGGGCAAGGCGGGGCCTCTGGTGTTCCAGGTCTCGCCCTTGCCGCGTGGGTTGGTCGAGGACGTCTCCTTGCTTGTGGAACGGCTGGAAGCCTTCTTTGCCGCCCTTCCGCAGGAGCTGGGCAAGCATCGGCCAATTTACGCCCTGGAATTGCGAAATCCGGAACTGCTGACTCCCCGATTGATGCGCATGCTGGGCCGGGGCGGGGTGCGCTACTGCGTCGGCCTGCATGACCGCATGCCCGAGGTCGAGCGCCAGGAAGTTGCCCTAAAGGCCCTGGACGGGGAGACGCCGGGCGACCTGGTGGTGCGCTGGAACCTGCACCGTGGGTTCCTCTACCAGGCCGCAAAGCAGCGCTACGAGCCGTTCGACAAGCTGGTCGACGAGGATGGCGAGACCCGCCGGATCGTGGCCCGCATGGCCGCTGCAGCTTTCAAGGCTGGCCGGAAGGTCTGGATCACGGCCAACAACAAGGCCGAGGGGAGCGCGCCCCTTTCTCTGCTCAAGCTTTCTGAGGAGATCGCTCAGATCATCGCCTAAGCCATTGATTCGACTGGCGCTTGCATTTGGCGGAACAAACCACTAGAAACGCGCCACTTCGCACGCGGGTTTGCGGTCGACGGGGAGACATCCCGGCGCTCGCTCCGGTGTCCAGAAATGGACGACGCCCGCGGAGGCTCAACCGGAAAAGGAGAACGGCATGACCATGCCGACGTTTACGATGCGCCAGCTGCTCGAAGCCGGCGTCCATTTCGGCCATCACACGCGCCGCTGGAACCCCAAGATGAAGCCGTACCTGTTCGGGGTGCGCAACGGGGTCCATATCATCGATCTCACCAAGACCGTGCCGTTGCTCGAGCAGGCGCTGAAGCAGGTTCGCGACGTCGTCGCCAGCGGCGGGCGCGTGCTGTTCGTCGGCACCAAGGCGGCAGCCGCGGATCGCGTTGCCGACGCGGCCCGGCGTTGCGGCCAGTACTACGTCAATCACCGCTGGCTGGGCGGCATGATCACCAACTGGCAGACCATCTCTGCCTCGATCAAGCGCCTGCGCGAGCTCGATGACCGCCTCAAGGGTGACGTCGTCGGCCTCACCAAGAAGGAACAGCTCGACCTGACGCGCGAACGCGACAAGCTCGAGCGGTCGCTGGGCGGCATCAAGGAAATGGGCGGCACGCCCGACATGCTGTTCATCATCGACACCAACAAGGAGGCGATTGCCGTCCAGGAAGCCCGCAAGCGCGGCATTCCGATCGTGGCGGTGCTCGACAGCAACTCCGATCCGGACGGCGTCGATTTCCCGATCCCCGGCAACGACGACGCCATCCGCGCTGTTTCGCTTTACTGCGATCTGATGGCGACTTCGGTGCTCGACGGCATCCGCGCCGAGATCGCTGCCTCCGGCGGCGATATCGGTGAACTGACGGAGCAGCCCGAGGAAGAAATTCCGGCGGCGGACGGCGGTGCTAGCGCCGAGGCGTCGCCGGCCGAGTAGGCCAGGCCCCTCACCGACAAGAGACGAACGGGGCCGGTCGGAAGACCGGCCCTTGTCACACCAACGAGTCACGGAGCACGACAATGGCTGAGATCACGGCTGCCCTCGTCAAGGAACTGCGCGAGAAGACCGGCGCGGGCATGATGGATTGCAAGAAGGCGCTGAACGAAGTCCAGGGTGACATCGAGAAGGCGATCGATTGGCTGCGCACCAAGGGCCTGTCTGCGGCCTCGAAGAAGGCCGGCCGCGTTGCCGCCGAAGGCCTGGTGGGCGTCGCTGCGAACGGCACCAAGGGTGCCGTGATCGAGGTCAATGCCGAGACCGACTTCGTTGGCCGCAACGACCAGTTCCAGAAGTTCGTCGCAGCAGCGGCCAAGCTCGCGCTCGACAACGGGGGCGACCTGGCCAAGGTGGCGGCTGCGCCGTTCCCCGGCACCGGCCGCGACGTGCAGGGCGAGCTCACGAACCTGATCGCCACGATCGGCGAGAACATGAGCTTGCGCCGCTCGGCTTCGCTGTCGGTCTCTGACGGCGTCGTCGTTGCCTACACGCACAATGCCGTCGCGCCGGACCTCGGCAAGATCGGCGTGCTGGTGGCGCTTGAGTCGACGGGTGACAAGACCAAGCTCGCGGCGCTGGCGAAGCAGTTCGCCATGCACGTGGCCGCTGCCAGCCCGCAGTCGCTGACCGTGGCCGAACTCGATCCCGCACTGATCGAGCGCGAGCGCGCCGTCCTCGCCGAGAAGGCGGGGCAGAGCGGTAAGGCCGGCGACATCATCGCCAAGATGGTCGAAGGCGGTCTGCGCAAGTTCCATCAGGAAGTCGTCCTGCTCGAGCAGGCCTTCGTGATGGATGGAAAGACCAAGATTTCGAAGGTCGTCGAGGAAGCGGCCAAGCAGGTCGGCGCGCCGGTCAATCTGGCAGGCTATCTGCGCTTCGCCCTGGGTGAAGGCATCGAGAAGAAGAGCGAGGATTTTGCGGCCGAGGTGGCCGCCCAGCTCAAGAAGTAGTATTAAAACCATCACTGGCGCGCGAGCACTGGGCTTGCGCGCCCAAGACAACGTAATCAGAGGAATCTGATGCCGTCGGGTCCCCGTTATCGCCGTGTCCTTCTGAAGCTCTCTGGCGAGGGGCTCATGGGGAATCGGGAGTATGGCCTCGATCCCGATATGGTTTCGATGGTCGCGCAGGAAGTGAAGACCGTGCACGCCATGGGCGTGCAAGTGTGCCTCGTGATCGGTGGCGGCAATATTTTCCGTGGCGTTTCCGCGGCGGCATCCGGCATGGATCGCGCGAGCGGCGACTACATGGGCATGCTAGCGACCGTGATCAATTCACTTGCGATGCAAAGCGCTCTGGAACGGCAGGGACTGCAGACGCGTGTCCAGTCGGCCATTCCGATGACCACCGTGTGCGAGCCCTACATCCGGCGCCGCGCAGCCCGTCATATGGAAAAGGGCCGTGTCGTGATCTTCGCGGCCGGCACCGGCAACCCGTTCTTCACGACCGATACGGCTGCCGCTCTTCGTGCGGCCGAGATGAGCGTCGACGGATTGCTCAAGGGCACGCAGGTCGATGGCGTCTACTCGGCAGATCCGCGCAAGGACAAGAACGCCAAGCGCTACGATACGCTGACCTACATGGATGTGCTGTCGCGCGACCTGCAGGTGATGGATGCGTCGGCCGTCTCGCTGGCTCGCGAGAACCGTATCCCGATCATCGTTTTCGATATCCATAAACCTGGCGCCTTCGCTGAGACGATGCGCGGCGAGGGTACATTCACCATCATCAAGGACGAGGCCTGATCATGACCGCCGATCTCAAGGAGCTCGAGAAGCGCATGCAAGGCGCCATGGACGCCTTGAAAAAGGAACTCGCCGGTCTGCGCACCGGGCGCGCCTCGGTCAATCTGCTCGACCCGGTCGTCGTCGAGGCCTACGGCCAGCGCATGCAGCTCAATCAAGTCGGCACGGTGAGCGCCCCTGAGCCGCGGTTGCTGACCGTCAGCGTTTGGGACAAGGGCCTGGTCGTTTCCACCGCCAAGGCGATTCGCGAAGCGGGCCTCGGCCTCAATCCGGCGCCGGATGGCCAGATGATTCGCATCCCGATCCCCGAACTCACGACCGAGCGCCGCAACGAGCTGGCCAAGCTCGCCCACAAGTATGCCGAACACGGCCGCGTCGCCGTGCGCAACGTGCGCCGCGACGGCATGGAAGCGCTCAAGAAGGCCGAGAAGGATCACAAGATCTCGGAAGACGAGCACCGCCAGAAGTCGGACGAGGTGCAGAAGCTTACGGATCGCTTCGTGAAGCTGGTCGACGAGTTGCTGGTGCACAAGGAAAAAGAGATCAAGACGGTCTGATGTCGACAGCGCCGCTTCCCGCAGCCTCCGGCGGAGCGTCGGAGCCCCACCACGTTGCCATCATCATGGATGGCAACGGGCGTTGGGCAAAGGCACGCGGGTTGCCGCGAGTGGCAGGCCATCGCCGCGGCGCCGATGCGGTGCGACGCGTGGTGCGCGGGGCAGGCGAACTCGGCATTCCGGTGCTGACCCTGTTTGCCTTTTCGACGGAGAACTGGACGCGGCCCGCCGACGAGGTCAGCGACCTCATGGGATTGCTGCGCCACTACCTTCGCAGCGAACTGGAAGAGCTGCGCAAGAACGGCGCGCGCCTCCGGGTCATCGGCAATCGCGATGGGCTGGCGCCGGACATTGTGCGCGACATCGCCGAGGCCGAAAAGCTGACGCAGGGCAACAACCGCATCGACGTCAATATCTGCGTCAATTACGGCTCGCGCGATGAGATCGTCCGCGCCGCTCGCATCCTGGCGAAGCGTGCCGTTGCGGGCGAACTGACGGTAGACGGCATCGACGAAAGTTCCTTCGAGCGCGAACTCCTCACGGCTGGCGTGCCCGATCCGGATCTTCTGATCCGGACCAGCGGCGAGCAGCGGATCAGCAACTTCCTCCTCTGGCAGTGCGCCTACGCAGAGCTGGTTTTCGTCGACACGCTGTGGCCGGACTTCGGCAAGGAACACCTGGAACAGGCAGTAGCCGAGTTCCATCGGCGTGAGCGGCGTTATGGCGGCGTCGGGAGCTGAAGCCCCGACGAGTCGCGGCGGGCGGTTCGCGGGCTTGGCCCTGCGGCTGCTGTCGGCCGTGGTTCTTGGTCCGCTGCTGTTGGCCGCCGTTTGGTATGGCTATCCTTGGATAGATCTCGTCGCGGCCCTCGCGGCGCCGCTGATGATCTTCGAATGGACGCGGTTGACGCGTGGCAATCCGGTCCTGCGGTTGCTGGCCTGGCTCTACACACTGGCCGCCGTGACCGCGCTCCTGTGGATACGCCACCAACCGGCCTTTGGCCGCGAGACGCTGATCTGGATTCTGGTCTGCATCTGGGCGACGGATATTGGCGCTTATTTCGTTGGTCGCGCAGCGGGCGGCGCGAAGCTGGCGCCGCGGATCAGCCCCGGCAAGACATGGTCGGGATTGATCGGGGGCATGGCGTGGGCCGCGATGGCCAGCGCCGCTGCCGGCTATGCATTCGGGCTTGGCGAGACGGTTTCGTTGGCCGTGATCGGCGCCGGGCTGGCTGTCATCGGCCAGCTTGGCGATCTGCTGGAATCGGCGGCCAAGAGGCGGGCAGGCGTCAAGGACAGCGGTCGGCTGATCCCTGGACACGGTGGCCTGCTCGATCGGGTCGATGGCTTGATCGCGGTGCTGGTCGCCGTCGGACTGGCGCGACTCGTCTTGGGAGAGACATGGCCCTGGACATGACAAAGTGGGTGGCACCCTCGCATGATCGTCCGCGTGGCGTGACGATCCTCGGTTCGACCGGCTCGGTCGGCCAGAGCACGGTCGATCTCATCGCCCGTGATCCTGCAAGCTATCGCGTCGAAGCGCTCGTGGCCGGCACAGCCGTCGAATTGCTGGCCGAGCAGGCGAGGCGCCTGAAGGCACGCCTCGCTGTGGTGGCCGATCCGGCGCGTTACCAGGCGTTGAAGGAAGCATTGGCCGGCACGTCGATCGAGGTCGCTGCCGGACCGGAAGCCGTGGTCGAAGCCGCATCGCGCCCAGCCGAGTGGGTGATGGCCGCCATCGTCGGGTTTGTCGGGCTCGCGCCGACACTCGCTGCCGCGCGCCGCGGCGCCATGGTGGCGCTCGCGAACAAGGAGGCGGTGGTCTGCGCAGGACGCCTGCTGTTCGAGGCCATCGAGAGTTCGGGCGGCAAGCTGTTGCCAGTCGACTCGGAACACAATGCCATCTTCCAGGTCTTCGAGCCCCAGCAGCGTCACGCCGTGGACCGGCTGATCCTCACCGCATCGGGTGGTCCGTTCCGTAACTGGTCGCTGGCCGACATGGCCGAGGCCACGCCGGAGCAGGCGCTGGCCCATCCCAACTGGGACATGGGCGCCAAGATCTCGATCGATTCGGCGACGCTGATGAACAAGGGGCTCGAACTCATCGAGGCGCACCTGCTCTTTGGCTTGCCGGAAGGGCAGGTCGAGATCGTGGTGCACCCCCAATCCGTCATCCATTCGATGGTTGCCTATCGTGACGGTTCGGTATTGGCGCAGCTCGGCACGGCCGATATGCGCGTCCCGATTACCCATGCCCTCGGCTGGCCCTCGCGCATCGACGGTCCGGCGGCGCGGCTCGACTTCACACAGCTATCTGCACTCACGTTCGAGCGGCCCGATTCTGGCCGTTTTCCAGCGCTACGTCTGGCACGCGAAGCGCTGGTCATTGGTGGATTTGCGCCCGTCGTGCTGAATGCGGCAAACGAAGCGGGAGTTGCGGCCTTTCTGGCCCGCCGCATCGGATTCCTCGACATTGCACGCACGGTCGAGGACGTCATGGCCGGCTGGAATGGCTTGGCAAACCCGGTGGAAACCCTCGAGCAGGTCAAGGCGGCAGACCTGGAAGCCCGGAGGAGGGCCGAGGAGATCTGCAAGGGCAAAGAGCTGAGCAATTGAACTAAACCAGAACCCATGATCCACTGAACCATGCAAAGCGTCGCCAGTCTGTTCACGACCTACCTGCCGTATTTCATTCTGGTGTTGACGCTGCTCGTGTTCGTTCACGAGTTCGGCCACTACTGGGTGGCACGGCGGTTCGGCATTCACGCCGAGGTCTTCTCCATCGGCTTCGGACCGGAAATCATTGGCTGGACCGATCGCAACGGGACCCGGTGGAAGATTTCGGCCATTCCCCTGGGCGGCTATGTGAAGTTCCTGGGCGACAACGACGAAACCAGCGCCACGCCGACCGATCGACCCCTTTCGCAGGCCGACCGGCGGCGCGCTTTCTTCAGCCAGCCGCTCTATGCGCGGACCGCCGTCGTGCTGGGCGGCCCGATGGCGAACCTGCTATTCGCCTTTGTGCTGCTGACGGGCGTCTTCTACTTCATGGGCGAACCCTACTCGCCGGCCGTCGTCGCCGTGCAGCAGGATGGGCCAGCCGCCCGTGCAGGGCTGCGCAGCGGGGACGTGGTCGTCGGCCTCAACGGCAAGCGCGTTGACCGCTACGAGGATATCCAGGACTCGCAGATCCTGTATCTCGCCAAGCCGATGCCGATCGAATATCGACGCGGGGGGCAGCTCCTGCGCGGCGAGATTGCACCGCAATTCTGTGAACGGACGGATCGCTACAACAATACGCTGCGCTACGGCGATCTCGGCATGGACCAGCTCATCCGGCCGGTCGTCGGCGGCTTTACCGCCAACAGTCCGGCAGAGGCGGCTGGGCTCAAGGTCGGTGACCTGCTGCTGGCGATCGACGGCAAGCCGGTGGATTATTTTTCGCGGATCCCCGAACTAATCGGCAGCCGCGGTGGCCAACCTGTGACCGTCACCTACGAGCGCGGCGGCCAGCGCGAGGAGACGACGGTCGTCCCGATCGCCGACAAGACGCACGACTGTGCGGGCAAGGAACAGGCGATTGGCCGGCTGCGCGTACGTCCTGCGGCCGTCACGGAATACCGTCACCAGGGTGTCATCGGCGCCATGGGGGCCGGGGTGAATGCGGTCTGGAGCATGACCACGATGTTCTACACATCGATGGGTCAGATCTTGACGGCGGCAAGGCCTGTGGATGAACTCGGTGGGCCTATTCGCATTGCCAAGGCAGCCGGCGAGGCATCGCACGCCGGGTGGGGCGGTATCCTCAATCTTGTCATCGCCTTGTCGGTCGTGCTGGGAGTTTTCAACCTGCTGCCCGTCCCGATGCTCGACGGAGGGCATCTCGCCATGTACCTCTATGAAGCGGTACGTGGCCGGCCACTCAGCCTCAAGGCTCAGGAGGTTGGGTTGAAGTTGGGTTTTGCCCTTGTCATAGGCATGGCGCTGATAGCGACATTCAATGACATCAGGCTGTTGTTGCGGTGAGTGACGCGAACCTGTGGGCAAAAGGCAGGGGACAAAAGGGATGACTAAGTCCCAGATGCCGGTTTATGAAGCTGCGTTCGCGGGTTTGGCCATCGGTAAGGTCTGGCAGGCGCCGGGGGTGAGTTTGATCTTTCGTTGGGCCGCACTGGCCGTTGCTGCAATTCTCATGCTCAGTACGACGGCACACGCCCAAAGGGGTGCGGCCGGCGGGACGATTCAGTCCATTCAGATCGATGGAAACGTCCGTTCGGAAGCGGCGACGATTCGTTCCTATCTGCAGCTGAAGCCCGGCGAGCCGTACGACGCCGCCGCGGCCGATCGCTCGCTGAAAGCGCTGTTCGCGACCGGGCTTTTCTCCGACGTCGTGATCCAGATGCAGGGCTCGACCCTCGTCGTGAAGGTCACGGAGAACCCGATCATCAATCGCGTGGCGTTCGAGGGAAACAGCCAAATCGAGGACGACAAACTGCGCGACGAAGTGCAGTCCAAACCGCGCCAGGTGTTTACGCGTGCCCGCGGACAGTCCGACGTCGA
>CALROF020000088.1:0-24933 GCA_943369775.1 Reyranella massiliensis 521
CCCCACGGCAATGGCGGCATTCAGGGTCGCAACGCCGCCCTTCGAGACGCCCATGATTCCGATTCTCAGGGGATCGATGCGCGGGTCGCCGCGCAGGAGGGCGAGGGCTGCAAACGCGTCCCCCTCCATCTGGGCGGCAGAGACCAGCGTCTGGTCGGCGACGGTACGCCGCACGCCACGTCCGGTGAAACTGTCGATGATCAGTGCCGCAACGCCTGCCTGGTTCAGGAGATCGGCGTAGTAGTGCTCACGGTGGCGCTGGACGCCGGCGCTGCTGGTCAGAATCACCATGCAGGATGAGGGACTGGACGGTCGTTCGGGCAGGTGGAGGCTTGCGCTCAATGTCGCGGGCCGGCAGGCCGCCGGATGGTCGAACGTCAGCGTATCGAACGACACCGATTCCATGGACCCTGTTTAGCTTGTCCCTTAGGTTGCGCGCCATGAGCGATCGCCCCTCCGCTGGCGGCACCCGTGCCCAAACCCGTGCCCAAGTCCAGCTTCGCGCAGTAACCGACGATGAGGCGGGCCTGCGGCTGGATCGCTGGTTCCAGAGACACTTTCCCGAACTGAGCCATGGGGCGCTGCAGAAGCTCCTGCGCACCGGCCAGGTCCGCATCGACGGCAAGCGTGCCGAGGGCAAGGATCGCGTCGAGCCCGGCCAGTCGATCCGGCTGCCGCCCGGGGTCTCGGCCTCGCCAGCACCCAAGCCACAGGCGGCGCGGGCCGTTCCGGCGGTTTCCGATCGCGATGCGGCGGAAATTCAGAGCATGGTGATCCACCGCGACGATCACGTGATCGTGCTCAACAAGCCGCCGGGCCTGGCGGTTCAGGGCGGCAGCGGCACCGAGAAGCATGTCGACGGCATGCTGGATGCGCTGCGCTTCGGCTACGAAGATCGGCCGCGCCTCGTCCATCGGCTCGACAAGGACACGAGCGGCCTGCTGCTGATCGCTCGCACCGGGCAGGCCGCCAAGCGGCTGGCCGAGTCGTTCCGAGACCGCGAGACCGAAAAGCTCTACTGGGCGGTCGTCGTCGGCGTGCCGCCGCGTAAGGAAGGCACGATCGACCTGCCGCTCGCCAAGCGACCAGGTGCCCGCGACCGTGAGTTGATGCAGGTCGACGAGGAAAACGGCCAGAAGGCGCTGACGCACTTCCGCGAGATGGACAGGATCGGCAAGCGCGCGGCGATGCTCGCTCTATGGCCGCGCACGGGACGCACCCATCAGCTGCGCGTCCACTGCGCCGAGATCGGCTGTCCCATCCTGGGCGATCGCAAATATGGCGGCGAGGAAGCGTCGCTGGCTGCCGTCGCCGACGCGCGTCGCCTGCACCTTCATGCCCGTCGGCTGACGCTCCCGCATCCTTCGGGCAAAGGTGAACTGAAGGCCGAGGCTGAATTGCCACCTCACTTCCGCCGCACCGTCGAGGCATTTGGCTTCTCTACGGACGGTGTTTGAGCGAGAATCGGGCGGCATGCGGATTCCCTGGAGGCGGCTGGCCTGGATTGCGGCAGTGGCGGTGCCGATCGCTGCGATCGCTGGCGTTGTCTGGGTCGCCACGCGCGACCTGTCGCGCTATCAGGACCGGCTGACCGAGCAGATTCGGAAAGTGACCGGCCGCGAGCTTGCCGCCCGCGTGCCATTGAGCATCAAACTGGGCAGCGAGCCCGCGATGGTCGCCGAAGGCGTTACGCTGTCGAACGCGCCCTGGGGGTCACGGCCCGACATGGCTCGCGTGAGGAAGTTGACGCTCTTCCTCGATCCGGTGTCGCTGCTTCTAGGCGAAGTAAAGATTGGCCGCATCGTCATGGAAGGCGCCGACATTCTGGTCGAGCGCAACGAAGTCGGTGATGCCAACCTCGAGATGTTGCCGCCGCCCGATGGCTCGGGGCCGCATCCGGGCGAAAACCGGTCGCTGCGCCTGCGGACCACAGCGGCGTTTCCCTGGATCAACAGCATCGAGGTGAGGGACTCGATCCTTACGATTTCGGAAGGAGCGGGGCGGCCACCGGCCGTGATCGAAATAGCGAACGCCACGTTCAAGTCGCCGGCACCCAATCAGACGCTGCAGGTCGAAGGCCGTTTCTCTGCCCCGCAGGCCGTTCCCCTCGAACTCACGGGCACCGCCGGGTCGTTCGATGGCTGGATCCGTGGCCTGCCCGGCAATATCGACCTGCAGGGCGGTTTTGGCGGTGGAAAGATCGCCATCAAAGGAGGTGTCGGCGTGAAGGGGACCAGCCTTCAGATCAACGCCGACGGCCCCGATGTCTCGGTTTTCGGTCCTTACGTCCGGCTGCCCGTGCCAGCCGGTGGACCCTATTCGCTGAACACCAAGGCTTCGACGCAACGCAACGGCTTCAAGGTCGAGGTGCAGACCCTCAAAATCGGGTCGAGCGAGATGGTGGGCGAGGCGCTGTTTCGCCACGACCGCAAAGGCACGGCGACGATTGCGGTGAACGCCGATATCAGCCGCCTGGATGTGTCGGAGTTGCGCGCACCGCCCGTTGTCGCCGCGCCGCCGGCGGCGACGTCGCCCGTGCAGCAGAGGCTCGTTCCGGCCGTGCCCTTTTCGGCAAGCTGGCTCGGCCGTTCGGCGCTCTCGGTCACGGTCAGGCTGGGCGAGGTGGTGGGCCTCGGCGCGAAAATGCAGAACGCCTCGGTGACTCTGTCGTCGGGCGAGACACGGTTCGTCTTCAGGGCGGCGGGAACGGTCGGTGGCGGCTCGGCCGGTGTCGATCTCGTCTACGATCCGACGGGGCGGCTGGGGCAGACGACCCTGACGGCGTCGGCCAATCGTGTGTCGCTGGGAGAACTCTCCTCGCTGTTGGGGCTCGATCTCGGCCTGCGCGACGCCGTTGCCGACATAGATCTGCGCCTGCGCGGCGGTGGCCGCACGACGCGCGATGCGTTGAATTCGGCGAACGGTTCGGTCGATATCGCGATTGCCAAGGGCGTCTGGCCGCGCAATCAGCTGGCGAGCTGGCCGCCCGAGACTCAGCAGCTGCTGGGCGGAACCGATTCCGGCGTGCCGTTCAATTGCATTGCCGGCCGTTTCGACGTGAGCAGCGGCGTTGCCAACCTCCGGCGAATCGTCGTCGATACGCCGCGGGCGGTGCTGATCGGCGGTGGTTTCGTCCATATGCGGACCGAAGGGTGGGAGTTCATCGTCGCTCCGGAAGCGCGCGATGCCCAGGGCGCTGCGCTCGCCTCGCCGATGCGCATCAAGGGCGGTGCCGGCCGCCCCACGGCGAGCGCGCTCGATCCTGGTCTCTCCAAACTGCTGGTGGGCGGTGGTCCGATACCGAGCCTGGTCGCACAACTTGCCCAGGGCGCGCGCCAAGCCGGTGCAAACGCTTGCGCGGTGCTGTCGCCAAGGCTGGAGGCGTTGCGTCCGGGCCTGCGGGCGCAGCTTCCGGTTCCTTCATCTGACGTGCGGCAACGGTCAGGTCGCCCGACGCACTCCCAGACGCCCGGTCCGCAGCGCAATCAGAGCCGCTGACGTCGGCTCCTGTCCCCGTCCGGGGGCCTTGTCGTCGGCGGGGGCAGGCGTGTAATCCCGTCGCCACATGCGGAGCCGGGGAAACGGGATTTCGCATCGTGGCCCCTGACTCTGAACCAAGCCGAGCTGGATGAAGCGCTTCTACAAGGAAACGGCGGTCGACGCTTGCGACGGTGGCTTTCGCGTGCTGCTCGATGGCAGGCCCATGCGTACGCCCGCCAAGGCCGTGCTGGTCGTGCCGACGCGCGTCCTGGCCGAGGCCATCGCCAGCGAATGGGCAGGCGTGCCTGAGAAAGAAGAAATCAAGACCGGCCTCCTGCCGCTGACCCGCCTCGCCGCGACCGGCCTGGATCGCGTGCCAGGGCAGCGCGAGCAGGTGATCCACGACACCGCCAAATATGCCGGCTCCGACCTGCTGTGCTATCGCGCCTCTGCGCCGTCGAGTCTGGTCGAGCTCCAAGTAAATACGTGGCAGCCGCTTCTCGACTGGGCGGCCGAACGCTACGGCGCACGGCTCCTCGTGGTCGAAGGCATGTCGTTCGTGACACAGCCTGCCGAGGCACTCGGCGCTCTGCGGGCGGCCGTGGCGGCGCATGGCGATATGGCGCTGTCCTCGCTCTACAATCTCACGCACATCGCAGGGTCGCTGGTCGTGGCGCTCGCCATTGCAGAGCGGCGTCTCACGGCAGAAGAAGCGTTTGCGGCGGCCCAGCTCGACGACCTCTATCAAATCGAACGCTGGGGCGACGATCCCATCGCAGTCGAGCAGCGGGCCGGCGTGCGCAAGGATATCGCAGCAGGTTCCCGGTTTCTCGAGCTGCTGGAAGGCACGCGGCTGCGCACCAAGGGGGAAGCATGACGCCAGGCAGGAAGTTTCGCGACGTGCTGGCCCGGAAGGGGCTCGTCGAGGCCATGGCATCGCACAGCCCCCTGTCGGCCATGCTCGCCGCGGAAGCCGGCTTCGATGCGATCTGGGCCAGCGGCTTCGAGCTGTCGGCGATGTACGGCGTGCCGGATGTCAGCGTCGTGTCGATGACCCAGCATCTCGACATGACACGGGCCATGGCCGATCGCTCGGGCCTCCCTGTGGTGGCCGATATCGACACCGGCTTTGGCAACGCCATCAATGTGCTCTACGCCGTCGAGCAGTACGAGCGCGCCGGCGCCGCCGTGATCGTGATGGAAGACAAGAGCTTCCCCAAGGTCACCAGCCTGATCGCCGGCGGCCGCCAGGACATGGTCCGCATCGAGGAGTTCCAGGGCAAAATCGAAGCAGCGCGCGCGGCGCGCCGCGATCCCGACCTGGTGATCGTTGCACGCACCGAGGCGCTGATCGCAGGTCTCGGCCAGGAAGAAGCGCTGAAGCGGGCGCGGGCTTATGAGGCCGCGGGCGCCGACATGATTCTGGTGCACTCCAAGCAGAAGACACCCGACGAGATCGAGGCGTTCGTGCGCGCCTGGGATGGCAAGGCGCCGATCGCATTGGTGCCGACGGCTTATCCGCAGATGACGGTGGCGCGCGTGAAGGAGCTGAAGAAGATCGGGCTCCTGATCTGGGGCAACCATGCGATCCGCGCGTCGGTTGGCGCAATGCGGGCGACCTTCGCCCAGATCCGCAAGGATGGTGGCATCCATGGTGTGGAAAGTCAGATCGCCACGGTCGACGACGTGTTCGAACTACAGGGTATGAGCGCGGTCAAGGACAACGAGAAGCGTTTCCTCCGCTAGACGCGGTCGCGATATTGGCCGAAAACTGCTGGCAAGGGGCCGGAGATACGAATGCAGAAGATGTTGGAAGAGCTCGAACTGAGGCGTGCCGCGGCGCGCCAGGGCGGCGGTGCACGTCGCGTCGAGGCGCAGCATGCCAAGGGCAAGCTGACGGCACGGGAGCGCATCGATGCGCTGCTCGATCCGGGCTCGTTCGAGGAATACGACATGTTCGTCGAGCATCGCTCGATCGACTTCGGCATGGAGACGCAGAAGATTCCGGGTGACGGCGTCGTGACCGGCCATGGCACCATCAACGGCCGGCTGGTCTATGTCTTCAGCCAGGACTTCACCGTGTTCGGCGGCGCGCTCTCCGGCATGCATGCCGCCAAGATCTGCAAGATCATGGATACGGCCATGAAGGTCGGCGCACCGGTGCTGGGCCTCAACGACTCCGGTGGCGCACGCATCCAGGAAGGTGTCGACTCGCTCGCGGGCTATGCCGACGTGTTCCAGCGCAACGTGTTGGCTTCGGGTGTCATCCCGCAGATTTCGATGGTCATGGGGCCGTGCGCCGGCGGCGCAGTCTATTCGCCGGCGATGACCGACTTCATCTTCATGGTGAAGGACAGCTCCTACATGTTCGTCACCGGCCCCGACGTCGTGAAGACCGTCACGCACGAGACCGTGACGCAGGAAGAGCTGGGCGGCGCGCTGACCCACACGCAGAAGTCCGGCGTTTCCGACCTCGCCTTCGAGAACGATATCGAGGCGCTGCTGCAGCTTCGCCGCTTCGTCGACTTTCTGCCGTCTAACAACCGCGAGAAGGCGCCAGCGCGGGTCACGCACGATCCGGTGGATCGCGACGATCTCTCGCTCGACACGCTGGTACCGGACAATTCCAACAAGCCCTACGACATCAAGGAACTGATCCTGAAGGTCGTGGACGAGGGCGATTTCTTCGAGCTGTCGCCCGAATGGGCCGGCAACATCGTGGTCGGCTTCGGCCGCATGGCCGGCAAGACGGTGGGCTTCGTTGCCAACCAGCCGATGGTGCTGGCGGGTTGCCTCGACATCGACAGCTCGCGCAAGGGCGCGCGTTTCGTGCGCTTCTGCGATGCTTTCAACATTCCCATCGTGACCTTCGTCGACGTGCCGGGGTTCCTGCCGGGCACGACGCAGGAGTTCGGCGGCATCATCAAGCATGGCGCCAAGCTGCTCTACGCCTATGCCGAGGCGACGGTGCCGAAGGTGACCGTGATCACCCGCAAGGCCTATGGCGGCGCCTACGACGTTATGGCGTCTAAGCACCTGCGCGGCGACGTGAACTACGCTTGGCCGGGAGCTGAGATCGCAGTGATGGGCGCCAAGGGCGCGGTGGAGATCATCTTCCGCTCCGACATTGGCGATGCCGCCAAGATTGCCAAGCGTACCGAGGAATATCGCGAGAAGTTCGCCAATCCGTTCGTCGCTGCCAATCGCGGCTTCATCGACGACGTGATCATGCCGCACGGCACGCGCCGGCGGATTTGCAAGGCGCTTGCCACGCTCGAGACCAAGAAGCTCGAGAATCCGTGGCGTAAGCACGGCAACGTCCCTCTGTGACGGTTGCTGTGAGCCTTTCGGCGGAAGAGAGGGTGAGGCGGGGGCGGGGCGTGCGGTTGCACGTGATCGTGGCGCTGCTGACGCTGCTTGTCCTGATCGCCGTCAACGCTCTCGTCTCGTCACGTTATCCGTGGTGGCTCTGGGTGTTCATCGCCTGGATACCCCTGATCGCGGCCCACACCGCCTGGGCGATGGGCCTGTTCGAACGCAAGAAAGAAGGATCCTAACAATGGCCGCCAAAAAGAAGGTCGCCAAAGCCGCGCCCAAGGCCGTGAAGAAGCCTGCGAAGAAGGCGGTCACGAAGCCCGCGACGAAGGCGAAGGTCGTTGCGCCGAAGGCGACGGCTGTTGCGCCAAAGGCGTCGGGCCCCAAGCCGCTGTTCGACAAGATCCTGATCGCCAATCGCGGCGAGATCGCCTGCCGCGTCATCCGCACCTGCAAGCGGCTCGGCATCAAGACCGTCGCGGTCTATTCGGAAGCGGACGCCGATGCGCTTCATGTGCGCGAGGCCGACGAGAAGGTCCTGATCGGTCCGCCGCCATCGGCACAGTCCTATCTGCTGATCGACAAGATCGTCGACGCCTGCAAGAAGACCGGCGCCCAGGCAGTCCATCCCGGCTACGGCTTCCTCTCCGAGAAGGAAGCATTCCAGAAGGCGCTGGCTGCCGCTGGCATCGCCTTCATCGGTCCCGATGCGCGCGCGATCTACGCCATGGGCGACAAGATCGAGTCCAAGAAGCTTGCCCAGAAGGCCGGCGTCAGCACGGTGCCTGGCCATCTTGCGGCCATTCCCAATGCCGACGAGGCGGTAAAGATCGCGCAGAAGATCGGCTATCCGGTGATGATCAAGGCCTCGGCCGGCGGTGGCGGCAAGGGCATGCGCATCGCCTACAACGATGCCGAGGCGCATGAAGGATTCGGCTCGGCGACCAACGAGGCCAAGGCGTCGTTCGCCGACGATCGCGTGTTCATCGAGAAGTACGTCGAAGAGCCGCGCCACATCGAGATCCAGCTCATCGCCGACGGTCGCGGCAACTGCGTCTATCTCTGGGAGCGCGAGTGCTCCATTCAGCGTCGCCACCAGAAGGTGATCGAGGAGGCGCCTAGCCCCTTCCTCGACGCGAAGACGCGCAAGGCGATGGGCGAGCAGGCCGTCGCGCTGGCCAAGGCGGTCAAATACAAGAGCGCCGGCACCGTCGAGTTCATCGTCGACAAGAATCGCAATTTCTACTTCCTCGAAATGAACACTCGCCTGCAGGTCGAGCATCCGGTGACCGAGCTGATCACCGGGCTGGACCTCGTGGAATTGATGATCCGCGTGGCGGCCGGCGAAAAGCTGCCGTTCGAGCAGAAGGATGTGAAGCTGAACGGTTGGGCGGTCGAGGCGCGCCTCTACGCCGAGGACCCATTCCGCAACTTCCTGCCGTCGACCGGCCGTCTCGTGAAGTATCGCGAGCCCAAGGCCGGCCCGGACGTGCGCGTCGATACCGGCGTCTACGAAGGCGGCGAGATCTCGATGTTCTACGATCCGATGATCGCCAAGCTCTGCACCTACGGAAAGACGCGTAACGACGCGATCGACCGTATGCGCCGCGCCTTGGACGAGTTCTATGTCCGCGGCGTGTCGCACAACGTGCCGTTCCTGGCGGCGCTGATGGCCCATCCGCGGTTCGTCGCGGGCAATCTCACCACCAACTTCATTGCCGAGGAGTTCAAGGGTGGCTTCACGGCAGCGCATCTGCCGCCGCGCGATCCGGCGATGCTGGCCGGTATTGCTGCCGTGGTTGACCGCATTCAGAGCCATCGCACGGGCCCGGTCGAAGACGGCCGTACCGTGATGCTGAACCGCGAACCGATGGCTGTCCGCGTGACCGGGCAGGGCACGGCATTCGCGGTCGAGGCCGGCGATCGCGAGATCGCGATTGAAACCAGCTGGGTGCCGGGGGAGCCGCTGCTTCACGCCACGGTCGACGATCAGCACATCGTGGTCCAGGTCGATGCGCTGGGCTCGGGCTGGCGCCTGGTTCATGAAGGCGGTCAGGCCGACGTGCTGGTCCTGACGCCGCGTCAGGCCGAGCTCTATGCGCTGATGCCGGTGAAGGCTGCGCCCGACACGTCGAAGTTCCTGCTGTCGCCGATGCCGGGCCTGCTGGCGTCCGTCGCTGTCGCTGAGGGCCAGGAGATCAAGGCCGGCGAGGCTCTGGCTGTCGTCGAGGCGATGAAGATGGAGAACGTGCTGCGGGCGGTGCGCGACGGCACGGTGAAGACCCTCCATGCCAAGGCCGGCGACAGCCTGCGCGTTGACCAGAAGATCATAGAGTTCGCCTGAGCCGATGGCATTGCAAGCACGCCTGACGATTACCGGCAGGGTGCAGGGCGTGGGCTATCGCGATTGGGCGATAGCCACCGGACAGCGGCTCGGCCTCACCGGCTGGGTGCGCAATCGCAACGATGGCGCCGTCGAGGCCCTGATCGTGGGTGACGAAACTGCGATTGGCCGCATGATCGACGCCTGCCGGCGTGGCCCAACGCTGGCGCGCGTCGACGAGATCGACGTCGAACCGGTCGATCTCGATGTCCTGCCCGAAGGCTTTACGCGGCTGCCGACGGTCTGACAGCGGCCTCTGCAGCCTGACCGAAGACTTCGTCGAAGGTCTCGGCCAATGCGGCGTCGAGATCGGCCAGGGTCACCGGCAGGCCCAAATCGACCAGCGACGTCACTCCATGCTCGGCAATGCCGCAGGGGACGATTCCCGCGTAGTGCGACAGGTCGGGCTCGACGTTGATCGAGATGCCGTGAAACGACACCCAGTGACGAATGCGCACACCGATGGCCGCGATCTTGTCTTCACGCGGGCTGCCATCGGGCAGGGCGGGCTTGTCGGGCCGGGTGACCCAGACGCCGACCCGGCCTTGCCGCCGCTCGGCGCGCACGTTGAAGCGGGCGAGCGTGCGGATGGTCCAATCCTCCAGGTCGGCGACGTAGCGGCGCACATCCTGGCGGCGGGCCCGGAGGTCGAGTATCACATAGGCCACGCGCTGGCCGGGCCCATGATAGGTGTATTGCCCACCACGGCCTGCCACATGGACCGGAAAACGCGCGGGCTGCAGCAGGTCGTGCGCCTTGGAACTGGTACCGGCCGTGTAGAGCGGCGGATGCTCCAGCAGCCACACCATTTCGCTGGCGTGCCCGGCACGAATGTCGGCAACACGTGCTTCCATGGCGGCCAGCGCCTCGTCGTAGGGGACTGCGCCGTCGGAGATGCGCCATTCGGGGCTGTTCATTGTGGCAAAATCGGTACTTCTCGTCTCTTGTGCAAGGCCGCCTTGCCACTGGTGAGGCGATTTGGTATCCCCCGCGCCATCGAACCGGCGCGGCCATGGCGGAATTGGTAGACGCGCTAGCTTGAGGTGCTAGTGCCGCGAGGCGTGGAAGTTCGAGTCTTCTTGGCCGCACCAAACGCCGGTTCGATCGAAAAGGTAGCCTACGGCCGCCGCCTGTTGGAAAATCCAACTGGCGGCCCTTTTTGTTTGGCCGTGGCGCTCGAGAGGGGGATACGAGCTTGGCGGATGAACTTACCGACGGCGCGCTCCGTTACCACCGTATCCCTCGACCCGGTAAAATCGAAGTTGTTCCGACGAAGCCGCTGGCGACGCAGCGCGACCTGTCGCTGGCCTATTCGCCGGGCGTAGCCGCCGCCTGCAACGAGATCGTGCGCGATCCCGCGACGGCTGCCGAACTGACGGCACGCGCCAACCTGGTCGCGGTCGTTACCAATGGCACTGCGGTGCTGGGCCTCGGGGCCATCGGCCCGCTTGCGGCCAAGCCGGTGATGGAGGGCAAGGGCGTCCTCTTCAAGAAGTTCGCCGGCATCGACGTGTTCGACCTGGAACTGGCGGAACTCGACCAGGAGCGACTGGTCGATATCGTTGCGGCGCTGGAGCCCACCTTCGGCGGCATCAATCTCGAGGACATCAAGGCGCCGGAGTGCTTCTACGTCGAGCAGAAGCTGCGCGAACGCATGTCGATCCCGGTGTTCCACGACGACCAGCATGGCACGGCCATCATCGTCGGTGCGGCGCTGCTGAACGCCTTGTCGCTGGTCGGCAAGGACATCGCCAAGGTGAAGCTGGTCGTGTCCGGTGCGGGCGCGGCTGCGCTGTCCTGCCTGGGCGTGCTGGAGAAGCTCGGCCTGCCACGGGAAAACATGTGGGTCACCGACATCGCCGGCGTGGTCTGGAAGGGCCGCAACGAGCAGATGGATCCGTGGAAGGAACGCTACGCACGCGACACCCAAGCCCGCACCCTGGGCGAGGTGATCGGCGACGCTGACGTTTTCCTGGGCCTTTCGGCGGCTGGCGTGCTGAAGCAGGAGATGGTGAAGAAGATGGCGGCCAAGCCGCTGATCTTCGCGCTCGCCAATCCCAATCCCGAGATCACGCCGGAAGACGTCGCCGCAGTGCGCGACGACGCGATCATGGCGACGGGACGCAGCGACTACCCCAACCAGGTCAACAACGTCCTCTGCTTTCCCTACATCTTCCGCGGCGCGCTCGATGTCGGTGCCACCACGGTCAACGACGAGATGAAGATCGCCTGCGTGCGGGCGCTGGCCGCGCTGGCGCGTAAGGAACCCTCCGATGTCGTGGCCCGCGCCTTTGGCGAACAGGCCGGTGGCTTCGGCCCCGACCAGATCATCCCCAAGCCTTTCGATCCGCGCCTGATCGTCGAACTGGCACCAGCCGTGGCCAAGGCGGCTATGGACAGTGGCGTGGCAACCCGCCCGATCACCAATTTCGAGGCCTATCGCGATCAGCTCAGCCAGTTCGTCTTCAAGTCCGGTCTGGTCATGCGGCCGGTCTTCGAGCAGGCTCGCAGTGCGCCCAAGCGCGTCATCTTCAGTGCGGGCGAAGACGACCGCGTACTGCGTGCGGTGCAGATCATCCTCGACGAAAGGATCGCCAAACCGATCCTGATCGGCCGGCCCGAAGTCGTGCGCCGGCGTGCCGAGCGTCTTGGGCTCCGCTTCCAGCCGGGGACGGACGTCGAGCTGATCAATCCGTCCCACGACCCGCGGTACGACAAGTACTGGGGCGCCTACCACGATCTGATGGAGCGGCGTGGAGTCACCGAGCCGACGGCGCGCAACCTGGTCCGGTCCAGCCCGACCCTGATTGCTGCCCTTGCGGTTCGCCTCGGTGATGCCGATGCGATGATCGCCGGCGCCTACGGCCGCTTCCGCACGCACTTCAACCATGTGCGCGATGTCATCGGCCTAAAGGAAGGCGTCAAGAACATGGCGGCGCTCAGCCTGCTGGTTATGCCCACGCGCTCGCTGTTCATCGCCGACACCTATGTGAACTACGATCCCGATCCCGAAACCCTCGCCGAGATCACCTTGCTCGCCGCCGACGAAGTGCTGCGATTCGGCATCCAGCCTAAGGTCGCGCTGATCTCGCATTCGAGTTTTGGCAGTTCGGACCATCCGTCGGCGCGCAAGATGGCCGCGGCCGTGAAAATCCTGCATGAGCGGGCGCCGACTCTCGAAGTCGACGGCGAGATGCATGGCGACGCCGCTCTCGATGTCGACATCCGCAACAATGTCTTCCCGCGCTCCAAGCTCAAGGAGCCGGCGAACCTCGTCATCTGTCCTTCACTCGACGCCGCCAACATTTCCTTTAATCTTTTAAAGAATGGCGCTGACGGCTTGCACATTGGCCCCATGTTGTTGGGAACCGATTTGCCGGCTCATGTGTTGACCCCTTCAGTGACAGCCCGCGGCATCCTGAACATGACGGCGTTGGCCGTCGTCGAGGCGCAGCGTCTCGCTGAGGCGCGTGGATGAGCGGCGAAGGCGATCTCCTCGACGAAGTGACGCCGGAGCTTGTCCGGCGAGTCGAGGCGGCGCTTGCAGAAGATAGGGCAGAGGATGTCAGGGCGCTCCTGGCCGACCTCAGCGCCACCGGTCAGGCGTCGATCCTCGAACAGGTGGGCGAGGACGAGCGCGACAAGCTGGTCGGCATCCTCAAGCGCGACCTCGATCCAGAAGCGCTGACCGAACTCGACGAGGAAGTTCTCGAAGACGTTCTAGAGCAGCTCGACAGCAAGGAAATCGCCGCGGCGGCGCGCGAGCTTGAAGCCGACGACGCCGCGACCATCCTCGAGGATCTGCCGGAGGCGGAGCGGCAGGAGATCCTGGCCGAATTGCCGGCCGAGGATCGTGCCGAGATCGAGCAGGCGCTCGCCTTTCGGGAAGATACGGCCGGGCGCCTCATGCAGCGCTCGCTGGTCAAAGTGCCCGACGATTGGACGGTCGGCCAGGTCATCGACTACTGCCGCGAAGCCACCGATCTGCCCGACGACGTCTACGACATTTTCGTCGTCGATCCCGATGGACGGCTGCGAGGCTCGGTGCCGCTTGGCCGCATGCTGCGCACCAAGCGGCCGATCGGCATCCTCGATATCGCCGACCCCGATATTCCTTCGGTGCCCGTTACGGCCGATCAGGCCGAGGTGGCGCATCTCTTTCGTGACCAGAACCTGGTGTCGTGCCCCGTCGTCGACGACGAAAACCGGCTGCTGGGCGTGATCATGGTCGACGACGTCGTCGACGTGATCGACGAGGAAGCCGAAGAGGACATGCTGAAGATGGGCGGCGTCGGCACCGACGACATGCACGCGCCGCCCGTGCGTACTGTCCGGTTGCGGGCGCCGTGGCTGCTGGTCAACGTCGCGACGGCGCTCGTGGCCTCCTTCGTGATTGCCCAGTTCGAGGGCACGATCGAGAAGATCGTCGTTCTGGCTGCCCTCATGCCGATCGTGGCCTCGATGGGCGGCAATGCCGGTATCCAGACGGTGACGGTCACCGTCCGGGCGCTCGCCATGGGTGAGCTGACGGCCGCCAATGCTCTGCGCTTCATCGCCAAGGAAGCGGCGGTGGGCAGCATGAACGGGCTGATGTTCGCCACCATCCTGGCGGCCGGTGTCGTCGTGTTGTTCGGTGACTGGCGGCTGGGCGGCGTCATCGCCGCAGCGATGATCTGCAATCTGTTTGCTGCGGCACTCGCCGGATCATTGATCCCGCTCGGCCTGCAGAAGTTCGGCGTCGATCCTGCCGTCTCCTCGACAGTCTTCCTGACGATGGTGACCGACGTGATCGGCTTCCTCACCTTTCTCGGATTGGCGACGATCTTTCTGCTGTAGCTACCGGGCAAACGCCAGCCGGGCATTGCCGCTGCGCTGGCCCGGCCAGGAATGGCCGAGTGCGGAGTCACGCAGCATCTGCACGAGTTCGTCGTCTGCATCGGCGCGCCATCCCAGGACGACGCGCCGGTCGAGCGCCACTTCACGGATCTCGGCGGTGACCAGACCCGGCCGCAGGAGCGAACGTGGCATCAGGCTGACCCCGAGACCGGCAGCGACCGCGGCGGCGCAGCGCTCCTCGTCGGCGGAGCTGAGGACGACGCGGGGGCGCACGCCTTCGGCGGCGAACAGGCGCTGGGCATCGTCCTGGGCTTCGCAGGCGGCGCGCAGCACGAAAGTCGTGTCGGCCAGCTCCTTCACCGACCAGCGATCGCGTGTCGCCACACGATGGTCGGTCGCGGCGGCCAGTACGTAGGGTTCGCGCCACAGCGAGACGGCGTTGGGGGCGTCGATCGGTTTGCGCGTCGGGAAGAGGGCGACGTCGCAGCGGCCGCGCCTCCAGCGATCGGCAATGGCGTCGGCCGTGCCCTCGGCGATTTCCACCTCGAAGCCGGCGCGCTGCTGTGCCGACGCGAGCCAGGCAAGCGCCGCTGGTACCGGAAGGGTCGAGGCGATGGCGACGCGCAGCAGCCGGGTCCGGTGCGTCGATCGCGATTCGGTGCGGGCGAGTTGCCAAGCCTCGACCATGGCGCGGGCATGCGGCAGGAGGCGATGTCCCGCGGCTGTCAGCGCTGCACGCCTGCCGCGGTCGAACAGGCGGGCGCCGATCTCTTCCTCCAGCCGCGCGATCCCTGCCGAAAGGGTCGGCTGGGTGACATGGCAACGTTCGGCCGCCGTGGTGAAGCTTGCCGTTTCGGCCACTGCCAGGAAGTAGCGGATGAAGGACAGGTTCATCGGCATAGACGATATCAATCCGAAGAAGAGAGGCAATCGATTTCATCTATTTTCAGTCCGAGCCTATGGTCGGGCTATGTCCCATCTCAAATCGACCATCCAGGACGACGGCATTGCCGTCGTGACCTTCGCCCGTCCGCCCATGAACGCCATGGATTCGGAGCTGCTCGAAGAGATCGCCGCGCTGTTCGACCGGCTGGCATCGGATCGTAGTGTTCGCGCGGCCGTGCTGACCGGCGAGGGGAGGGCTTTCTCGGCTGGCCTCGACCTCAAGCAGTTGCCGACACTCGACACCGTCGCGCAGCACCGTCTGATCGCGGCGATGAACGACGGCTTTGGCACGCTCTACGCGTGGCCCAAGCCGCTGGTCACGGCGATCAACGGTCATGCCATCGCCGGCGGTATGGTGGTGGCGCTCTGCGGCGACTGGCGCATCGTTGCCGACGTTCCGTTGAAGGCGAGTTTCGCCGAGGTGAAAGTCGGCGTGCGGTATCCCGTGGCCGCTCTCGATGTGGCGCGCAGCGAACTCGCGCCCCCGGCTGCCCGTCGCATGGTCCTGTTAGGCGAGGAGCTCGATGCCGCCGGCGCGGTAGCCCTCCAGGTGTTCGACGAGTGCGTAACGCCCGACACCTTGCTCGCGCGCGCCATCGCGCGGGCACGCAAGGATGCGGCGTTGCCGCCCGAGGCATTCGCGACCATCAAGCGCGAGCTTCGGTCGCCTGCATTGGCGCGCATCGCTGCTGCACGCAGTGGCCACGCCGAGCCACGCTACTTTGCCTGGCTCAGTGAAGAAACCCGTACCGCCGCTGCAGCGGCTCTGCGTGGCGGCTGACCGGTGAGGCCGTCCGTTTGGCTTCGTTTCGGATCGTGGGCGGGCTATCGTCCGGCCCGGAGGCCATCGATGCCGGCGTTCAATCGTTTTCTGTGTGTGCTTGCGCTTTTGCTGCTCGCCGTTCCCGCGACGGCGCAGAACAAAGTGCCACCCGACCGCGCGCTCGAAGCGCTGGTAAAGGCGACATTGCTCACCTTCAACGACGCCAACGTGACGGGCAATTACGACGTCTTCCATGCCAAGGCCGCCAAGCCGTTCCGCGACCAGTTCACGCCGGAAAAACTCAAGGCGACGTTCAGCGAGTTCAACAAGAAGAGCATCGACTTCGACATCATCGCCGCCATGACGCCGGTCTATGTGCCGAAGGCGGCGGTGGATGGCGACGGCAAGCTGATTGTGAAGGGCTATTTCCCGACGGAGCCGTCGCGCCTCAATTTCGAGCTGGAGTTCATTCCATCGGACGCCGAGTGGAAGATGATCCGCATCTACGTGAAGACGGAACCCAAAGCCGAAAAGAACTGAAGCAACCAACAACAGCAGGCACGTGACATCATGATCCCCAACGCAATGCCGCCGTTCGATTTCGGCCTGGGCGAAACCGCCGATGCGCTGCGCGAGCAGGTCCAGCGCTTCGCGGCAGCAGAAGTGGCGCCGATCGCAGCCGAGATCGACAAGACCGATCGCTTCCCGCGCGAGCTGTGGCCCAGGATGGGCGAACTTGGCCTGCACGGCGTCACAGTCGAGGAGGAGTATGGAGGCTCGGGCCTGGGTTATCTCGAACACGCCATCGCGGTCGAGGAGCTCAGCCGTGCGTCGGCCGCCGTCGGCCTGAGCTATGGCGCACATTCGAACCTCTGCATCAACCAGATCCGCCGTAACGCCAACGAGGAGCAGAAGAAGCGCTTCCTGCCCAAGCTGATCTCCGGCGAGCATGTCGGCAGCCTGGCCATGAGCGAGTCCGGCGCCGGTTCCGATGTCGTCTCCATGAAGCTGCGCGCCGAGAAGAAGGGCGACCGCTATGTGCTGAACGGCACCAAGATGTGGATCACCAACAGCCCCGATGCGCAGGTGATCGTGGTCTATGCCAAGACCGATCCCAGCGCCGGGCCGCGCGGCATCACCACCTTCATCGTCGAGACCGATCGCAAGGGATTCAAGGTCGCCCAGAAGCTCGACAAGATGGGCATGCGCGGCTCCTCGACCGGCGAGCTGGTCTTCGAGGACTGCGAGATCCCCGAGGAGAACGTGCTGGGTTCCGTCGGCAAGGGCGTGAACGTGCTGATGAGCGGCCTCGACTACGAGCGTTCGGTGCTCGCCGCCGGTCCTCTCGGCATCATGCAGGCCGCGATGGACATCGTCGTGCCCTATGTCCACGAGCGTCAGCAGTTCGGCCAGCCGATCGGCACCTTCCAGCTCGTGCAGGGCAAGCTCGCGGACATGTACACGACCATGAATGCCTGCAAGGCCTATGTGTACTCGGTAGCCAAGGCTTGCGACCGTGGACAGACGACGCGCAAGGACGCCGCAGGCGCCATCCTCTACGCAGCCGAGAAGGCGACCCTCGTCGCGCTCGATGCCATCCAGCTCCTCGGCGGCAACGGCTACATCAACGACTATCCGACGGGCCGCCTGCTGCGCGACGCCAAGCTCTACGAGATCGGCGCCGGCACCAGCGAGATCCGCCGTATGCTGATCGGCCGCGAGCTGTTCGCCGAGACCGCCTGACGAACCGCCACAGCAGGTTGTTTGACGCGCAGGGCGCTTTTCCGTACACAGTGTGTATGGAAAGCGTCCTATGCCGCGTTATCTGACCGATAAGGATATTGCCGACTTTCGCGCCGAGCTTTGCCGGGTCGCGACAGAGCGATTTGCCCGCTTCGGCTACGAAGGCGTCACCATGCGCCAGCTCGCCGAGGCGCTGGGTTGCAGCCCCAAGACACCGTACCGCTATTTCAAGGACAAGGCCGATATCCTCGCCACGGTGCGGGCGCAGGCATTTGCGCGCTTCGCCGATGTACTCGAAGAGGCTGCAGCCAAAGGCGAGACACCGCAGGATCGCGCCCGACGTGTCGGTGAGGCCTATCTGCGCTTTGCCGCGGACGATCCGCATGCCTATCGGATCATGTTCGAGATCGATCAGCCGATCGACAAGGAGCATCCGGACCTAGCGCGCGAAGCCAATCGTGCACGCGGCTTCATCACGCGGCAGGCCGAGGACATGGCCAAGGCCGGCATTATCGAGGTCGATCCGGTCCTGTTCGGCTGGTCGATATGGGCCGCGACGCACGGGCTGGTGATGTTACGACAGGCCGGCATGTTCGACGCCGGCCCCGACTTTGCGACCCTGGCGAGTTTCCAGGGCGCGCTTATGTTCAAGGGAGCCGCAAAGGCCTCGACCAAGACGGGAAGGAAACAATGACGAACCCAGCGGGCGTGACGGCAGGCGATCGTTTCAGGGCCTGGAGTGAGATTCAGGCCAATGCCGCCCGCGCGGCGAGCGGGCTGACGGCGCTGGGCGTGGGCGAGGACAGCAGCGTGGCGCTGATGCTGCGCAACGACTTCCCGACCTTCGAGGTCAACATGGCGGCGGGCCAGCTCGGCGCCTACGCCGTACCGATCAACTGGCATTTCACGCCGGAAGAGGCGAACTACATCCTGCAGGATTGCGGTGCCAAGGTGTTGGTGGCGCATACCGATCTCTTGGCGCAGATCGCCGGGGGCATTCCCGAGGGCGTGAAGATGCTGGCCGTGCCGACGCCGCCCGAGATCGCAGCTGCCTACAGCGTGCCTCCGGAGAAGTGCGCGGCTCCGGCCGGCGTCGAGCTCTGGCAGGATTTCGTTGCGGCCTCGCCGCCGCGTACCGAGCCGCCGAGGGCGGCGCGCGGCAGCATGATCTACACGTCCGGTACGACGGGGCGGCCCAAAGGCGTGCGGCGCCGGCCGAGCACGCCCGAGCAGCAGGCGGCTGCCTCGCAGGAAGCAGCGATGTTCTGGGGCCTGAAGCCCGATCCCGAGACCGTGACCCTGATGAATGGTCCGATGTATCACTCCGCGCCGGCGGCCTATGGAATGGCGAGTGCCCGGCTCGGCTTGCACATGGTCCTGCAGCCGCGCTTCGAGGCCGAGGACATGCTGCGCCTGATCCACAAGCATCGGATCAGCCACATGCATATCGTGCCGACCATGCTCGTGCGCCTGCTGCGTCTGCCGCAGGAGGTGCGCCAGCGTTACGACGTCTCCTCGCTGCGCTTCATCACCCATGGGGCCGCACCCTGCGCGCCTGCCGTGAAGCGGCAGATGATCGAGTGGTGGGGGCCGGTGATCAACGAATACTACGGCGCCACCGAAACCGGCGTTGTCGTGTGGCACGGGTCGGAGGAGGCGTTGCGTAAGCCCGGCACCGTCGGCCGCATCGTACCCGGCGGCATCCTGCGCATCGTCGACGAGGACGGGCAGGACGTGAAGCAGGGCGAGGTCGGCGAGATCTACGTTCGCGGCCCGCATCTCTCGGAGTTCACGTATAACAACGACGACGCCAAGCGACGGGAGGTCTCGTTGGGGGATCTCGTGACCGTCGGTGATGTGGGCTATCTCGACGCCGATGGCTTCCTGTTCCTGTGCGATCGCAAGCGCGACATGATCATCTCGGGCGGCGTGAACATCTATCCTGCCGAGATCGAGTCCGCGCTGATCCAGATGCCGGGCGTGCGCGACTGCGCGGTATTCGGTATTCCGGACGAAGAGTTCGGCGAACAGATCTGTGCCTATGTCGAGCCTTTGTCCGAGGCGGGCCTCGATGCGAGCCAGGTCCGGGCTTGGCTCGGCCAGCATCTGGCGCGCTACAAGGTGCCCAAGGTGGTAGAATTCAGTGCTGCCCTGCCGCGCGAGGATTCGGGCAAGATCTTCAAGCGCAAGCTTCGCGCCCCATATTGGGAGAAGGCGGGCCGCAGCATCTGAGGAGTTCCATGGCCGACGATGACGTCACCCTGTTCGGTAAGCTCAAGAACAAGCTGATCGACAGCAAGCAGAAATGGGCCGAGGACGGCCGTCTGCTGACAGGCAAGACCGCGGCTCACTCCCAGCGCCTGCCGCCGGGCCAGCGCAAGGTCGACAACTGGCCGGTGCTGGATCTCGGCATCCAGCCCGAGATCCCCACGCACGCCTGGCGGCTGTTCGTCGATGGCGAAGTCGAGAATCCAATTACCTGGAAGTGGGGGGAGTTCACCGACCTTCCGAAGACACGGCTCACGACCGACATCCATTGCGTTACGGCCTGGTCGCGCTACGACAACCGATGGGAAGGCGTCAGCGCCCGCGATCTGTTGGCAATCGTGAAGCCGAAGGCGTCGGCAGAGCACGTCATCTTCCACTCCTACGACACCTATAAGACCAACGTCCCGCTCGCCGATTTCTCGGCCGACGATGTGATGCTGGCCTGGAGCTGGAATGGCGAGCCGATCAGCCGCGAACATGGCGGGCCGCTCAGGGTCGTGATTCCCAAGCTCTATTTCTGGAAGAGCGCCAAGTGGATCAAGCGCATCGAGTTCTCGGTGTTCGACAAGCCGGGTTTCTGGGAAGTCCGCGGCTATCACAACTACGGCGATCCCTGGCTGGAACAACGCTACGACGAGGAGCCCTGACATGCCCGCCCATGATTTCAACTTCACCACGATCGACGGCAAGCCTCTCGAGATGAAGAGCTTGGCGGGGCATCCGGTCCTGCTGGTGAACGTCGCCTCCTATTGCGGGTTCACGCCGCAGTACACCGACCTGCAGAAGCTGCACGACACGTACGGTCCGCGAGGCCTCGTCGTGCTGGGCGTGCCGTCGAACGACTTCGGCGCGCAGGAGCCGCGCACCGAGCCGGAGATCGCCAAGTTCTGCGAGTCGATGTACGGCGTCACCTTTCCGCTGACGGCCAAGCAGAAGGTGATCGGTTCCGACGCCCACGCCCTCTATCAGTGGATCGCGGCGGAAGCGGGCGAGGGGGCGGCCCCCAAGTGGAACTTCCACAAGTACCTGATCGGCAAGGATGGCAGCTTGCTTGGCGCCTGGCCGAGCCGCGTGCGACCGGGATCGAGCGAGGTCACCTCGGCAATCGAATCAGCCCTCGGCTAGGGCGCGCTCGAATCGCAGGCTCGCGGCCACATCAGGCTTCCAGCGACCGACGCACGCCCTCGAAGACCTGATGGAACATCTCGGTCGTCAGGCGGCCGGTGTTCGTGTTGTAGCGCGAGCAATGGTAGCTGTCGGCCAGCAGGAGGCCGGTCGGCAGCTTGTGCAGGCGGTTATGGATGAAGGGGTAGGCGCCCGCCGGCCGCACCGTCAGCGCGCGCAGGATCTGGTCGTGCGCGCCTTTACCCAACGCCACCAGCACGCGCAGGTTCGGCATGACCGCGAGTTCGGCCTGCAGGAACGGCCGGCACGCCGTGAACTCGATCGGCAGCGGCTTGTTCTCCGGCGGCAGGCAGCGCACGGCATTGGCGATGCGGCAATCGACCAGGCGCAGCCCGTCGTTGGGATCGGCGCGGTAGGTGCCCTGGGCAAAGCCGAACTTCAGCAGGGTGGAGTAGAGCAGGTCGCCGGCATAGTCGCCGGTAAAGGGACGGCCGGTGCGGTTGGCACCGCGCATGCCTGGCGCAAGGCCGACAATCAGAAGCTGGGCGTCCAGTCCGCCGAAGGAGCGGACCGGGGCATTCTTCCAGTCGGCATGAAGGCCCTGCAGCTCGTGCCGGAACCCGACCAGCCTGGGGCAGCGCGGGCAATCGAGCGGCGGCTCTTCGAAGGACAGTGCAACCACAGAAGCGTGCGGCCTAGGCCGAGCGCATCAGCGATTCGGAGGGGGCGTCGTCGTACTCGGCGTCTCCATCGCGCCCACCGGCAGCGGCCGGCCGGGGGGCCCGTTCCGACGGGGTGCGGGCGATCAGTGGGGCGAGTTCCGAAAGCTCGATGAAGTCGTCGGCCTGGCGGCGCAATTCGTCGGCCACCATCGGCGGCGAGGACTTGATCGTGCTCACGACCGAGACGCGGAGGCCACGACGCTGCACGGCCTCGACCAGGCGGCGGAAGTCGCCATCGCCGGAGAACAGGATCACATGGTCGAGATGTTCGGCCATCTCGAGCACGTCGATGGCGAGCTCGATGTCCATGTTGCCCTTGATCTTGCGGCGACCCATGGCATCGGTGAATTCCTTGGTCGGCTTGGTGACCATGGTGTAGCCGTTGTAGTCCAGCCAATCGACCAGCGGCCGGATCGGGGAATATTCCTGGTCCTCGACCAGGGCCGTGTAATAGTAGGCGCGGACCAGCCGGCCCTTTTCGCGGAATACCTTGAGGAGGCGGCGATAGTCGATGTCGAAGCCCAGGGAACGGGCGGCGGAGTAGAGATTGGCACCGTCGATGAAAAGCGCGACGCGCTCGTTTTCGTAAAAATTGCCCTTCATGGCGGCTATCCCTTTGAAAAATATGCGCATAGGGAGAATGAAAATTTATTCAGCCGGTGGAGTTCTGTAACTCCCACCTCTCCCACAGCAATTGAAGTTTAGGGCGTTATCCCATAGTTCACAAGGGGTTGGAGGGATTTGCTGGTGGACAAACCGCGCGGTCGGACAATCTTTGTGGGTGCCGGAGCCAACATGGCTCATCCGTCCTACAGTTCGCCACGCGAGACGCTTGTGGCGGCGCTCCTGGAGCTGGGTCGCCGGCAGGTGGACGTGGTGCGCCACTCGCCCTGGTACCGGACGGCCCCGGTGCCGGTGTCCGACCAGCCCTGGTACGTCAACATCGTAGCCGAAGTGGCGACGGAGCTGCCGCCCGACGATCTCCTGCAGACCTTGCACGCCATCGAGGACGTATTCGGCCGGGTCCGTACGATTCCGAACGCGCCGAGGCTGATTGATCTCGATTTACTCGACTATCGGGGGGAAATTGCCCCGCCGGAACCAGGAAAAGCCACGCTGCCCCATCCCCGAATGGCTGACCGGGCTTTCGTTCTGCGGCCGCTGGCCGATCTGGCGCCGGATTGGCACCATCCGCTCACCGGGGCGTCAATTCAGGCCCTGCTTGCGGCCCTGCCGCCCGAGCAGGAGGCCCATCGCTTCTAGGCAAGCGGCCTTTTCTGAGGCCTTTGGCCCCCTTGTCTTTTGGCGGTGGGGGCGTATAACCCGCGGCTCCCGCGAATTCAGAGGTCCGCCATGGCGCGTGTTACCGTCGAAGACTGCATCCTGCAGGTGCCGAACCGCTTTGAGCTCGTCATGTTCGCTGCCCAGCGCGCGCGTGACATCTCGGCCGGCGCTCAAATCACGCTCGATCGCGATCGCGACAAGAATCCGGTCGTGGCGCTGCGCGAGATCGCCGAGACCAAGCTCGACCAGGCCGTCCTCAAGGACTCGCTGATCTCGGGCATGCAGAAGCATGCCGACATCGACAAGCCCGAAGAGGTCAACGAGATGGCCGAGCTCGAGCAGGAGCTGGCCGCGGCGCTGGCGCAGGGTGGTGCCGAGGCGGCCCAGCCCAAGGCACTGCCGATGACCGAGGAAGACGACGTCACCGAATAGGGCCAGGAGCAGGGCTGAGCCCTGCTATTTGTGCAAACGTCGTGGAGTGAACGCAATCGTCCCCATATAATGGGCGATTGCCATGATCCGTCAGTTTGAACTTGTCGAGCGCGTGCAGGCCTACGATCCGGATGCGGACGAGGACGTGCTGAACCGCGCCTATGTGTACGGCCTGAAAAAGCACGGTAACCAACTCCGGGCTTCAGGCGACCCTTACTTTTCCCACCCTGTGGAGGTAGCGGGCATCCTGGCCGAGATGCGCCTGGATACCGCCTCGATCGTGACAGGGCTTCTGCACGACACGCTCGAGGATACCGACGCTACCCGCGACGAGATCGCCAGCATGTTCGGCGAGAACATCGCCCGGCTGGTCGATGGCGTGACCAAGCTCAGCCGGCTGGAGATTCAGTCCGAAAGCACCAAGGAAGCCGAGAACCTGCGCAAGCTGGTGCTGGCCATGTCGTCGGACATCCGCGTGCTGCTGGTGAAGCTTGCCGACCGTCTGCACAACATGCGGACGCTTCACCACATCAAGGAATCGGCGCGCCGTAAGCGCATCGCGCGCGAGACGATGGACCTCTACGCGCCGCTCGCCTCGCGCATCGGCATGGAGAAGGTGAAGCGTGAGCTGGAGGAGCTGGCCTTCGCCGAACTCAACCCCGATGGCCGTGCCTCGGTGCTGGCGCGTCAGGGCTACCTGCGCGAACGCGGCGACAAACTGGTACCACAGATCGAGACCGAGCTGGTCAAGACGCTGAAGGAGGGCGGACTCGAGGCCCAGGTATCGGGCCGCGAGAAGACGCCCTATTCAATCTGGCGCAAGATGCAGACCAAGAACGTGTCGTTCGAGCAGCTCGCCGACATCATGGCCTTCCGCATCATCGTGGCGGATGTCGCGCAATGCTATCAGGCGCTCGGCCTGCTGCATGGCCGCTACCAGGTACTGCCGCAGCGCTTCAAGGATTACATCTCGGTCCCCAAGCCCAACGGCTATCGTTCGCTGCACACCGGCGTGATCGGCCCGCTCGGCCAGCGCATCGAGATCCAGATCCGCACCGAGGAGATGCAGGATCAGGCCGAGCGCGGTGTCGCCTCGCACTGGATCTACAAGCAGGGCGGACCGTCCACCGACGCGCCGCAATACGCCTGGCTGCGCAGTCTGATGGACATCCTCGACAAGGCACCCAATGCCGAGGAGTTCCTCGAGCATACCAAGCTCGAGATGTTCCAGGATCAGGTCTTCTGCTTCACGCCCAAGGGCAAGCTGATCGCCCTGCCGCGCGGCGCGACGCCGATCGACTTCGCCTATGCCGTCCACAGCCAGGTTGGCGATACGTGCGTGGGCGCGAAGATCAACGGCCGCATGTTGCCGCTGAGAACGCAGCTCTCCAACGGTGACCAGGTCGAGATCGTCACGTCCAAGGCGCAGACGCCGTCGCCGACCTGGGAACGCTTCGTTGTTACCGGCAAAGCCAAGGCGGCGATCCGCCGCTTCATCCGCATTCGTCAGCGCGAGCAGTACATCCAGCTCGGCCGCTCCCTGCTGGACAAGGCCTTCCACGAGGAAGGCTACGAGGTCACCGAGAAGGGGCTCGACGGCGTGCGCGCCAACTTCAAGCAGGCAACGACCGACGATC
>CALROF020000089.1:0-24796 GCA_943369775.1 Reyranella massiliensis 521
TGAATGCTGCCGTCTCCGGTCGCACGCCCGGCATGACAATCTCCATGCATCTCTGTCGCGGCAACTTCCGGTCGACCTGGATGGCGCAGGGCGGCTACGAACCGGTGGCCGACGTGCTGTTCAACAAGATGGGCGTCGATGCCTACTTCATGGAATACGACAGTGATCGCGCCGGTGGCTTCGAGCCGCTGCGCATGCTGCCCAAGAACAAACTCGCCGTGCTCGGAATCATGACGTCCAAGACCGGTGCGCTGGAGGACAAGGACCAGCTGAAGCGTCGCCTCGACGAGGCTGCCAAGTTCGCGGACCTCGATCAGCTTTGCCTGTCGCCGCAATGCGGTTTCGCCAGTACGGAGGAAGGCAATCTCCTTGCCGAGAAGGAGCAGTGGGCCAAGCTCGCGCGCTGCGTCGAGGTGGCGAAAGACGTTTGGGGATGAGGACGTCGGGCGGTGTCGACCTGTAACACCGCGTAATCAGCCGTAACACTGAGCAATCATTTGTCATTTCACTTCGCTTGAGTGACGCGGCGAAAGTCGCGCGATGGCTTCCATCGTCGTTCTTCTCGCCGTTTTCGTCATGACGCTGGGCAATGTGACGATCCACGCGACCGTGGGGTTGTTCGGTCGCAGCATCGGGCTCAGTGAATTTCAGGTCGGCATCATCATCGCCTCGTCTGCTTTGCTGTTCGCGCTCACCTCGTCGCGCTGGGGCCGTTTCGCCGATGAACGAGGGCGGCGCCCGGTAATCCTGTCGGGATTGGCCGGCGCTGCTGTGTCCCTGCTGCTGTTCGGTGCCCTGTTCACCTTGAAGAAAGGCGACGTCGACGTCTTTGTCGCCTTTCTGGCTCTTCTCGGCGCGCGAACGGTCTACGGCTTTCTTTGCGGCGGCGTACAGCCCGCAGCCACCGCCTACATGGCGGACATCACGAGCCATCGCGATCGGGCGGCCGGTGTGGCAGCAGTCGGCGCTGCCTTCGGTTTGGGGACGGTGGTTGGTCCGGTGCTGGTGGCGCTCCTGGTTGGGTACGGTTTTGCCGTGGCGCCTCTAGTGGCCTGTTTCTTGACGGTGCTGACCACCATCGTTGTCGTTGGTCTCCTGCGTGATCTGCCACCCACGCCTGCGACGAACACGTCGCCGCCGACGGCGAGCGCAGGCGGGATCACGCCCTATCTGGCGCTCGCCTTCGTATTTCATTTCGCCTTTGCCGGGCTGCAGGCGACGAACGCCTTCTATGTTCAGGACACGCTCAAGGTCGACACGATCGAGGCGGTGCAGCAGGCGAGCCTGGTCAGCCTGACCTTCGCCACCTCGTCGTTCGTCTTCCAGGCCTTCGTCGTGCGTCTCCTCAAATGGTCGCCCGGCAAACTGATGTCGACCGGCCTCGTCGTTTGCGGAGTGACCAGTGTTGCCTGTCTGATGGCGCCCGACTTCGGCTGGCTGATGCTCTCCTTTGGGATGATGGGCATTGGCTTTGCGGCCGCCCAATCCGGGTTGACTGCGGGGGCCTCGTTGGCGAGCAGCGGCAACCGGCAGGGAAGAGTTGCCGGCCAACTCCAGGCCGCCGTGTCTGCTGCGTGGATTATCGGACCCCTGGTGGGGGCGGCGCTCTACGAAGTCACGATGAACGGGCCGTTGGCTTTCACGGCGGGAGCGATGGCACTCGGCCTTATGGTCCTTATCGCCGTCACCGCCCCTCGAGCTGCTTGAGCAGCCAGACTTGTGGCGTGTTCGATTCGAGGAAGTCGCGCCCAGTCTTGCGTTTCTGCGGATCGGAGACATTGCCGTCGACGATGGCGACGATGAGATCGCATTTGTAGGTGAAGGCGACGCCCTCGGCGTAACGCAGGGAGCCGTTGCGCCTTTTGTGGCAATAGGTCCGCGCGCGACCGAACAGGTCGGTGATGGGAATGCGGCTGCCGGGTCCCACGGGCTCGAAGCGTGGATCGAGCCGCTGGATGTCGACGGCGCGATCCACCGCTTCGTCGGTCAGGATTTCGGATTGGCAGTCGGAGCAGAGGCCGGGTTTCAACTGCACGTAGACGTCGTGATCGTCGCCGGTCCAGGCGCGGCCGGCTGGCCATGGCTCGGGTGGAAAAGGCCAGGGAAAAGGCCGCCAGCCCAGCGAGTCGGTATGGCCGAGGGCCGCCCTGTCCTCGGCCCAGCGCGCGGCATAGGCCAGCGCCCCGACCTGGGCCGCGACGACGGCTGCATAGATCAGGGTCCGCCGACGGCCCGTCACGGCCGCACCGGAGCAGCGGTTGCCATGCGCCGACTATAGCGTCGTCGCCCGCGCCTGTTCAGTCGTCAGGGAGCGAGCAGGAGCTTCGGCAGGTCAGCCATGGCGCTAACGATATGCCGGGCGCCGGCCGCTTTCAGGGAGGCACCGAGGGCAGGTGTCGCGTGCCCGCCGCCGATGAATCCAAAGACGGTCATTCTGGCTGCCCGAGCGCCTGCGATACCGTGCGGCGAGTCCTCGATGACGATGCAATCGGCGGCGGGCACGCCAACCGTATGTGCCGCATAGAGATAGATGTCGGGCGCGGGCTTGCCGTGCGCCACCAGGGCCGTGCTGAAGATATGCGGCGAGAAATACGGCGTGAGGTCGGTCGATTGCAGCTTCAGCGCGAGCTTCTCCGGCGTGCTCGACGAGGCGACGCATTTGCGGACGCCGCCCAGACCGTCGAGGGCAACGTGCACGCCGGTAATGGCGGCGAGGTCGCTGTGGCAACGGTCCCAGACCAGACGCTCGCGTTCCTCGAGAAGGCCAGGAGGCACCTCGCGTCCCAGTTCGCCGAAGACCGTCGCGTACATGTCGCGACGTGCAATGCCCACGAAGAGATCGATTAGCTCTTCGACGGTAGCGACGTAGCCGTAGGGAGCGAGAAGCTCGGCATCGATGGCGTGCTCCAGGACTTCGCTGTCCACGAGCACGCCATCGCAGTCGAAGATGACCAGCGCTGGAGGCGTCACCACGCTCAGATCTGATGCGCCATCGGCGGTGCCGGGATCGGCCGTACGCGCTCGTAGGCGGCGGCGGCGCGAAGGACCAGCGCGTCGCAGGCATGGGCGCCCACGATCTGCAGGCCAATCGGCATGCCCTCGCGATCGAGACCGCAAGGGATAGTCGCGGCCGGCTGGCGGGTCAGGTTGAAGGTGAGGGTGAAGGGCGTCCAGCCGATGTCGACGCCATCACCGCCCCAGGCCGCGTTCTCGTTCACCGCGAAGGCCGTCATCGGCATGGTCGGGGTCAGCAGCAGATCGTACTTGGCCATGAACTGATTCATGATCGCGGCGACGGTCTGGCGCTGGTGGATAGCGGTGACGACCGCCTCCTGTCCGAGGTTAGCGCCGACTTCGGCGGCCTTCAGCAGGCCCGGATCCATCAACGCGCGTTTCTCTTCGCTGAAGCTTCGGGCGAGGATCGCGACATTCGACTGCCAGTGCGCGTTCAGGATGCGCCGCGGATCGAGGCCCATCAGATCGGGCGAGTCCTCGACGATCTTGGCGCCCAGGGTCTTGAACACCTTCACGGCATTCTCGACGGCCAGGGCGACATCGCGGTCGATCTTCTCGCGCTCGACGAAGCCGAGATTGGGCGAATAGGCGATCCTGAGGCCCTTCACGCCCTTGTCGAAGCCCTTGAGGTAATCCTCGGCATCGTCGGGCCGGCCGTAAGGGTCGCGCGGATCGGGCCGCGCCATGACATTCATCATCATGGCCGCATCGCGTACCGTGCGCGTCATCGGCCCGATATGCGAGAGCGTGCCTTGCGCCGACGGCGGATAAAGCGGCACGCGCGCCTGCGTGGGCTTCAGCCCGAAGATACCGGAGAAGGAGCAGGGGATGCGGACGGAGCCGGCGCCGTCGGTGCCGACCGCGAGATTGCCCATGCCGACCGCTTCGGCTGCCGTGCCGCCACCCGAGGAACCACCCGGCGTACGGCCGATCTTCCAGGGATTGTGCGTGGCGCCGTAGAGGCCGGAATCGGTCACGCCCTTCCAGCCGTACTCCGGCGAGGTGGTCTTGCCGAGCAGGACAGTGCCTGCTTCGCGCAGCCGCTGCGCCACGGGAGCATCGACGGTCCAGGGACCATCGGCGTCGGTGGCGAGGCTGCCCATGCGCGTCGGCATGCCCTTGGTCAGCACCATGTCCTTGATGGTGATCGGCACGCCGTCAATGTCGGAGAGCCGCTTGCCGCCCTTCTTCCAGCGCTTCTCGGAGGCGCGTGCCTGACGCAGGGCCGAATCGGGATCGAGATGCTGGAAGGCGTTGAGCTGCGGATTGAACGCGTCGACGCGTGCCAATGCCGACTTGGTCGCCTCGACCGGCGAGGCCTTGCGGGCCTTGTAGAGTTTCACCAGCTCGTGGGCCGGCATCATCGCAAGGTCGGCAGTCATTACTTGGTCTCCGGAAGGACAGTGAATTTGAGTGGATGGGCTGCGGCGTAAGCCGCGGCTGCGCGCAGGACGAGCGCGTCCTTGTAATGGCCCGAAGCAATCTGCAGGCCGATCGGCAGGCCCTGGCGCGACAGACCGCAAGGCACGGAAGCCGCGGGATGGCGCGTCAGGTTGAACTGCGGCGTATAGGGCGACCACATCACGTTGGCCTTGCCGTCCGGCCCGTCCGGCAGGTTCTTGCCGGCTTCAAAAGGCTGCACGGCAACAGTTGGCGACAGCAGCAGATCGTACTTGGCGAAGAAGAGGTTCCAGGCGATGGCGAGGTCCCGGCGCGTCACCTGGGCATTCACGACATCCTGCAACGTATAGCGCAGGCCGGCCTTGGCGCCGGCGAGCAGGTTGGGATCGAATTCGTGATGCCGCTCCTCGGGGAAAAGCTGCAACAGGCGTTGCAGGGCGGAGAGCCAGTGGACGACGAAGGCGCGGCTGGCATCGGCAAAGGGGAAGGGCGCCTCGACCTGCTCGACGGTGCAGCCGAGCTTCTCGAACTGGCGCGCGGCACGGGTCACCATCGCGGCAACCTCGATGTCGACGGGATGATCGCCGAAGCGCAGGACGAAGCCGATCTTGAGCTTCTTCAGCTTCTTGCCGAGCTTGTCTGCGTAATCGGTATCGTCCTCGGGCAGGGCATGGGGATCGCGCGCATCGGGGCGGCTGATGACGTTCATCATCAGCGCGCAGTCGAGTGCCGTGCGGCACATGGGACCGGTGTTGGAAAGATCGCCGGTCATCGAGGGTGGCCAGGCCGGCACGCGACCGAAGGTGGCCTTGAGCCCGACCAGACCAGTGAAGCTCGCAGGAATGCGGACCGAACCACCGCCATCGGTACCGATGGCGATCGGCCCCAGTCCCGCGGCGACAGCAGCGCCGGCACCACCCGAGGACCCGCCCGGCGTACGCTCGGGGTTCCACGGATTGCGCGTGATGCCGTGCAGCGGCGTGTCGGTGACACCCTTGTGGCCATATTCCGAGCTCGTGCTCTGCGCGAACACGATGGCGCCGGCTTCGCGCAGGCGGGCAACGACGGGTGCGTCCGCGTCGGCGGGAGTCTTGTCGGTGAGCTTGCTGCCCATCGATGCGGGCCAGCCCTTCACACGCACCAGCTCCTTGATCGAGACTGGCACACCGTCGAGCGGCGACAGCGGCTTGCCCTTCTGCCAGCGCTTCTCGGACTCGCGTGCAGCAACCAGCGAGCGATTGGCATCGATCCGACAGAGGGCGTTGATCGTCGGGGCAAGACGGTCGGCGCGCGCCAGAACGGCCTTCATCGTCTCGACCGGCGAGGCTTTGCCCTTGCGGTAAAGCTTGGCGAGCTTGGCCGCGCTCGTTTGCGTGAGATCCGTGGTCATGCCGTTCCCCCCGTCGTTCCTCTTTGAGCTGCGGCCTTGTAGCGGCGGGCCAGTTGCTCGGCTTGATATTCGGCGGTGAGCGCTTGCTCGGTGCGGCCGACCTTCTTGTAAAGATCGGCCAGCGCCCGCTTGGTCGCCGCGACCGATGGCCTCTCGCGTTCGTCGGCCTGCAGGATGGCGAGCGCGGCATCGTTCCAGCCTGACCGGGTGAGTGCGTCGAGATGGATGGCGCCGAACAGGGCGCGTTGGGCGATGGAACCGCCCAAGGTGCGCAGATGCGGCATAGCCCGGCCAAGCAGGCGGGCGGCGTTCGCATGCTCGCCCTTGGCGTGCGCAGCAAGACCGTGCGCCAGCGGTACGGCACAATCCGCCCAGGTCTCGCGCTCGAAGGGCTTGGCACGCTCGGCCCGGTCCTCGAGGCTCGCCAACATCTCGGTGACCGCGCTCTGCTCGCCGGCGCGAGCGAGGCCATAGAGATACTGGACGTCATGGAACGCCGAGTAGTGCTCGTGCAGGCGCGGCTTCAAATAAGTTGCGAGATCGGCCCAGCGGCTCCCGACATCGATGCCGCGCAATTCGAGGCGCGCCAGCAGCGAGACGGCGTTGATCTGGTCTTCGCAGAACTCCTTCCAGACACCCCATACGCGCTGATCGTAAAGCGCCAGCGCTTCGTCGGTGCGATCGAGGTCGATCAGGAACAGGGCGAGGTGCCACCAGTTATGGGTGGACATGAAGGAGTTGCAGTCCGACCAGGTGTCGGACATCGACTGCAGGAAGGCCACGCCCTCCAGCATCTTGCCGCGGGCTTCGAGGCAATGGGCGATGGTGTGATGTGCCCAGGGGTCATGGCGATCCAGGGCAACGGCCTTGCGGGCGAGGGCCTCTGCCTCGTCGAGACGATTGCACTCTTCCAGCCCGAAAGCATGCATTGCCAGGACGAAACGGTTGTCGTTGGCGGCTGCGATCTGCTCCCCGACACGGAGCAGGCTTTCGGAGTCGCCGCTGTTGAAGGCATGGATCTGCGCGAGTTTGGCGGCGAGGAGATCGCGCGGCCACTCGGTCACGACTTTTTCAAAAGTGCCGGCGCTGCGATCGAGATCGCCGTCAATCCAGCTTTCGATGGCAACAAGCCAGGCCTGTTCGCGCGCATTGGCACCTGCGGCCATCGCCTTGGCGTGGGCGAGGTAGCGCTTGGCGGCGGCGTGGCTTTCATCCGAATACATCGTCAGCATCAGGCCGGCCGCGACCAGCGGCAGCATCAGGCACTTTTCTTCCTTGTCTGCGGCGTCAATGAACGTCGCGAAGCGGTTGCCGAAGGCCAGCCACTCTTGCCTGACGAAATCGAGCGCCGCGACCGCGCCCTCGTCGGCATTGCTCAACTCCAACCCTTGACCGTCGCGCACCACGTCTTGCTCCCTATTGCCGTTGCGTGAGCTTCGCATGCCGTGCGACGTTGGGCAAAACGACAAGAATGAGACTGGGAGGAAAATGTGAAACGCCGCCATCTCTTGGCCGCGACGGTTGCGTCGGCGGGCCTGATCACCACGTCACGCGCCTCACGCGCGCAAGCCTTTCCTGACAAGCCAATCCGCTTCGTCGTTCCCTATGCACCCGGTGGCGCAACGGACACGTCGGCGCGCATTGCTGCTGAATATCTTTCCAACAAGCTCGGCCAGCAGGTGATGGTCGACAACAAGCCGGGCGGCGGCACCATCATCGGGACGGAGATCGTTGCCAAGGCTAAGCCCGACGGCTACACGCTCCTGCTTTCGCCGGGCACCATCGCCACCAACAGCTCTTTCGACCTGAAGCTGCCCTACGATCCGACCAAAGATCTCATGCCGGTGATCGGCTTCGTCGATATGCCGCTGCTTCTCGCCTGCAACAAGGAAGCGCCTTTCAAGACAGTTGCCGAGCTGATCGACTATGCGAAGAAGCAGCCGCAGCCGGTCAGCTATGCCTCGCCGGGCAATGCCAGCATCCCGCATCTGTGGGGCGAGCAGCTTCGGTCGCAGGCCGGCATCAGGCTCGAGCATGTCGGGTACAAGGGCAGTGCCGATGCGCTCAAGGACGTGTTGGGCGGTCACGTCATGCTCTTCTCGGATACGCTGCTGCCGACCGGGGCCGCGGTAAAGGACGGCCGTCTGCGCGGTCTGGTGGTGGCGGCTGCAAAGCGTACGCCGATGCTGCCCGATGTGCCGACGGTGACCGAGGCCGGGCTGCCAGCAAGCATGCAGGCAGCGGTTTTTTTCGGCGTCATGGCGCCGGGCGGCACGCCCGAGCCCGTGGTGGCGCGTCTTAATACGGCCTTCAGCGAAGCCATCGCCGATCCCGCAGTCAACAAGAGGCTGGTCGATCTCGGCTTCATCACAGTGGGCGGCAGCCCTGCCGACTATGGCAAGCGCATCGCCGCGGAAACCGAGAAGTGGCGCCAGGTGATCAAGGAGGCCAAGATTACGCCTCCGGGTTGAGACGAGACCGTCAGTGGCGTCGCCTACGACTTGGGCGACCCACCCAGAAAGCAGAAGATCACGCCGCTCTTGCCGGCACAGATGTGGCTGTTGCCGTCCGGTGAGAGCTGCTGCAGGACCACCCGTGGCGGCACTGGCACCCAGCGGCCGTTGAGCAGCGCGTACCACATGCCGTCGTCCTTCTGGTAGGCACGCGTCGGCCGGCAGTCACCTTCGACACCGTTGATCGTGCCGTTGCAGCACGAGGCGTTCGAGCCAGGCTGCTTCAGCTTCTCGTACCAGTCGTGGTTTTCTGCGTGACCTTGTCCATAGTGGCCGGAATGGTCCTGCGCCTGAACCGGCGCGCAGACGCCGGCCAAGGTCATGGCCATGAGGGCAGAGGCCAGAGACAGAACAGATGCCAAGAAGGACATGGCTCCGCTCCCAAGTTGTCGAGTCAGCGGGGCAACGGGTGTGCTTCCTGGAGGTTGCGGACGCCGTTGCTCAGCCGATCCCGCTTGCCGGAGTGTACATCATCCGCAAGCCCTGGACGATAGGAACGAAATCCGGATCGTCAGCCGAGAGAAGGCCGTGCCGCACGAAGAAGTCGATCAGGACGAGATTGCAGTTGTACTTGAACTCTTCGGTGTCGCGCACGGTTTCGAAGACGCGCTGCACCGGCCACAGCTCGAAAGAATGAACCTCGCCATCATTCGCATGTGGTGTGAAGTCCTCGGGCAATTCGAGATCGAAGCAGGTCATGACATCGGGCTTGAGCTGTTGGCCCGACTGGTTCCAGTACGCCACGACGCTGACGGCCTTGGCACGCTGCGCGAGTTCAGGCGGAATCGACGCTTCTTCGCCGCACTCCTTCACCAGATTCTCGTGCAGGCCGAGCCCGGCGGGCTGCCCTCCGGCCACGGTGTTGTCGAGTTGGCCGGGGAAGGTCGGCTTGTCGTAAGAGCGCCGCGGCACCCAGACGTGCAGGCCGTCCTTGCGTCGGACATAGCCTGTCATGTGTGGACCACCGGCGCGCACGCCGAACCACGGCACGGCGGAGCGCTCCATGGCCATCAGTACCGGCGTGCCGGCATGTGGCGCGACGGCATACTCCTCTTCACGCCACAGGCCCTTGAAATAGCCGCGCTCGCGCAACGAGAGCAGGAAGGTGCGCATTGCCGCCGTTCGCTTGGCTGGCGTGTCGAGGCCGGGATCGAGGTGCCAGCCGGTTTCGCGGCGGGTGAACAGGCCCGACTTGCCGACCACGCCTGCAGCGAAGTCGCGATGGAGGAAGCCCATACGATCCTGGCCGATAAACCAGGGTTCGAATTGCGTCAGGTCTGCGTTGTTGCAGCGCCTGATATGGTCGAGGAAGGACATCGAACGCGGAGATAGCATAGAGTGCGGCCGATGACCGAAGACGAATTGCAATCACTCCTCGAGCGGACCCTGTCGGCCGCCGATCTTCACGGCCTGTTCGTCGAGGAATGCCAGGATCAGGACGTGCGCCTGCGCTTCTCGCCGGCGGCCGGCGGCAACTGGACGACGGCGGCACTCCTGTCTCTCGTCGACACGTCGCTTCGCGCCGCGGCGGGCGTGACGGCGAACCTGACGCATCTTGCTGTTACCGTTCTGCGCCCGGCACAACAGTCCGATGTGATTGCCCTGTCGCGGGTCATTCGCCGAAACGGGCCAAGTCTGCACGCAGAAGCGTGGCTGTTCAGCCACGCCGTCGTCGAGCCGATGTTGCACGCGACCGCAAGCCTGTCGCGGTCGCCTGCCGAATGAGAGGGTCGGTCAGGCCGGCGGGATGCGGATCTTCTGGCCCGGGAAGATCAGGTTTGCGTCCTTGATCACTTCCCGGTTGGCTTCGAAGATCTTGGGGTACTTGTTCGCATCCTTGTAGAAGTGCTGCGCAATGGCCGACAGCGTGTCGCCCGATTTGATGGTGTAATACTGCGTGTCGTCCTCGGCGGAGATGTTCATCCCCGTGGCGCTGACATTGCTGACGCCCATCGTATTGCCGGCGATGAGGATTGCCTTCTGCAGAGCCGCCGGATCGGAGGCCTTGCCGCCGAGCGTCACCATGCCGGAGGCGGGATCGTAGTCGACGGTCAGTCCCTCGACCCCCTTGAGCGAGGCTTCGATCTCCGCCTTGATCTTATCGTTGGCGTCGGAATCTTTGGTGAAGATCTTGCGACCGATGTCGCGAACGAAGTCGAACAGGCCCATCTGCTTCTCCTTCTCGCTTCTCTCGCAGAGCAATCTGCGAGACGACGGTAGACCCGGGCGAGGGGGAGAGATAGCGAAGATTATCGCGTCTACGCTGCGTTCTTCCAGGCGTGATCCACGACCGAAACGACATCGCGCATGATCTGCGTGAGATCGAAATCCTTGGGCGTGTAGACACGCGCTACACCGGCGGCGATCAGGGCCTCGGCGTCGGCCGGCGGGATGATGCCGCCGACAACCACCGGCACATCGGCAATGCCTGCGGCACGCATGCCCTGCAGCACATCGCTCACCAGCGAGACATGGCCGCCGGAGAGGATCGAGAGGCCGACGACATGCACGCTTTCCTCGATCGCTGCATTGACGATGCGTTCGGGCGTCAGCCGGATGCCTTCGTAGACCACTTCCATGCCGCAATCGCGGGCACGCACGGCGATCTGCTCCGCGCCATTGGAGTGGCCGTCGAGGCCGGGCTTGCCGACCAGCATCTTGATACGCCTACCCAGCCGTCGCGACACGCTGTCGACCTCGCGGCGCGTGGCTTCGAGCCGGCCGTCGGTGACGCCGGCCGCGCGCGCCACGCCCGTAGGCGCACGATATTCGCCGAACACGGCGCGCAGCGTTTCGGTCCATTCGCCGGTGGTGATGCCTGCCTGTGCGCAGGCAATCGATGCCGGCATGACGTTGCGATCTTCCTTGGCGGCAGCCGTCAGCTCGGCCAGCGCCTTCTTCACCGCGGCGCCATCGCGCGCGGCACGCCAGGCGTTCAGTCGTTCGACCTGCTCGCGCTCGACGGAGTTGTCGACCGTCATGATCGAGCCTTCGCCCGCAGAAAGCGGCGAGGGTTCGCCTTCGGTGAAGGCGTTGACGCCCACCACGGTCTGCTCGCCTATTTCGATGGCGGCGAGGCGCTTGAGGTTGGACTCGACCAGCCGCTGCTTCATGTAGGCAGCGTCGATCGCTGCCACGGCGCCGCCGATGTCGGCGATGCGACCCATCTCGGCGAGCGCTTCCTGCTTTAGCGCCTCGACCTTGGCCGCGATCTCCTTGCTGCCGTCGAAGATGTCGGCGTATTCGAGGAGATCGGTCTCGAAAGCCACGATCTGCTGCAGGCGCAGCGACCATTGCTGGTCCCACGGGCGCGGCAGGCCGAGAGCTTCGTTCCAGGCCGGGAGCTGCACCGAGCGGGCGCGGGCATTCTTGCTCATCACCACGGCCAGCATCTCGAGCAGGATGCGGTAGACGTTATTCTCCGGCTGCTGCTCGGTGAGGCCGAGCGAGTTCACCTGCACGCCGTAGCGAAACAGGCGCTGCTTGGCGTCGGTGACGCCGTAGCGGTTGAGGGTGATGTCCTCCCACATCTCGGCGAAGGCGCGCATCTTGCACATCTCGGTAATGAAGCGGATGCCGGCGTTCACGAAGAAGGAGATGCGGCCCACGACCTGCGGGAAGTCGGCCTCGGGGACCTGGCCGCGGGCCTTCACCGCGTCGAGCACGGCGATGGCGTTGGCCAGCGCGAAGGCCAGCTCCTGCACCGGTGTCGCGCCGGCTTCCTGCAGGTGGTAGCTGCAGACGTTCATCGGGTTCCACTTGGGAACTTCGCGATAGGTGAAGCCGATCGTGTCGGCGGTCAGGCGGAGCGACGGCTCTGGCGGGAAGATGTAGGTCCCGCGCGAGAGATACTCCTTGATGATGTCGTTCTGTGTCGTGCCCTGCAGCTTGTCCCGGGCAACGCCTTGGGCCTCGGCCGTCGCGATGTAGAGCGAGAGCAGCCACGCCGCCGGGGCATTGATGGTCATCGACGTGTTCATGCGGTCGAGCGGAATGCCGTCGAACAGGGTGCGCATGTCGCCGAGATGCGAAATCGGTACGCCGACCTTGCCGACCTCACCCTTGGCGAGCGGATGGTCGCTGTCGTAGCCAGTCTGTGTCGGCAGATCGAATGCCACCGACAGGCCGGTCTGGCCGCGGGCCAGATTGGTCCGGTAGAGCTCGTTGGACTTGGCAGCCGTTGAATGGCCGGCATAGGTGCGGATCAGCCAAGGCCGATCCTTGGTGGCTTGGTTCTTTTGAACAGGGCTCTTCTGGGCTTTGTCGCGGGCAGATGCTGTCATGGTGGCGGTTCGCGGCGAGGTTGACGTAGACTTGCCTACACCAATAGATGCTGCGCCGCAGCATGGAAAATTTTGCAGCGCAGCCAAGGAGATAGAGGACCGTTGAGCGACACTTCCTCTCCTTGGACACAGCCAGCTCCTCAAACTGCGGGTCAAACGACATCATCGGGGACACCGCCTGGAGCACCTTGGGCGCCCGCGCCGAGGCCGACCCGGCCGATCTATGACGGGCGGCTGGGCGAACTCTACGCAATCTATCTCCGGCATCTCGTCCTGATGTTGCTGACGCTCGGCTGGTCGCGCTTCTGGGGGCGCACCAACATCCGTCGCTATGTCTGGAGCCACCTCACGGTCCTGGGGGATCGCTTCGAATACCGGGGCCGCGGCCGCGAACTCCTGATCGGGTTCCTGTTCGCCCTGCTGCTGGTCGCGGTCTGGATCGGCCTGATGTGGCTCGTCTGGCGCTACGTCTTTCACGAGAAGCCGATGGCAAGCTTCGGCATGTTCGACCTTTTCTCGCTGTCGGTCGCGCTGATCGGCTTTCCGCTGGCTTATGTCGGACACTATGCGGGGTTACGCTACAGGCTCTCCCGCACGCGCTGGCGCGGCATTCGTTGCGGTATGGCAGGTTCGGCATGGAGCTACGGCGCACTGGCGACGGGCCTGCATTTCGTAAACGCCACGACGGCCTATCTGCTGACGCCGCTCGTCTCAGTGAATCTCGCGCGGCCGCGCATCGCCAATGCGCGCGTCGGCACCCTGCCATTCGTTTTCGCAGGCCGCGCCGGTGATATCTACGGCCGTTACATCGGCTACTACTTCCTGAACATCCTTGCCTGGATCGTCGCCGGCGTTGCCGTGTTTGCTGCCGTTGGCGGCACGATCGAAAGCCTCGGCATTTCGTCCGACGATTTCCTGAAGCTTCTGTCCAGGCCCAGTCTGAACACGGTGTTGCTGGTCCTGGTCCTGGCTTTCGCTGCCTACATCGTTTTCGGACTGCTGATCCTGCCGCTGCGCTGCTGGTGGCAGGCTTATCTGCTGCGCTACCTCGTGACCCATAGCCGCGCCGGGAATGTGCTTTTCACCACGGCGATAACGACGCGCCAGATGTGGGGCTTCCTGGTGCTGAACTACCTCATCGTTTTGCTGACGCTCGGCATCGGTTGGCCCTGGGTGATGCATCGCACGATGAAGCTGATCTCCGCCCAGCTCTGGATCTACGGCGAGCCGAACGGGCAGGAAATTCGCCAGCCGGCCGATCGTGGCCCCGGCTATGGCGAAGGGCTGCTCGACATGTTCGATGTGAGCGGGGTCTGAGCATGGCCACCGCCTCTCCGATGAGCATCCGCTACTACGATGGCGAAACCGCCGAAGTGCATTCTGTCGCGGTGCGCGTCACCACGAACGAGCTGGTGATCTATAGACCGGCCGGTGCGGAAGTCGTTGCTCGCTGGCCAATCGGTGAAGTCGCCGTGCTGGGCGATACCCAACATGAGGTGGTGCCGCTGGTCGTGCGACGCGGCAGCGACGCAAGGCTGATCATCGAGGACCCGCAGGTGCGCAGCAATCTCGCGTCGCTCGTGCCGGCGCTGCAACCGCTGGTGCCGCAGCCCGTGGCAGTCGGACGGCGCATCGCTGTCTTCTCTTCAGCTATCGTCGCCTTGGTCGGCGTGTTCTGGGGCCTGCTCGACTACGGCACCGAATTTGCCGTGCCTTTCCTGCCGAACAGCTGGCAGGAGCAGTTGGGTGAGACCGTTCTCGACGATCTCCTGGCCGACAAGGAGGAGTGCGAAGGTGAGGTGGGGTTGGCAGCCATCAATCGCCTGGCCAACGATCTCGCAAAGGAGGCGGGCTATCCTCATCCAATCACCGTCCACATCGTCGAAGGTGGGCCGGTTAATGCCTTCACTCTTCCGGGCGGCATCCTGGTTTTCTATTCCGACCTGATTACCCAGGCGAAGGACAGTTCGCAGGTTGCCGGTGTCGTGGCGCACGAGATCGGCCACGTCGTCCACTACCATCCGACCAAGGGCTTGGTGCGGGCCTATGGCATGGACCTGCTCTTGAAGCTCGTAAGCGGAGGCTACTCCGAGATGATGAGCACGGTGGGCGGCGGTGGCAGTCTGCTGCTGGCCTTGCGCAACGGCCGCGCTGCCGAGCGCGAGGCCGATTCGACCGGTGTCGATCTGCTGGAGCGGCGCGGCCTGCGCGCCGATGGGGTGTCCACCTTCTTCCAGCAACTCATGGAGAAGGAACCCAAGGATGCCGCTGCGGCTGCCGGCATCTGGTCGAGCCATCCGCCGACTACCGAACGCATCGAGGCCACCAAGCGTCCTGCCACGGGACGGCCAGCCTTCAGCACTGCCGAGTGGCAGGCCCTCCGGAACGTGTGCAAGTAGCTCACCTATGAAAGCGCCCTCCAAGACAGGCTTGTTCGCAGCGGTCAAAGTGTGGGACGCCGCGTCGGTGGCCACGATGCTTAAGGCCGCACCCGCGCTCATCTCTGCCCGCGATCCATTGGGACGCCAGGCGCTACATCTGGCCTGTACGGTGCGGCCGGAAGCTGCCGGACTCCGCGAACCAAATGGCATTGCGACCGCGACTGCATTGTTACGGGCAGGCGCAGGCCTTGAGGACGAGGTCCCGATGGACGAGGACGAAGGCGACTTCCGCGCCACGCCCGTCTGGTATGCCGTCGCCCGGGGCGAGAACCTGCCGCTGGTGCGCTTCCTGCTGAAGCGCGGCGCGGATGCGAGCTATCCCTTGTGGGCGGCCGTGTGGCGCGACGACTCGGCAATGATGCGTGAATTATTGAAGGCGAAGCCGCGCCTGAACCTCAGAGCGCACGGCGAGACACCGCTCTTCTATGCGGCGCGACTGCAGCGGCTGAAGACGCTGGACCTGCTGATCACGGCAGGCGCCGATCCGACCATCGTCGATGATCGCGGTCGCGACGCGGTCGAGATCGCACGCGCTCGCCGCCTGCCAGCGCCATTCATCGAGCGGTTGGCGGCGCTGGTGCCGCGAACGAAGAAGAAATAGATGGTCGGCGTAATCGTCCTGGCGACATCTCGCGAGAGTCCCGACCTTTTGGTGTCCGATCGTCTCTATGCCGATGCGCTCGAACGGCACGGTTATCGAGTTGTCAGTGCGCCGTGGGATGGGCCGCGTAGCGCCTTCGCGGACGCTGATGCCGTCGTTATCCGCGCGACCTGGGGATATTACCGGACGCTCGAGGCTTTTCGCGAGTGGACGGAGGCGATGGCCTCCGCAACGCGGCTGTTCAATTCCATCGATCTCATTCGCTGGAACCTGCGCAAAGATTATGTCGGAAAGCTCGCAGCGGTTGGCGTACGCGTCCCGCGATCACATGTCGTCGCTTGCGATACTGCCATTATCGATAAGGTCCTTGCCGAAGAAGGGTGGGACCGCGCCGTGGTGAAGCCCGCCACCGGCGCCTCGGGTCATTCGGTCGAGTTACTGCAACGCGCGACGCTGGCTGAACAGGTCGCCAACCTTTCCAGCGAAGCGCGCGCTTCAGGTGTCGTCGTGCAGGAGTTCCTGCCCGAAATTGCCGAGGGCGAACTGTCACTTGTCTATTTCGACGGCGTCTTCAGCCATGCCATCCGCAAGCGCCCGCCGCCGGGCGAATTCCGTTCCAACTCACGCTACAAGCCGACCCGCACCGCCGAGACGCCGCCGAAGGCGATAACGGAGCAGGGGGCCGCTTGCCTGAGCGCGCTGCCCGAAATGCCGCTCTATGCCCGCGTCGACGGCGTGGTGCGCTACGGCACGTTGATCGTGATCGAGGTCGAGGTGCTGGAGCCCGCTCTCTTCATGGAGTTCGATCCACCGTCGGCGGAACGCTTCGCAGCGGCCACGTCGAGGCGGCTCGGATAGTGGAGGCACAATGACTGACACGGCCCCGACGAAACGTTACGGCAAGGTTGGCACGGCCGAGCGCCAGGCGATGTCAGGTCTGGAGTTCGTGCAAAGGCTCGCAGACGGCGCACTGCCGCTCAACACGATGGCTCGTACCATGGGCTACGACATCGTCGAGGTCGAACGCGGCCGTGCCGTCGTTGTAGCCAGTCCGAGCGATCAGCATCTCAATCCACAAGGGACCGTGCATGGCGGCTTTGCCGCAACCCTGCTCGATACATGCATGGGCCTTGCCGTGCAGTCGACGCTCGAGAAAGGCCTTGGCTCGACGACGTTGGAATTCAAGATCTCGCTGATGCGCCCGATTACGCCCGAGACAGGCACAGTGCGCGCCGAAGGCACGGTCCAGATGCGCGGCCGCCGCGTCGGGACAGCCGAGGGTCGACTGACCGACGGCGATGGCCGCCTGTTGGCCCACGGCACGACGACCTGCCTGGTCTTTGAAATGTAAGTGTCAGCCCTTGAGGCGCTGTCCGCCGATGCGATGGTCCTTCAGGATCTCCGGGCGGAAGGCGAGCCCATGGCCCGGCCGCTCCGGCGGGCTCATGGTGCCGTTCTTCGAGGGCAATACTGGCTCGATCCAGAGATCGTCATTCCAGTCCATGTATTCGAGGTAGCTGGCGTTGGGGATCGAGGCCAGCAGGTGAACCATGGTCTCGTGGAAGAGATGCGGGGCGAGGCGGATACCCCACGGCTCGGCGGCCGCCGCGATCTTGCGCAGCTCGGTGTAACCGCCACGCATGGGATCGGGCTGCAGGATCGGCACGCACGGCGTCTCGAAGAACGGACGCAGGTCGTTTCTTGTGAAATGGCTCTCGCCACCCACGATGCGTGTCTTCAGGGCCGCGGCAATGCGGCGGTAACCGGCGAAGTCCTCGGCAATGACCGGCTCCTCGAGCCAGTAGGGATCGAACTCGTCGATGCGATGGCCGGCCTGGATGGCGGTGTCGGCGTCCCAGCCCATGTTGACGTCGATCATGATCTCGACGCCGCCGCCCATGGCCTCGCGCATCGCCTTCACGTTCTCGACGTCCTCCCGCCACGGCCGGATGTGGGCCACCTGCATCTTGATGGCCTTGAGGCCCTGGGCCGTGAACTCCTTGGCGCGGCGGATCATGCCGTCGCGGCCGAGGCCACGGAAACAGCCAGAACCATAGGCCGGTATTTCGGTGCGCGCCGCACCCCAGAGCCGGAACAGCGGCAGACCGGCGCGCTTGCCCACGATGTCCCACAGCGCCATGTCGACGGCGCTCTGGGCGAAAACGGTGACGCCCATGCGGCCCAGCCAGAAGTTGCTGCGGTACAGGGTCTGCCAGATGCCCTCGACTTCCGTTGCGTCGCGACCGATCACATGAGGTGCAATCAGCTCCTTCATGCAGGCATCGAGCGTGTCCAGGCCACCACGTAGCGGCATCAGGTAGCTCATGCCCACCAGGCCGCCTTGCGTCTCGATCTCCAGCACGAAGATCTGGCGATGAGGCTCGGAGAGGATGCCCGCGGCCGGCGCGGCGCCTCGCCACGGCACCTGCAACAGGCTCGTGCGCAGCTCGACGATTGTGGTCGGAGTAGTCATAAGGCGTATCTCCCGTAACTTCTCGTCACTATGATGCGCGCGCCATGAGCCAGTCCAACCGAGTCTACCTCTTCGACACCACCCTGCGAGACGGCGCCCAGACCCAGGGTGTCGACTTCACCGTTGCCGACAAGGCCGCGATTGCGCGCGAACTGGACCTGCTCGGGATTGACTACATTGAAGGCGGCTGGCCGGGTGCCAATCCGACGGACGATCGCTTCTTCGCTGATCCGCCGGAATTCAAGAATGCCAAGTTCACGGCATTCGGCATGACGCGCCGCGCGGGCCGCAGTGCGGCCAACGATCCCGGGCTGGCCGCCATCCTGCAGACCAAGGCACGCAACGTCTGCATGGTCGGCAAGACTTGGGACTTCCACGTCGATGTCGCCCTCGAGGTCGACCGCAACGAATATGTCGAGATGATCTCGGACTCGCTCGCGTATGCGAAGACACGCATGGACGAGGTGATGTTCGACGCCGAGCATTTCTTCGACGGCTACAAGGCCAATCCTGAATATGCGATGGCGTGCCTCGCCGCTGCTGAGAAAGCCGGCGCGCGTTGGCTCGTCCTCTGCGACACCAACGGCGGCACCCTCCCACACGAGATCGAACGCATCGTGGGCGAGGTGGTGAAGAAGATCCCGGGTGAGCGCCTGGGCATCCACACCCACAACGACACCGAGAACGCCGTCGCCAACACGCTGGCCGCCGTGCGCGCCGGCGTGCGCCAGGTGCAGGGCACCATCAATGGACTCGGCGAGCGCTGCGGCAACGCCAACATGATCGCACTCATTCCCAATCTCGTGCTGAAGATGGGTTTCGACACCGGCCTGAAAGACGGCGCGATGCAGCGGCTTACGCATCTGTCGCGCCTGCTCGACGACCGGCTGAACATGCCGACCAACCGCAGCGCGGCCTATGTCGGCACGCGCGCTTTCGCACACAAGGGCGGCCTGCATGTCTCGGCCGTCGAGAAGGATCCCAAGACCTACGAGCATGTCGATCCCGAAGTGATCGGCAATCAGCGCATCATCGTGGTGAGCGATCAGGCCGGCCGTTCCAACATCATGGCGCGCTTTCGCCAGATCGGACTGGAAGTCGATCCCAAGGATCCAGGCGTTGCCCGCCTGCTCGAGATCGTGAAGGAGCGGGAGTCCGAAGGCTACGCCTACGACGGCGCCGATGCGTCGTTCGAGCTTCTGGCGCGGCATGAACTCCACACCGTGCCCGACTACTTCGCCCTGCAGAGCTTCCGGGTGCTGGCCGAGCGACGTGTGAATGCGCGCGGCCAACTCATCGCCATGTCCGAGGCGACCGTAAAGCTCGACATCGCCGGCCGCCGCGCGATGGAAGTGGGCGAGGGCAATGGTCCTGTGAACGCTCTCGATGCTGCGTTGCGAAAAGCGTTGATCCCGGTCTACCCGGAACTGGAAGACATGCGGCTGGTCGACTTCAAGGTCCGCATCCTCGATTCAGCCGGCGGCACGGCGGCCACGACGCGCGTCATGATAGAAAGCGCGGATGCCAAAGGTCGGCGCTGGAGCACCATCGGCGTGTCGCCCAACATCGTCGACGCGTCCTACAACGCGCTCTACGACGCCATCACCTATAAGCTGTTTCGCGACGGCGCCCAGCCGGCACAACGAACGTAAGCAGGCATCCGCGTAGCGAGCCAAGCTCGCACAACCCGGCCTAGCAGCCATGTTGCGACTGCCAGTTGACCTAGAATGGGTCGGGGCAGACCATATCTATTGTGCGAGACGGAGAACATCTGGACACCCAGACCCCGCCCATCGCGGCGGCCGTTGCGCGGCGGCCGCGCTTGGCAGGACGTGTGCTTGCGCGTGCCGTCATGTGGCTGCTGCCGGCGCTCGTACTGGCTGTCTCCCTGTTTATCTGGCTGTCCGCCGGGCGCACCGTCACCACCGATAATGCCTATGTGAAGGGTGACCGCGCCCAGATCGCGACCGAGCTGAGCGGGCTCATCGTCGAAGTGCCGGTCCAGGAAAATCAACGCGTGTCGCGCGGCCAGCTTCTCTTCCGCCTCGACGACCAGTCCTATCGTCATGCTCTAGCGAAGATCGAAGCCGAGATCGAGACGACGCGCGCCGACATCCGAGGATTGCGCGCGCAGTGGCGTACCAAGCGCGAGGAGATCAAGGCGGCGCTCAGCCAGCAGACCTTCGCGCAGGCCGAGTTCGACCGTCAGTCCGAGCTTGCTGAGAAGAAAGTCGTCTCGACCCAGAAGCTCGAGGAAGCGCGGATGGGTCTCGACGTCGCGCGCCAGCGCATTTCGGCAGCGCAGGAGGATCTCACCCGCATCGAGGCCGCGTTGGCAGGCGATCCCAAGATTCGCGCTGACGACCATCCGCGCGTGAGGCAGATGATGGCCGCCCGCGAGGAGGCCCTTTTGCAGCTTCGCCGCACCACCATCGAAGCGCCGCTCGACGGTGTTGTTTCAAAGCGGCCGGTGCCGGGCAGCTATGCCACCGCCGGTGTGCCGGTGATGGTGGTGGTGGCCGACACCGATCTCTGGATTGAGGCCAACTATAAGGAAACTGAGCTTACGCGCGTGCGGCCGGGCCAGAAGGCGGTGATCCACATCGACACCTATCCCGAGTCGCAGTGCAGCGGCACGGTCTCCAGCATCGCCCAGGCGACGGGTGCTGAGTTCGCCGTGCTGCCGCCGCAGAACGCCAGCGGCAACTGGGTGAAGGTCGTGCAGCGTATTCCTGTCCGCGTGAGCGTCACTTGCCGCGAAGGCGATCCGCCGCTGAGAGTTGGCATGAGCACCACGGTCGAGATCGACACCGGACACAGCCGTACCCTGGGCGGGCTGCTGAACAGCGCTGCCAAGTGGCTCGGCCTGTCGAATGCATCGGCGGGTGCTTCGTCGGGCACCACCTCCTAGTCCAATGGCGCCGGCCGTCGATCGGGCGACCCTGCGCCGCCGCCGCCTCATCACCTTTACGGTGATGGCTGCCACCATCATGCATGCGCTCGACGGCACGATCGCCAACGTGGCGTTGCCGTCAATCCAGGGCTCGCTGTCGGCCACACAGGAGCAGGTCTCCTGGGTCGTGACCTCTTATATTGTCGCCTCAGCGATCATGACGCCGCTTGCCGGCTTCTGTGCCATGCGTTTCGGCCTGCGCCGGACGCTTTCGTTCTGTGTCGTTGGCTTCACCATCGTGTCGATGATGTGCGGCGCCGCCCAGTCGCTCGAGCAGCTCGTGCTGTTTCGCGCCCTGCAGGGCGGCTTCGGCGCGGCGCTCGTGCCGGTATCTCAGGCGATCATGATGGATACCTACCCGCGCGAGGAGCAGGGCAAGGCTATGGCGATGTGGGGTGTCGGCACCATGATCGGTCCGATCGCCGGCCCGTCGCTCGGAGGGTGGCTGACCGACGAGTTCAGCTGGCGCTGGGTGTTCTACGTCAACCTCCCGGTCGGCATTCTCTGCACCATCGGCATCCTGGCACTAGTGCGCGACAATGTGCATGGCACGCCGCGCCGCTTCGATCTGCTCGGGTTCACCCTGCTGGCCGTCGCGATCGGCTCCTTCCAGCTAATGCTCGACCGCGGCCATCTGCTCGACTGGTTCGAGTCGGTGGAGATCATCGGCGAGACCCTGGTGGCGGCCGTGGCCTTCGCCATGTTCCTGATCCACATGCTGACCGATCGTCAGCCGTTCCTGTCGCGCGATCTCTTCCGAGATCGCAATCTCTGCGTCGGCCTCTGCTTCACGGCGCTAGCAGGCCTGGTGCTGATCGTGACGGCGACCCTGATGCCGCCCTTCCTGCAGCAGCTTCTGGGTTATCCGGTCCTCACCACCGGCATCGTGCTCGCGCCGCGAGGCGCCGGCATGATGGTGTCGATGATGCTGGTGGCGCGCCTGATCAACTTCATCGATCCTCGGTTTCTGATCGGCTTCGGCTTCGCTCTGTCCGCACTGTCGCTATGGGACATGACGCTGTTCAATCTGAATGTCAGCGAGGCGGAAATCATCTGGAACGGCGTGCTCCTGGGCTTCGGGTTAGGTCTCGTCTTTCCACCGCTCACGGTGCTGACCTTCGCGACCCTGCCGCCGCGGCTACGCACCGAGGGAGCGGCGATCAACGCGTTGCTGCGCAATCTTGGCGCCAGTATCGGCATTGCCGTCCTGGTTTCGATACTGGCCAGCAACACCCAGCAGAACCGCGCCGATATCGTGGAGAGGTTCACGCCCTTCCATCCGGGCTGGCCGCTGGGCAGCCACGCGTCCGGCTACGATCCGACGATGCTCGCGATCTGGGACAACGAGATCACCCGGCAGGCGGCGCTGATCGGCTACCTCAACGACTTCCGCATCATGATGATCTGCACGCTCGTGCTGATCCCGCTTCTGGTCCTGATGCGGCGGCCGGCCCTTATCCCGACGCGCTAACCAGTCTATACGGCGGCATGGGACGCGCATCGAAGGGCCGCGCCGTCGCCGCCGTGACGCCGGCGGTGATCCTGGTCCGCCCGCAACTCGGCGAGAATATCGGCATGGCTGCACGGGCCATGCTGAACTGCGGGCTGTCAACCTTGCGGCTGGTGGCACCGCGGGACGGCTGGCCGAACGACAAGGCGCAACGCGCTGCGTCGGGCGCCGATATCGTGCTCGAAAAGGCGGAAGTCTTCGAGACGGTGGCGGATGCTGTCGCCGACCTCGGCCGCGTGATCGCGACCACGGCGCGCAACCGCGAACTGAGCCAGCGCATCCTGACGCCACGCCAGGCGGCCGGCGAAATGCACGGTTGGATCGGGCAGGGCGAACAGGTCGGTATCCTGTTTGGCCCGGAACGCACCGGCCTCACCAACGACGACATGGTGCACGCCGACACGGCGCTTTCCATCCCGCTCAATCCGCAATTCTCGTCCCTCAACATGGCGCAGGCGGTTCTGCTGATCGCCTACGAATGGACGGCCTGGACCGACGACACGCCAGCTCAACGGATGTCCGACCATTCGACCCGGCCGGCCGACAAGGAAGAACTCGCCAACCTGTTCGCGCATCTCGAGCGGGCGCTGGATCAGTCGGGCTTCCTACGCCACGAGGCGATGCGGCCGGCGATGGTCAACAATCTGCGGGCGCTGCTGCAGCGTGCCACCATGACCGAGCAGGAAGTCCGCACCTTCCACGGCGTCATCAAGTTCCTGTCGAAGAGCAAGCACGAGGAGTAGCCATGTCCACGACCGCCAAGATCTCCTGGGTCGACGGTGCCCTGTTCGTCGCCGAGGGTGGCAGCGGCCACACCTTCACCATGGATGGCGCTCCCGACGTCGGCGGCCGCAACCTCGCCTCGCGACCCATGGAAGTGATGCTAATGGGCATGGGCGGCTGCACGGCGATCGATGTGGTCTCGATGCTGAAGAAGCAGCGCCAGGACATCGAAGGTGTCGAAGTCTCGCTGATCGCCGAGCGCGCCGACGACCATCCCAAGGTCTTCACCTCGGTAAAGCTCGTCTACACCGTGCGCGGGCGGAAGCTGAACAAGGCACTCATCGAGCGCGCCGTGAGCCTGTCGGACGAGAAATATTGCTCGGCCACGGCCATGGTGAAGAAGTCGGCCACTGTCACCAATGAGATCGTCCTAGTCGAAATCTAGGGGTTTCCGTGCTCGGATACTGGGCGAATGGTCTGTAAGTGATTGATTTTACAGCGGGAACGCGCGCTTGACTGGGCGAGTTTCGCCAGTATGTTCCGCGCTTCTCCGGAGAACGTGGTTGCAGGTCCCTAGGGCCGGCATCCCGCCCCAACTCTTGTTGGATCCAGGCCTATCCGGACAAACAGCGTCGCATATGACGTGCAACAACAGGAGTGTCGCGTGAGCAAGCGCGAGAATTCGAAGTACAAAATTGACCGCCGCCTCAGGGTTAACCTGTGGGGCCGTCCCAAGAGCCCGATCAACAAGCGCGAATACGGTCCCGGCCAGCACGGCCAGGGTCGCACCAAGCCGACCGACTATCGCCTGCAGTTGATGGCCAAGCAGCGGCTCAAGGGCTACTACGGCTCGGTCGGCGAGCGTCAGCTCCGCCGCTACTATATCGAAGCCGTGCGCCGCAAGGGCGACACCGGCGAGAACCTGGTCGAGCTCCTCGAGCGCCGGCTGGACGCGGTGATCTACCGCATGAAATTCGCCATCACCGTCTTCGCCTCGCGCCAGCTGGTCAGCCACGGCCACGTCAAGGTGAACGGCAAGCGGGTCAACATCGCGTCGTACCTGGTGAAGGACAACGACGTGATCGAGCTCACCTCGAAGGCCAAGGAAATGGCCCGGGTCATCGAGGCAACCCAGACCGCCGAGCGCGACGTGCCGGAGTACGTCACGGTCGACCATCAGGCGATGAAGGGCACCTACGTCCGCGGGCCGAAGCTGGCCGACGTGCCCTATCCGGTCCAGATGGAGCCGTCGCTGGTGGTCGAGTACTACAGCCGCTAAACGGGGCACACGCCTCCTGATCTTGCGAAAGCCCGCCCTTTGTGGCGGGTTTTTTGCTTTGAATCCTTGATCTTGCCATCGTTCCGGCTGTCCGGCGGGGGCAGGTGTGCATATAATCTCGCGGGGATTGGGGTCTGGAGACTACGGGTATGCGGATGGTCCGTTGGGCGGTATTGGCGACGGTCGCGGTCGTGGCCTGCGGTACGGCCTATGT
>CALROF020000090.1:0-24622 GCA_943369775.1 Reyranella massiliensis 521
TGAAACATGGTCGTGCCGACGAAGTCGCCTTCGACGACGACGGCGTTAAACACACCCTCGATATGCGCGATCGGCGCGCCGAGCGGCACCATGCAGGGGTGCACCCGCTGCTCGATTCCATGGCGCGTCTCGCGGGCCAGACCCAACAGCTTGATGCGATAGCCCAGCTCCTCGGCGAACTGGATGTCCATCGAGGTGACGCGGCGGATGCCTTCGACATGCACGCCGGCAAAGTTCACCCGGGCGCCGAACGCCGCGCCGGTCAGCACGGCGAGCTTGTGCGCGGCGTCGATTCCGTCGACGTCGAAGCTGGGATCGGCCTCGGCGTAGCCCGCTGCCTGCGCCTCGGCCAGCACGACGTCGAAGTCGCGGCCAGTCTCGCGCATGGTCGTCAGGATGTAATTGCAGGTTCCGTTGAGGATGCCGTAGAGCCGGCCCACGCGGTTGCCGACCAGCCCCTCGCGCAGCGCCTTGATGATCGGGATGCCGCCCGCTACCGCTGCCTCGAAAGCGAGAATGCGGCCCTTCTTCTCGGCTGCCATGGCAATCTCAGTGCCATGCATGGCGAGCAGCGCCTTGTTGGCCGTCACCACGTGCTTGCCCGAGGCCAACGCCTTCTGGACCAGGCGGCGCGCCACCCCGCTCGAACCGCCGATCAGCTCGACGACGACGTCGATGTCCGGCGCGGTTGCGAGCGCCATCGGGTCGTTCTCCCAGCGTACCTGCGAGAGATCGATGTCGCGCTTCTTGGCTTTACGCCGGGCGCTCACGGCGACCAGCTTCAGCGGCCGACCGCCGCGCAACGCGAGAAGCCGGCCGTGCTCGGCCAGCAGCTTGACCACGCCAGCACCAACGGTGCCGAGCCCGGCAATGCCTATTCTAAGAGCGGAATTCATGGGGCGCCTGATACGACAGGATGGGGTCAGGCGCGAGCCTTGATCGGCGTGATGTTGTCCCCAACACCGCGCAGATAAAGGTCGATGGACCGACCGGGGTCGGCCAGCACCTGGCGGATATTGCGGATAGCCTGACGAATGCGGTGCTTGTTCTCGACGAGGGCGATGCGGACATGCCCGTCGCCATGCTCGCCAAAGCCGATACCGGGCGAGACCGCCACGTTGGCCTGCGTGAGCAGCAGCTTCGAGAAAGCCAGCGAGCCCAGCTCGGCGAAATCCTTGGGAAGCGGTGCCCAGGCGAACATGCTGGCCGACGGCGCCGGCAGGTCCCAACCTGCCCCCTTCAACCCTTCCATCAGAACGTCGCGCCGTTCCTTGTAGGTGTTGCGCGCCTCGACGATGCAATCCTGTGGGCCGTTCAGCGCCGCCGTCGCCGCAACCTGGATCGGCGTGAAGGCGCCGTAGTCGAGGTACGACTTGATGCGGGTCAGTGCCTGGATCAGCGTCTTGTTGCCGGCCGCAAAGCCCATGCGCCAGCCGGCCATCGAATAGGTCTTGCTCATCGAGGTGAATTCGATGGCGATGTCGCGGGCGCCCGGCACCTGCAGCACCGACGGCGGCGGCACGCCGTCGAAGTAGATCTCGGCATAGGCGAGGTCGGAGAGGATCCAGATGCCTTCGCGTTTGCAGAAGTCGACGATGGCCCCGTAGAAATCGAGATCGACCACCTGTGCCGTTGGGTTCGACGGATAGTTCAACACCAGGGCGAGAGGCTTCGGCACGGCGTGGCGCACGGCGCGCTCGAGCGCGGGCAGGAATTCCTCGATCGAGGTCGAACCCGGCACCGGAATGTGGCGCACCGAGCCGCCGGCGATGATGAAGCCGTAGGGATGAATGGGATAGCTGGGATTGGGGACCAGCACGGTGTCACCGGGCGACGTGATCGCCTGTGCGAGATTGGCGAGACCCTCCTTCGAGCCGAGCGTCACGATGACTTCGGAATCGGGATCCAGTTCGACGCCGAAACGGCGCGAGTAATAGGCAGCTTGTGCCTTGCGCAGGCCCGGTATGCCGCGCGAGGCGGAGTAGCCATGGGCCCGCGGATTGGCGGCAGCCTCGGCGAGCTTGGCGACGATATGCGGCGCGGTCGGCAGGTCGGGATTGCCCATGCCGAGGTCGATGACGTCCTGTCCGGCGCCACGAGCGCGGGCCTTCATGGCGTTCACTTCCGCGAACACGTAGGGCGGCAGGCGCTTCAGCCGGTGAAACTCGGAGTCGTCCATAGGTTCTTCCTTCGACGCCTTAGATGCTGGCGAAGACTTCGACGTGCCGGTCGGCGACGACAAGCGTGTCCGCTGGCAGAGCCGACTGCTTCTCGGGCACCGGAGCTGCAGGTGTTGCCGGGGCCGGAGCTGCCGGAGCCTGAGGCGCCGCGTCCGTAGCAGGCTGCGACGGCGCGGGGATCGGTGTGGTCGAAACGGGGGCCGGCAGAGGCGCGTTGGATGGCGCCGCTTCGAACGCCGGTGCGGCGCTGGGCGGGGCTACCCCGGCAGGTGCCGCGCTGGGCGGTGCGGCACCGCCCGTCCCCTTCTCGGCTTCCCTTTCACGCGCCTTGCGTTCCTTGTCATCGGCCTCGCGCTCCAGACGGGCTTCGCGATCCTTCTTGTCGCGCTCCATCTGATCCTTCTCGATGGCTTCCTTCTGTGCCTTCTGGCCGCCCTTGCCAGACACGATGGACCCAATCCCGCCACCTCCGCGCGTCTCGTCGACGGCCACCGTACCTGGCTCATAGCTGCGGTTGGCGCTCGGCGCCGGCAGCGCCGCGCTTGGCTGTATCTGGCGATCCGCACCCGGACGCGGCGGCGTGCCAGCTGGCGTCGATCCGCCAAACCAGTCACAGCCGGCCACGAAGGCGAGCATGGACACACCGAGCAGGCCGAGCCATCGACCTCTGCCGTTCGTGTCCTGTCGTCGCTGCATTGTCGTCACCACTGTCGCCTGTTGTCCGTTGCTGGGCCTGTGTCGGCCTTGTTTAGCGGAGCCCGAGAGGAAAATTGACCCGTCTGTTGTCGCAGCCTACCAATTGGGGGCGGGTGCGACCCGGGAACATGACACAAGGTATGGTACCGGGCCGTTGAAATTACCGCAAGAAACGCCATAAAGGCAATGATTCAAAAGGGGAAACGCATGTCGGATACGCCCGCCCCCACGGCCTTTTCCGGACTGTCTCCAGAGGATTCCGAGAAACTTCAGACTGCCTTCAAGGATATCGCCACGCGCAGCCAAAAGCTGCTGCAGGAGTTCTCCGAACGCTACAAGGCCGACGGGCCGCAGCCGGCCGACCCGCTGCACCTCACCCAGACCTTCATGGACTTCACGGCCAAGATGCTGGCCGACCCGAACCGCCTGGTTCAGGCCCAGATGGAGCTCTGGCAGCAGTATTTGAGCCTTTGGCAGGTCACCGCACAGCGGATGATGGGCCAGCCGGTCGCCCCGGTCGCCGAACCGGCCAAAGGAGACAAGCGCTTCAACGATCCGGCCTGGAAGGACGAAGTCGTCTTCGACTACCTGAAGCAATCCTACTTGCTCACGGCCCGCTGGCTGCAGGGCACGGTGAAGGAGGTCGAGGGCGTCGACGAAAAGACTGCGAAGAAGGTCGACTTCTATACGCGCCAGTTCATCGACGCGATGTCGCCCTCGAACTTCGCGATGACCAATCCGCAGGTCGTGAAGGCAACCGTCGAGTCCAAGGGCGAGAACCTGCTCAAGGGCCTGCAGAACATGCTGACGGACCTGGAGCGCGGCAAAGGCAAGCTGGCGATCCGGCAGACCGACATGAATGCCTTCAAGGTCGGCGGCAATGTCGCCACCTCCCCCGGCAAGGTGGTCTTCCAGAACGAGCTGATACAGCTCATCCAGTACGCGCCGTCCACGGCGGAGGTTCATCAGGTTCCGCTGCTGATCGTGCCGCCCTGGATCAACAAGTTCTACATCCTCGACCTCAAGCCCGAGAACTCGTTCATCAAGTGGGCCACCGAACAGGGCTACACGGTGTTCGTCATCTCCTGGGTCAATCCCGACGAGCGCCTCTCGGCCTTCGTGTTCGAGGACTACATGAAGAAGGGCCCGCTCGCGGCCCTCGATGCCATAGAGAAGGCGACCGGCCAGCGCAAGGTCTCGGCGATCGGCTACTGCATCGGCGGCACACTGATGGCAACGACGCTCGCCTACATGGCGGCTCGCAACGACGACCGCATCGCCGCCTGCACGTTCTTCACCGCCCAGGTCGACTTCACCGAACCCGGCGAACTCGGCGTCTTCATCGACGAGGATCAACTCGCCGGCATCGAAGAGATGATGAGCAAGAAGGGCTATCTCGAAGGGGCCGAGATGGCCACGACCTTCAACATGCTGCGCGCCAACGACCTCATCTGGTCGTTCGTCGTGAACAACTATCTGATGGGTAAGGATCCCTTCCCCTTCGACTTGCTCTACTGGAACGCCGATGCCACGCGCATGCCGGCGGCGATGCACAGCTACTACCTGCGCAACATGTACCAGAAGAACCTGCTCAGCCAGCCGGGCGGACTGGTCGTCGACAACGTGCCGATCGACCTCCGGAAGATCACCATCCCTGTCTACCTGCAGGCCGGCAAGGAAGACCACATCGCGCCCGCGAAGTCGGTCTATAAGGCTTCGCAGATATTCAAGGGGCCTGTACGCTTCATGCTGGCGGGCTCGGGCCACATCGCCGGCGTCGTGAATCCGCCGCGCAACAAGAAGTACCAGCACTGGCTGAACGAGACGTCGACGAACCCGCCGACCCTCGGCGAATGGCAGGCCGGAGCCAAGGAGTTTCCCGGCTCGTGGTGGCACGACTGGGACAAGTGGCTCTCCGCCCTCTCCGGCCCCAAGGTTCCCGCCCGCGTGCCTGGCGAAGGCGGCCTGCCCGCGATCGAGGACGCGCCCGGCAGCTACGTGAAGGTGCGCTCGGGCGAATAGGCGCCGGGCGTACGATCCACGTCGTCAGCGATCGGCGGCCAAAGGAGCCGCCTTCGCGGCGAGAACTTCGAGCGCCAACTTCGGCGCGAGCCTCACCTGCAACCCGCGTTGACCGCCATTGATAAAGACATAGTCGTGAGCGAGCGCCCTTTCGTCCATGACGGTCGGCACCTGTCGCCTCTGTCCGAACGGGCTGATGCCGCCGACTTTATAGCCGGTGATTCGTTCGGCATCCGGCGGCTTCATCATCTGGGCGGACTTGCCGTCGAATGCCGCCGCGAGTTTCTTCATCGACACTTCGCTGTTCGACGGAACGATGACGCAGACGGGCTTGTCATCGACCAGCGCCATCAAGGTCTTCAGCACCCGCTCTGCCGCTTCTCCAAGCGCATCTGCTGCCTGAAGACCGATCCGATCCGCATTCGGATCGTAGTCGTAGGTATGAACTGAAAAGGCGACGCCGAACTTCTTGAGCTCGTCGGTGGCGCGTGTCGTTTTGGACATTGCTCGAGACTCATCTCACTTTTGTTTCGTGATTATGACTCTGGGCATCGATCGCCGATTCGCAAGCGGCCCAGCGACCATCACTCTCACCTACGACAGCAACACCGTCATGCACGGCCGCGACCTTGCCGGCCTATGGATTGCCTCTCATCTCAGGCGCGGATGGAAACGCTCGTGCCGATCATGATCCGGCCGTTGCGATCATGCTTAGTCGTGAGCCTGAAATGTTTTCGAATTTGCTTCGTTCATCGTTCGTGTTGGCTGTCGTTCTCGCTGCCGGCGCGACGAACACCGTCTCCGCACAATCCGTCTCCAGCCAGTCGTCGCCCGATCCTAAGGCACGCTGCAATCAGCTCATCTCGTACTTCGACCGTTATGGCGCGAGCCGCGGCGAGAACTCCGACGGCGAGCGCAATCATACCCGCATCGGTGCGCGCATCGATTGCGACAATGGTCATCCGGCGGAAGCCGTCGCGACCATGGAAAAGCTCCTGACGCAGAAGAACATGGAAGTTCCTCCCGCACCCACTGGTCTCGCCCAGCCCTCGTCGCCTGCAGGCACGAAGCTTCAGCGGTAACCGCTACTCCGCGGCCTTCGGAACATCGCCGCGGTAGGCCTGCGCGAGCTGCACATAGCCTGCTGCGGAACGGCGGAAGGACTCCAGGTCCTTCTCCGTGATGTCGCGCATCTTGACGGCGGGATTGCCGGCCCACAGCTCGCCCTTGCGGACGATCTTGCGCGGCGTGACGACGGCGCCCGCCGCCACCATCGCACCGGTCTCGACGACAGCCTCGTCGAGCACGGTCGAATGCATGCCGATGAAGGAATCGTCCTGCACCTCGCAAGCGTGCAGCAAGGCGAGATGGCCGACGGTGACGTTGCGGCCGACGGTCGTTCCCACGCCGCGCGCAGCGATGTGGATCACGCAGCCGTCCTGGATGTTGGAATTCTCACCGATCTTGATCGGCGGGCCGTCGCCACGCAGGACGGCGCCGAACCAGATCCCGCAGTTGGCGGCGATCTCGACATTGCCGATCAAGGTCGCGTTTGGCGCGATGAAGGCCGACTTGTCGATCTTCGGGACGAGGCCATTGAAGGGCACGATGAGGCCGGACATCGGATCGCTGCTCCACTACACAAAAACGAAGGGCGCCTTGCGGCGCCCTTCGAAGATAGACCAAGTCGCGAACTAGCGCTTGGAGAACTGGAAGCGACGACGCGCACCGGCGCGGCCGTACTTCTTGCGCTCGACCACGCGGCTGTCGCGGGTGAGGAAGCCGCTGGTCTTCATGGCACCGCGCAGGCCCGGCTCGAACTTCGAGAGCGCCTGAGCAATGCCGTGACGAACCGCGCCGGCCTGGCCCGACAGACCGCCACCCGAAACGGTGGCAACGACGTCGAACTGGCCATTGCGCTGCGACACGTCGAACGGCTGCTGGATCATCATGCGCTGCGTGGGGCGCGCAAAGTAGATCGTCTGGTCGCGGCCGTTGACGGTGATCTTGCCCGTGCCGGGCTTGACCCACACGCGGGCAACGGCGTTCTTGCGGCGGCCAGTGGCGTAAGCGCGGCCCTGGCTGTCGACTTCCTTCTCGCGGATCGCGGCCGGAGTCTGGACACCGGCAACGACCGGCGCCTTCTTGAGTTCGGCAAAGGACGAAAGTTCGGTAGCCATGTTAGCCGATCCTCGAATTCTTGCGGTTCATTGCGGCAACGTCGAGCTTCTCCGGCTGCTGCGCCTCGTGCTCGTGGTTGGGACCCGCGAAGACGCGCAGGTTCTTCATCTGCGCGCGGCCAAGCGGACCACGGGTGATCATGCGCTCTACCGCCTTGATGAGGACGCGCTCGGGGAAACGGCCCTCGAGGCGCTTGCCCAGGGTCTCGCCCTTGATGCCGCCGGGATGGCCGGTGTGCCAGTAGAAGACTTCCCGCTCGGCCTTGCGGCCGGTCAGGCGCACCTTCTCGGCGTTGATGACGACGATGTTGTCGCCGCAATCGATGTGCGGGGTGAACATCGGCTTGTGCTTGCCGCGCAGGCGCATGGCGATGATCGAGGCGAGCCGACCGAGCACGAGGCCGTCGGCGTCGATCAGCACCCACTTCTTCTGCACGTCGGCAGTCTTGAGACTGACAGTACGGTTGCTAAGGGTATGCATGGTTCTTTCTTCCAATGAGCGGGCGCTTATGGGGAGAGAACCGGGAGATGTCAAATCGTCAAAAATATCGTCTTAGAATCAATAGCTTAGAGTAGCGGTATTATTTTACCGCCCCTTAACTCCTTGAAGCAGGCGGAATTGCATAGGTCAGCGTGGCATGGGCCACCGGATCAGGCTTGCCGTCGCTCCACATCGTAAAATCACCTACGGCCAGGGACTTTCCGAGCTTCAGCAGGCGCCCCTCGCCGATCAGGTCGCCAGGCTCGGGCTTGCGCATGAAGTTGATGTTGAGGTTGGTGGTGACTGCCAATGCCACCGGGCCAAGCTGCGCCAGGATCAGGAGATAGAAGCCGCAATCGGCCAGCCACATCAGGGTCGGGCCCGAGATGGTGCCGCCCGGCCGCAGGTTGCTTTCATTGGTCGGCAGGCGCAGCCGGATGGTCTTGTCGTCGAGATGCTCGATCGACAGGTTGAGGTGCGCAGACTGCGGAAAATGCTCATCGAGGAACTTCAACAATTCGTCGGGCGACATCACCGGCATGACGCAACTCCCCTCTTCCCATAGACTGTCGCCATGACTGCCGCCCCCAACGAACCCGTCCTGTTGCGCCGCGACGAAGGTCGGGTCGCGATCCTCACGCTCAACCGCCCGCACGCCATGAATGCGCTCTCGGGCGAGCTTATAGACGCCCTGCAGGCGGAATTCGACAGGCTCGCGAAGGACCGCGAGATCCGCTGCATCGTCATCGAGGCCCAGGGCGATCGCGCCTTTTCGACGGGTCACGACCTGCGCGAGGTCGCCTCGACGCGCGACTACGCCTTCCATCACAGCCTGCTCACACGCTGCTCGGCGATGATGGTGTCGATCCAGCGCCTGCCGCAGCCTGTCATCGCCAAGGTGAAAGCCGTGGCCACCGCGGCCGGCTGCCAGCTCGTGGCCGCCTGCGATCTCGCCGTGGCGTCGAGTGCCGCGACCTTCGCCACGTCGGGCATCAACAACGGCCTGTTTTGCGGCACGCCTTCGGTTTCCGTGGGGCGCAATGTCGGGCCCAAGCGCGCGCTCGACATGCTCTTCACCGGCGAGTTCGTCGATGCCGCCACGGCCTTGCGCGATGGCTTGGTGAGCCGCGTCGTACCGCCGGCGGAGCTCGATGCGGCGACGATGGCGCTGGCCAACCGCATCGCCGCCCAACCACCGCAGCAGATTGCCGAAGGCAAGGCGATGTTCCACCGCCATATGACGATGGAACTCAGCCAAGCCTATGCCTACGCCACCGAGTTCATGGCCGGCGCCATCCAGCGCGAGGATGCCCAGGCCGGCATCGACGCCTTCGTGAACAAGAAGACCAAGCCGGAGTGGAACGGGCGCTAGGCGCCCTCTCCACCGCCGGGCTTCAGGCCACTACTGCCGCCAGTCGATGCCCTTGCCTTCGATCTGGCGCAGCGCCGCATTCCAGTAGGTCATGCCGTATTCGGGATTGGCCCGCATCTGGCGAGCGCGCTCGCCATACTGGCGCACAACGTCTTCTTCGATGGGGGCCGGCTCCTCGTCGAGGCTTCGGGCGATCACTTCGACCTCGCAGGCACGCTCGAGCATGTACATGCGCCGCAACGCACCGGGGATGGTCGTCCCCACCGTCAGCAGGCCGTGATTGCGCAGCACGACCGAGTTGCCGCTCTGGCAGGACACGCCGAGCGCCTCGCATTCCTCGGTCGAGGTCGGCATGCCGTATTCGTGATAGACGAGATCGTCGTACACCGAGAGCGCGTCCTGGCTGATCGGCCGGATACCCTTCTTCAGTACCGAGACGCCCGTGCCGGCGCGCGTATGCGTATGCATCACGCAGTTGGCGTCGGGCCGCGCCTTGTAGACGCCGCTATGGATGGTGAAGCCCGCGGCGTTGAAACGGCCATCCTTGCCGTAGACGTTGCCGTCGATGTCCATCTTCACCAGGCTCGAGGCCGTGATCTCCTCGAACAGGTCACCGTAGTTGTTGATCAGGAAGCACTTGGGTTCGCCAGGGATGCGGACCGTCATGTGGGTGTCGATCGTGTCGGTCCAGCCGAAGTGATCGGTGATTCGATAAAGCGCCGCGAGATCGCAACGGGCGCTCCACTCGGCTTCGCTCATGTCGACACGACTGTGCACTAACGTATCCATCCCTCGCTCCGTTCTCTGTGTCGGCGTATCGGCCTTCAGCCGGCATTCATGCCTTTCATGTACGTCGACGGGACCACGCTCTTCACCGATTGCGCACGCTTGGCGAGCCAGTAGGCCTGCGGCGGCGGCACCGAGCCGAATTGTTGGTCGACACCGAGCTTCTGCGCGGCGTCCATCGGCCAGTTGGGATTGTAGAGCAGCTCCCGTGCCAGCGCGATCAGGTCGGCCCTGCCCTCCTGGAGGATCTGCTCCGCCTGATCTGCATGGACGATCAGCCCGACGGCCATGCTCATGATGTCGGCGTCCTTCCGCAGGCGCTCGGCATAGGGCACCTGGTAGCCGTAGGTTACGGGTCCCGAGCCCACCACCGGCGCACCGCGCATGCCGCCCGAGCTGCAGTCGATCACGTCGACGCCCTTAGGCTTCAGGAGCTTGGCCAGGGCGACACTCTGGTCGGGGCCCCAGCCAGCGTCGTCCTCGACGGAGAAACGGACAAACAGCGGCTTCGACGCCGGCCAGTGGGCACGCACGCTCTCCACCACCTCGATGCAGAAGCGCATGCGGTTGAGTTCGCTGCCGCCGTACTCGTCGTTGCGCACATTGGAAAACGGCGAGAGGAACTGGTGGATCAGGTAGCCGTGCGCGGCATGGACATCGAGCACGTCGAAACCTGCCTCATGGGCACGCCGGGCCGCCTGTCCCCAGCGCTCGACGACCTCGGGGATCTCCGCCCGGGTGAGCGCCCGCGGCGTCGGATCGGAGTCAGGCGAGTTGATGCCGCTCGACGACACCAGCTCCCATTGATCCCAGTCGTCGATCTCGGCCGACGGCTTCAACGGCGCGCCACCTTCCCAAGGGCGGAAGCGCCGCGCCTTGCGGCCGGAATGGCCGAGCTGGATGCCGGGAACCGAATTGTGCAACCGGATGAAGTCGACGCAACGCTTCAGCCCGGGCACGAAGGCATCGTCCCACAGGCCGAGATCGCCGATCGTGCCACACCCGCGCCGCTCGACCTTGGTGGACTCCATGATGACGAGGCCGGCGCCGCCGGCGGCGTAGCGGCCGGCATTCATCAGGTGCCAATCGGTGGCGAACCCTTTGACTGCCGAATACTGGTGCATGGGCGCCACGACGACGCGGTTCTTCAGGGTGACATCACGGATCGAAATCGGTTCGAACAGCTTCGGCTGAGCCATGTATAATCCCCCCATGCCAGCCGCCTTCAGCGACCACTACGAAGACAACTACCTGCGCAAGATCCTGCGCGACACCAAGACCATCGCCATGGTGGGCGCTTCGGCCAACTGGAATCGACCGTCCTATTTCGCGATGAAGTACTTGCTGGACCGCGGGTACAAGGTCATCCCCGTCAATCCGGCCGCCGCCGGGCAGGAGATCCTGGGCCAGAAGGTCTACGCCTCGCTGGACGAGCTGCCGGTCAAGGCCGACATGGTCGACATCTTCCGCAATTCCGAAGCCGCCGGCCCGATCACCGACGATGCCATCCGGCACGGTGCCAAGATCGTTTGGATGCAGCTCGGCGTCGTGAACAAAGCCGCGGCCGAGCGCGCCGAGAAGGCCGGTCTCAAGGTCGTGATGAACCGCTGCCCCAAGATCGAGCATTCCCGCCTCGCCGGCACCATCGAGTGGCACGGCATTGCCAGCGGCGTGATCTCGTCGAAGAAGCGGGTGCTGTAGCTAGAGCGCAGTCTCGACCAGCAACAGGTCCGTGTCGGGGGCCTGGGCGGTGATCTTCACCCGCTCCGTGTTTTCCAGTCCGATGCTGTCGCGGCGCGCCAGCCGGTGGCCTGCGATGTCCGCCTCACCTTCGAGCACGAACGCATAGAGCCCGTTGTCGCGGGATGTCTGCCAGACATGCTCGCGGCCCGCCTCGCTCAACAGCCGTGAGACCTTGAAATTCTGGCCGATCGGCAGGGCGCCCTTCTCCCTGCCGACCAGTGAGGTGATGTGGTTGGCGCCGGTCTTGCGATCGAACCGGCCGCGCAGGTAGGACGGCGGCGTGAGGAGCTGGTCCGGCAGAATCCAGACATAGATTACGTGCAGGTCCTCCTCGCCGATATTGAGTTCGCTGTGCTTGCCGCCCGAACCGGCGGAGAAGACGTAGTAGTCGTCCTTCCGCAGCTCATCGACCTTGCCGATCGTGTTGATGTGGGTCAGCGCCCCACCCAGCACGAAGGCCATGATGATGAAGTTGTGATGCGGATGCATGTTGTAGCCGGTGCCGTTCGGCGTGAAGACCTCGTCGCCGAAGACTTTCATCACCCCGAAGCCCGGCATGCCCGACTGGTATTCGTGGAAATTGAAACTGGAATAGCGCGTGATCGCGCCGTCGGGATGGCCTGCGACATAGCTCGCATTGAGGCCGACCGATGGCAGGTAGGAATGGCCGCGCTCGCGGGCGCGCAGGAGAAAACGCGTGGTCATGCCCGTGCTCCTTCCTGCCAGTATGGGATCTCCACCATCTCGAAGCCCGACTTCGGCGTCCCGCAGTCCGGACAGACCCAGTCGTCGGGAATGTCTGCCCAGCGTGTGCCCGGTGCGATCGCGTGCTCGGGAAGGCCGCGCGCCTCGTCATAGAGAAAGCCGCAGCCCAGGCAGAGGTACTTCTTCATGCTGCCGTTGTAGCATCCCGTGAAAACGAGGGGGATACAGATGAAGTTCGGCGTCTTCGACCATATGGACCGCGCCGGCCCTGATCTCGGCCGACAATTCGAGGATCGCCTGCGTTTGGTCGAACTCTACGAGCGGGCTGGCTTCCATGCCTATCATCTGGCCGAGCATCACGCGACGCCGCTCGGTATGGCCCCTTCACCCAGCGTCTTCCTGGCCGCCGTGGCCCAACGCACCAGACGGCTGCGCTTCGGGCCGCTGGTCTACACTGTGAACCTCTATCACCCGCTGCGGCTGATCGACGAGATCTGCATGCTCGACCAGATGAGCGGCGGTCGGCTGGAGCTGGGCGTCGGACGCGGTATCTCGCCTTACGAGGTTGGCTACTACGGCGTCGACCCCGCCACGGGGCCGGAGCGCTTTGCCGAAGCGCTACAGGTCCTCCTCAAGGGACTGACGCAGGAGCGTCTCGACCATCAGGGCAAATACTTCACTTTCAAGGACGTGCCGATGGAGATGCGGCCAGTGCAACGTCCGCACCCGCCGCTCTGGTATGGCGCCAATTCGCTGGAGAGCGCCGACCGGCTGGCACAGCAGGCTTGCAACACGGTGGTCGGCATGAAGGCCGAGGGCGTCGGCCAGTTCGCCGCCCGCTACCGCGCCGCCTGGAAGGCGCTGGGTCACGCCGAGAAGGACATGCCCCTGATCGGGCTCAGCCGGCATGTTGTGGTCGGCTACACCGATAAGGAAGCGCAGTCTGCCGCCAAGCGCGCCTTCGCCTTGTGGTACGACGCCCTCATTCATCTCTGGCGCGCCCACGGCGTTGGCCTGCCGCGCCAGATGATCCCTGCCGAATTCGAGGCCGCGCTGGAGGGCGGCTACATCATCGCCGGATCACCGTCGACCGTGCGTGACCGGCTGAAGCGCGACAACGAGACGGCCGGCATCAACTACTGCCTTTGCCGGCTCGCTTTCGGGGATCTGTCGTTCGAAGAATCGGCGCGCTCGGTCGAGCTGCTGGCCAAGGAAGTGATGCCCGCATTGTAGGCTGCTATCGCAGGACACTTTCCAATGAACCCACGAACGAGGCTGGAGAGTAAAAGGAGTGGGCACTAGGCAACGTACACCACCTAGCCCCACCCTCCCAAGACAGCCGTTAACCGGCTGCCTCCCCCTTACCTGTTCGCTCAAAAAAACCGCCCAGCACGAACCCGGGGATGGGTTGCAATGTGGGCGGTAGTTGATGGGTGGCGGCGGGGGCCTCCACCCAACTGGACTAAAAACTGTGAACGGGGTTGGCTTCCCGTAACCCGGGGAGAGATAGTTCAGGTCACCAACCCCGCCCCCAAGTCTCCAGACGTTACTGGAGCCTCCCTTGAGACGGTCCCACCGCTTGTCTTACCTTTGTCTCACCTCCTATTGATGAGACCTTCAGTTTCTGCGAAGCCTTGATTTACAAGGCTTCTAGAGCGATCCCACCGGCCTTAGGCTGCGCGTGGGGAGATTGCGACGAAGCGGGTCATGCCTTCGCGATAGACCTTCATGAGGACCGGCTTGCCGGTCTTCTTCGCTTCGGTGAGCTTCTCGACGGCACTCTTCGGGCTGTCGACGGAGTCTTTGCCAACCTGCTGCAGGACGTCGCCGGCCTTCAGGCCCTGATCGTCGGCCGGGCTGCCCGGCTCGACCGTGGCCACCACGACACCCTTCATCTCGCCGTCGAGGCCGAGCTGCTTGCGCGCTTCCGAGGAGAGCGGCGCCAGCGACACGCCGTAGGACAGTGGCTGAGCCTTGGCGGCCTCGCCCGACTTGCCGTCGGCCTTGGCCTTGATGATCGCCGACTCTTCCTTCTGGTCGCCGACCTTTGCCGTCAGGCTCATGTCCTTGCCGTCGCGCCACACACCCAGCTTCACCGAGGTGCCCGGCTTGATGGCGGAGATCATGCGCGTCAGCTCCTTGACGCCCTCGATCTTCTTGCCGTCGACGCTCACGATCACGTCGCCCGACTTCACACCGGCGGCCAGAGCGGGGCTGTCCGGCTGGACCATCGCCACCAGGGCGCCCTTGTCACCGTCGAGCGACAGGCTCTCGGCGATCTCCTTGCTCATCGGCTGGATCTGAACACCGAGCAGGCCACGTTCGACCCGACCGCTGTCCTTGAGCTGGGCCACCACCGGCTCGGCGAGCGAGGACGGAATGGCGAAGCCCAGGCCGATGTTGCCGCCGGTCGGCGAGAAGATGGCAGTGTTGATGCCGATCACCTTGCCTTCCATGTCGAACAGCGGGCCACCCGAGTTGCCGCGGTTGATGGCTGCGTCGGTCTGGATGTAGTCGTCGAACGGACCGGAGTGGATGTCACGGCCGCGCGCCGACACGATGCCCGTGGTCACGGTGCCACCGAGGCCGAACGGGTTGCCGACCGCCATCACCGCCTGGCCGACACGCACCTTGCCGGCGTCGCCGAAGGTGACGAACGGGAGCGGCTTGTCGCTCTCGACCTTGAGCACGGCCAGATCGGTCTTCTCGTCGCCGCCCATCATCTTGGCCGGCAACTTGGTGCCGTCCGCCATGGTGATGGTGATCGAGTCGGCCTTGCCGACCACGTGGTAGTTCGTGACGATCGTGCCCTTGGCGTCGACGATGAAGCCCGTGCCGACGGCCTGGGCCTTCTCCTTCGACTGCGGACGCTTGCCGTCCGGACGCTGGCCCGGCTGCATCGGCTGACCGAAGCGCTCGGCAAAGCGCTTCATGAACTCTTCCATCTGCTGCTGCTGGGCGTTGCCCGACATACGGGTCTCGTCGCCATCCTCGGCGCCGGCCTTCATGGTCACGGCGACGTTCACGACGGCGGGGGTGACTTTGGCGGCCAGATCCGAAAAATCCTGGACTGCGGCCACGGGCTGGCCGGCAACGGCCGCCGGAGCGGTAAACATCGGCGCAATAAGCGCCGGCGCCGTCAGAGCAGTCGTCAGCGCCAGGGCAGTCAGAATACGGGTCTTGGTCTTGCTCATAATCTAAAACCTCCTCCTTGGGGGCACGCGGAATATGAGCTTTGGCCCGTAGCGTCCTGATGGCCGCCAGATTGAATGTTTGTATAGTTGGGGAGCGTTGCGCCGGGGCACGGCGCCAGTTAGACGGGCGTCGTGAAGATCCTCCTCGTAGAAGACGACAAACAGACCGCCGACTACATCGCCAAGGGCCTGCGCGAGCACGGCCATGTGGTCGACCATGCCGACAACGGCCGCGACGGGCTCTACCTCGCCACCGGCGAGAAGTACGACGTGCTGATTGTCGACCGCATGCTGCCGGCGATGGACGGGCTGTCGCTCGTGAAGGCCGCGCGCGCCACCGGCATGAAGGCGCCGGTGCTCTTCCTCACCACGATGGGCGGTGTCGACGATCGCGTGGCCGGCCTTGAAGCCGGCGGCGACGACTATCTCACTAAGCCTTTCGCCTTCGCCGAGCTGCGCGCGCGCATCGGTGCCCTCGCCCGCCGTCCGCCGATCGTGGCCACGACCTCGCTTGGCGTCGGCGATCTCGAAATGGATCTGCTGGCACGCACCGTGACGCGCGGCGGCAAGCGCATCGAATTGCTGGCCCAGGAGTTCAAGATCCTGGAATACCTGCTGCGCCATGCCGGCGAGGTGGTGACGCGCACCATGCTTCTCGAAAAGGTCTGGGACTTCCACTTCGACCCCAAGACCAACATCGTGGAGACGCACATCAGCCGGCTGCGCTCCAAGATCGACAAGGGCTTCGACAAACCCCTGCTCCATACGATCAGGGGGGCTGGCTATGTCGTCCGGGCGCCTGATTAGGATCCTGCGCTCGGCGAGCTTCCGCCTGCCGCTGCTTTACGCCGTCCTGTTCATCCTCTCGGCCGGCGCGCTGTTCGTCACCGTCTACTGGACCGCAACGGCGGCAATGCAGAGCGACATGTCGGCGGTGCTGCGCTCCGAAGCCTATCAGCTCGCCGAAGTGCACCGGCGCAGTGGTCTTTCCGGCCTCGCCGACCAGATCACGCGGCGCATCAACTTCCGCACGCGCGGCCCCATCTTCTACCTGCTGCAGGCTCCCAATCGCCGGGTCGTCGTCGGCAATCTGCCCGGCATGCCGCCGGTCGAAGGCTCGATAGACTTCATCCCGCAGCGCGAGGCGCCCGAGGCCGACGTCGACCGCTCGAAGCTGATGGGTTTCGGCCTCACCTTGCCCGACGGGTCGTTTTTGCTCGTCGCGCAGGATTCGACTCGGCTGACCGACATGCAGCACGCGATCGTGCGTGCTTTCTTCTGGTCGAGCGGGCTTGCCTTGCTGCTGGCGATCGCCGGCGGCGCCGTGCTGGGCGCCAACTTCCTGCGCCGCATCGACACCATCACGCGCACCAGCCGCGCCATCATGGAAGGCGATCTTTCGGCGCGCATCCCCGTGCGTGGCACGCAGGACGAGATCGACCAGCTCGTTTCCAGCCTCAACGCCATGCTGGCCCGCATCCAGCAGCTCATGGACGGGCTGCGCCAGGTGTCGAGCGACATCGCCCACGACCTGCGCACGCCGCTCGGTCGCCTGCGTCAGCAGCTCGAGGACGCCCGCGAGCGCGCGACAACGACCGCCGACTACGAAGCGGCGACCGACGCGGCCATCGAGGAAGCGGATTCCCTGCTGGAAACCTTCTCCGCCCTGCTGCGCATCGCCCAGGTCGAGGCCGGCGCGCAGAAGAGCGGTTTCGCCGAAGTCGATCTCTCCGCCCTGCTATCGAGCCTCGGCGAAACCTATACCCCCGTGGCCGAGGATGCCGAGCATCCGCTCGAAGTGCAGATCGACAGCGGCGTGATGCTGACCGGCGACCGCCAGCTCCTTGCCCAGCTCGTCTCCAACCTTCTGGAGAATGCGCTGCGCCACACGCCGGCCGGCACAAAGCTCTCGCTCCGCCTGCGCAAGCAGGAAGCCGGCATCGAGCTGGAGGTCGCCGACAATGGTCCGGGCGTCCCGGCCATCGAGCACGACAAGGTGTTCGACCGCTTCTACCGCCTCGACCGCAGCCGCTCGACGTCCGGTAGCGGCCTTGGCCTCGCCATGGTGAAAGCTATTGCGGGCCTGCACGGCCTCACGATCCGGCTGGAAGACGCCCGCCCCGGCCTTCGCGTGGTGCTTCAGACCGCCAAGTAGCGCTTCTTCACGTCGTCGTTGGCGCGCAGCTCGTCGATCGAGCCGCGATAGACGATGTGGCCCTTGTCGATCACGGCGACGTGGCTCGCGATGTCGAGGCAGAAGTGCATGTTCTGCTCGGCCACGATCAGGGTGATGCCCATGCCGCGCAGCTGCTGGATCAACTCGCCGATCTTCTCGACGATGATCGGCGCCAGCCCTTCGCTGGGCTCGTCGAGCAGCAGCACGTCGGGGTTGCCCATCAAGGTGCGCGCGATGGTGAGCATCTGCTGCTCGCCGCCCGAGAGACGGCCGCCCATGCGCGTGCGCATCGAGGCAAGGATCGGGAAGACGTCGTAGATCTTCTCCAGGGTCCAGTCGGAACGCCCGCCGGGCCCTGTCTTCACTCCGATCTTGAGATTGTCTTCGACCGAATGCTCGGGAAAGATCTGCCGGTCCTCCGGCACGAAGCCGATGCCCTCGCGGGCGATCCGGTCGGCCGTGAACTTCTGCACTGCCACGCCGTGGACCGATATGGCGCCGCGCTTGGGAGGCGCCAACCCGATGATCGCTTTCATGGTCGTGCTCTTGCCGGCGCCGTTGCGGCCGAGCAGCGCCAGCGACTGGCCCTTCTCGACGCCGAACGAAACACCGAACAGGATCTGGCTGGCACCGTAGAAGACGTCGATGCCCTCGAGCTTCAGGATCTCCGCCGCGCTCACGCCGCCGCTCCTTCGGCCGCGCCGTGCGCCGACTTGCCGAGATAGGCCTCGATGACCTGCGGATTGCGCCGGACCTCCTCCGGCGTGCCCTCGGCCAGCACCGAACCGTAGGACAGAACGCGCACCGTCTGGGCTACCTTGAAGACGATATCCATGTCGTGCTCGATAAAGATCAGGGTCATGCCACGGGCGCGCCACAAGCGCTGCACCGTCTCGATCATCCGCCAGCGCTCCTCCGGCCCCATGCCCGCCGTCGGCTCGTCGAGCAGCAGCACCTTGGGCTCCAGAGCCAATGCCAGGCCGATATCCAGCAGCTTCTGGTCGCCGTGGCTCAGGTTGCGACTCAGGATGCCCGCGACGCGCGTCAGCCCCAGCAGCTCCATGACCTCGTCGGCATGTTTCATCGCCGCGGCCGTGGGAAAGCCCACCAGCATTGCCGTTTCGCGACGCTGATGCGCCTGCGCAGCAGCCGCCAGCGCCTCCCGGACGGTGAGTGTCGGGAACAGGCTCGCCACCTGGAAGGCACGACCGATCCCCCGCCGCACGATCTCGCGCCGCGACAGCCCCGAAATGTCTTCGCCAGCGAGCACGATGCGGCCGCTGTCGATCGGAAAGCGGCCGGTGATCAGGTTGAACAGCGTCGTCTTGCCGGCGCCGTTGGGGCCGATGATGGCGCTGAGCGATCCATCGGCAAAATCGAGCGTCACGTCGCGCGTTGCCGCGACGCCGCCGAAGGATTTCTTGAGGTTCTCCAGCTTCAGCATCAGGAGCCACCCTTCCCGGTATCGGTGGCCCTGGTCCCGGCAGCCCCGGCATCGGCAGCATCGCGCACCGCCTGCGCCGCCGCCTGGCGCCGGTTCTCCAGGCGCTCGGCGATCAGGTCGAGCGGACCTTTGCGCAGCCCCAGCACCAGGATGAGGATCACGATGCCCAGCACCAGCTCCGTGTGGCTGGTGTAGGTCACGGTGATGTCGTTCAACAGGCGCAGGATGACCGTACCGACCAACGGGCCCAGGAAGACGTTGGAGCCGCCCAGCAGGATCATGAAGATCGCCTCGCCGGAGGTCGTCCAGAAGCCGAAGTTGGGATAGGCGCCGGACACGAACAGCGTCAGCAGGATGCCGCCGACCGCCGCCACGCAAGCCGAGATCACGAAGCAGGTGAGCTTCACGAGGGGCACGTTGACTCCGAGGAAGGCCGCCCTCTCCTGATTGTCCCGGATCAGCCGCAAGGTGTAGCCGAACGGCGACGTCACGAGCTGGCGCAGGATGGCGATACAGATGATGAAGGCCACACTGCAGAAGACATAGAGCTGCGTTCGGTCCGCGAGATCGATGCCCAGGAACTTCGGCCGCGGGATGCCACCCATCAGCCCCTGGTCGCCGCCGGTGAACGACACCCAGCCCAGGATGACGTTGTAGAACAGCATCTGGAAGGCGAGCGTCAGGAAGGCGAAGTAGATCTCGTTCAGCCGCACACAGATCGCACCGACGACCAGGGCCAGAACCGCCGTGAAGACGATGGCCAGCGCGAAGGCCGCCGGGATCGAGAACTTGCCCGATTGCATGGCCAGCCCGAAGGCATAGGCGCCCGAGGCAAAGAACATCGCATGCCCGAAGGAAACCAGCCCCGAGTAGCCAATCAGAAGGTTGAGCGACATGGCCAGCAGCCCATAAGCCATGCCGAACATGATGAAGTCGCGGATGGCGGGAGGGGCACCGAACAGCGGCACCAGCAGAAGGACAACAAGCCCCGCACCTGCCAAGGCGAGATCGCGCCAGCGTCCAGTCATGGCCGACCTACTTGTTGTGCGGGCGACCAAACAGGCCGCTCGGCTTGAAGATCAGGACCAGCGCCATGATCAGGAACATCACGCCGTCGACGAACAGCGGGAACCCGATGCTGCCGAAGGAGCGCGTGAGGCCGATGATGATCGAGGCCACGAAGGCGCCGACGATCGACCCCATGCCGCCGATTACCGTGACGATGAAGGACTCGATCAGGATCGAGAAGCCCATGCCCGGCGTGAGGGAACGCACGGGCGCCGCCAGCGCACCGGCCGCGCCTGCGAGCGCGCTGCCGATGCCGAACACCGCGGCGTAGTAGAGGTTCACGCGGATACCCAATGCGGACACCATCGGACCGTTGACGGCAGCGGCGCGCACGATGTTGCCGAAGCGCGTGCGCGCGATAACCAGCCAGAGCAACAGGCCGATCGCCATCGCCGCGACGATCATGAAAATGTAGAACGGCGGCACGACGCCTCCGAAGAAGCGCAGCGGCGGCAAGCGGAACTCCACCGGCATGCCCATCGAGAGCGACACCGGCCCCCAGATGATCTTGATAAGGTCGTCGGAGATCAACACGACGGCGTAGCAGACGAGTAGCTGCATCAGCACGTTCGAGCCGTAGACCTTGCTCATCAGGAACCGCTCGAAGAGGACCCCCAGCATACCGACCGCTACCGCCGCCCCAAGGGCGGAGACAAAGTAGCTGCCGGTGAGCTGATAGAACGTCCAGGCCGCGTAGGCGCCGATCATGTAGAGCGAGCCGTGCGCGAAGTTGATGACGTTCAGCACGCCGAAGATCAACGTCACGCCCGACGCGATCAGGAACAGCAGCATGCCAATGATCATGCCGCTGGTAAGTTGAGTCACGATGCACGACGTCGTTCCGACGCAGCGCATCAACGCGTCAAGATCCACGGGAACTCCCAGATATTCTTGTTCGCCCCATCACGCCTCTCCGCCACACGACGGAAAGGGCTGGCGACAACAGTGCAGTGACTGAGTGGATCAGGCGTAACCCTGCTTCTTCTTCCACTGCTTCTCGAGTTCGTAGATCGGCTCCCACGGCGAGGTCTGGAAGTCGGCGATGTACGGCTCCTTGGAGAGCGAGACGCCGTAGCCGATGATGTAGTTCACCAGCGTGTTGTCTTCCGCGCGCATGGTGACCGAGCCGCCGACGCCGAACTGCGTCTTGATGGTCATGCCCTTGATCACTTCCGCGAGCTTCTTGCCGTTGGTGTCTCCGTTGGTCTTCTTCAGCGCCTCGACGACCATCTGGGCCGCCACGTCATTCTCCCACGACCAGTTGGTCGGCTTGTGCTTCTGGGTCTTGACGTAGTTCTGGTACCACTCCTCGTTTTCCTTGGTCGGCGGCACCGTGCGGTTATAGCGGCCACCCGAGTAGACGCCCTGCGGGAACTGCTTCACCTGGTCGACGACACCGTAGTCGCCGAGATTGACCATGAACGAAGCCTGCTTGTCGAACAGGCCGTAAAGGTTGGCCTGGTCGATGAAAGCTACCAGGTCGCCGCCCCACAGAGCCGAATACATGGCGTCTGCCTTGGCGTTCAGCACCTTGGTCACGACCTCGGTGTAGTCGGGCTGGAAGAGCTTCGGCCAGGATTCCTCGACCACCTGGATATTGCCGTCGAAATGCTTGGCATATTCCATGAACTCGGCGGTGTTCGAGCGGCCGTAGGCATAGTCCGGCGAGCAAGTCGCCCACTTCTTCAGCCCCTTGGCCTTGGCGATCTTGGCGGCATAGTCACCGCCGCCGATGGCATCGTGAATGCCCTGGCGAGCCGTGCGGAAGGCGGTCGGAACATGCAGCTTGGGATCGGCCGTCAGCGACGAGGTCTCCGAGTTCGTGTGCATGCAGAGCACGCCAATCTCGCGGATCACTTCCTGCACCGCAAAGGCACCACTAGAAGCCTCCGCATCGATGATGATCTGGCAGCCGTCGTTGTTGATCAGGTCGCGCGTGACCTTGGCCGCTTCCTGCGGCGCACCTTTGGAGTCGCGAACGACCAGCTCGATCTTGCGGCCGTTGATGCCGCCCGACTCGTTCACCTTGTCGAACACGACCTTGAGGCCGCCGACACTGGTCTGGCCGAGCACGGCGACGCGGCCGGACAGGATTGTCGGTACGCCGATCTTGATGGCGCCGCTCTGGCCTTTGACGATCGCAGGCATGCCGATGACGCCAGCCGTGGCGAGTGCGCCTGCACCTTTCAGAATCTGGCGACGGCCAGCACGACGTGAGTCGATTGAAGTCATGGCATTCACTCCCAAACGTTCTTTTACTTTTACGGTCGACGACCAGTTGGCGCGATCTTATGAACAATTGTTCAAAATGGTCAAACTCCCCACCGAGTCCTGGTAGCGGACGTGCTCCCTCCCTCCTGGCTCTGGATCCCCCTCACCGTCTTTGCCGCCGCCGCACAGACCGTTCGCAATACCGCGCAGCGACACTTGGTCGGCGAGCTGGGCACGCTCGGCGCGACGCTGGTGCGGTTCCTCTACGGTATGCCCGTACTCACTTTGTGGCTTGGCATCCTGCTCGAGCTCGGTGGCTTCGAGCTGCCGACCCCCACCTGGGCTTTCGCCGGCTGGGTGCTGGCCGCCGCGTTCAGCCAGATGGCAGGCACCGCCTTCCTCCTTAGAGCGATGGCCGCACGCAGCTTCGCCATCGGCCTCGTCTATTCCAAGAGCGAGGTCATCCAGGTCGCGATCTTCTCCGTCGTGTTCCTCGGCGAATCGCTGTCGTTGACCACGGCCATAGCCGTTGGCCTCGCCACCTTCGGTGTCGTGCTTCTCTCTCCGCGCCTCAACACCAGTGCGACCAGCCTGCGAAGCTGGACCGATGCCGCCGCCCTCAACGGTCTTGCCTCCGGCGCGGCCTTCGCCATCTCGGCGGTCAGCTATCGCGGTGCCAACCTCGCCCTCGAAGCTGCCTCGCCGTTTCTTGCTGCGGCCGAGACACTTTTCTGGAGTCAGCTCTTGCAGACGCTACTGCTGGGCGGCTGGTTGCTCGCCCGCAACCCGACGATCGTCCTGGCAGCGCTGCGGCAATGGCGAGTTTCGACCTTTGCCGGTGTCGCCGGTGCGCTGGCCTCACTCACTAACGTGACGGCGCTGGCTCTGGCGTCGGCATCGCAAGTGCGAACCCTGATCCTGATCGAAGTGGTGTTCAGCTACTTCGTCTCGCGCCGCGTCTTCCGCGAATCGGTGAGCCGGCGCGAACTCGCGGGCATCGTTTTCGTCGTGCTGGGCGCCGGGCTGGTCGTTGCGACGATACGCTAAGCGAACGGGACATCATTGACCTCCCTTCGACTGACCGTCGAGAATGGCGGGATGAACACAAGCCAGCTTTTCGCTTATGTCGGCAGCTACACCACGCCCGAGCGCCAAGGCCGCGGTAATGGCATCAACGTCTATCGCGTCGATCTGCGCAGCGGCGCCTTCCGGCACGTCCAGCATCTCGCAGGACTGGAGAACCCCTCGTTCCTTGCGCTCAACGCTGCGGGCACCCGCCTCTATTCCGTCCACGGCGATCGCAGCGAGGCGACATCGTACACGGTCGACCCGGAAACGGGACGTATCGCCATATTGAACCGCCAGCCCACCGGGGGCTTCAATCCCATCCACCTCGCCTTCGACGCCACCGGCCGCTTTCTGGTCGTCAGCAACTACGGCTCGGACTCGATTGCGGCTCTTCCGATTGGACGTGATGGTGCGCTCGGCGCCTACACGACGCTGACAGCCGTTAGCGCGCCGCTCGGCCCGCATCGCGTCGAGCAGAAGAACGTGCGGCCGCATCACAATCCGCTCGACCCGCAGGGCCGCTACTTCTACCTGCCCTGCAAGGGATCTGACTGCGTGATCGGCTATCGTCTCGACAAGAGACGCGGCGTGCTGGTCGAAGCCAATCGCGTTGCCTCACGCCCGAGCGCCGGCCCTCGCCACATCGACTTCCATCCGAGCAAGGCGTTCGCCTATGTCATCAATGAGCTCGACTCAACGATCACGACCTATCGTCAGGAACCAAGCAGTGGCGAACTAACGCCGTTGCAGACCGTGCCGTCGACGCCACCCGACTTCACCGGCTACAGCACCGGCGCGGAGATCTGGGTCGATCGCGCCGGTCGCAACGTCTACGTGTCCAATCGCGGTCACGACAGTATCGGTGTGTTTGGCATCGACGTTCGCAAGGGCACGCTGACCCCGCGGCAGTGGGTTCCGACGAAAGGCGGCACGCCGCGCTTTTTCGCCTTCGATCCCGCCCAGCGTTTTCTCTATGTCGCGAACCAGGGCGGCGATTCGATTGTTGGGTATCGCATCGGCCGCGGGGGCATGTTGCTGCCCACGCGGCTCCGGGTGAAGGCCGGAAGCCCGGCCTGTATCGTGTTCAGCCCTCTTCCTGGAAAGCTTCCTGGCGCGCCTTCTTGACGCTAGGCAGAGCCATCAGGATCAGCAGCAGGGCCGTGGTGATGAGCAGGCCAAGGCTGATCGGACGTTCGAGGAAGACCATCGGATCGCCACGCGACAGCAGCATGGCACGACGGAAATACTCTTCCATCTGCGGTCCCAGCACCAGTCCCAGCAGGAACGGTGCGCCCT
>CALROF020000091.1:0-24367 GCA_943369775.1 Reyranella massiliensis 521
GAATGGCACATCAAGTCGACGACCAAGGCACAGCAGGGTCTCTACGAGTATGACGCCGTGTCCCGCCTCCGCGACAGTCAACTCGGCGACGAGCGCGTGAAGGACATCGGCAACTACATCAAGAAGGGCAAGCTCTGGGAAGGCTTCACCTCCACCGAACGCCCGATCCTGCTGATCGACGAGATCGACAAGGCCGACATCGAATTTCCCAACGATCTGCTACTCGAGCTCGATCGCATGGAGTTCTACGTCTACGAGACGCAGCAGGTCATCAAGGCGGCGCAACGCCCGATCGTGATGATTACTTCGAACAACGAGAAGGAACTGCCCGACGCCTTCCTGCGTCGCTGCTTCTTTCACTACATCCGCTTTCCCGACCGCGAGACGATGACGCAGATCGTCGACGTCCACTTCCCCGACCTGCAGCGCAACCTGCTGCGCGAGGCGCTGAACGTCTTCTACGACATCCGTGAAGTGCCCGGCCTCAAGAAGAAGCCCTCGACCTCCGAGCTGCTCGACTGGCTGAAGCTCCTCATGGTCGAGGACATGTCGCCCGAGTCGCTGCGGTCCAAGGATTCCAAGCAACTCATTCCGCCGCTGCACGGCGCTCTGCTCAAGAACGAGCAGGACGTCCACCTGTTCGAGCGTCTGGCCTTCATGGCGCGCCGGGAGCAGCGTCAATAACTCCATAGGAGTCACGCCATGTTCGTGAACTTCTTTCTCGAGCTTCGTCAGGCCAAGCTGCCGGTCTCCATCAAGGAATACCTCTCCTTGATGGACGCGATGGACAAGGGCGTCGCCGAATACAGCGTCGACGACTTCTACTATCTGTCGCGCGCCGCACTGGTGAAGGACGAGCGCAACCTCGACAAGTTCGACCGCGTGTTCGGCCATGTCTTCAAGGGACTCGAGGCGCTGCCGGCTGAAGGCATCACCGCCGAGATCCCCGAGGAGTGGCTGCGCAAGCTCGCCGAGAAGCTGCTGACCGAAGAGGAGAAGAAGCAGATCGAGGCGATGGGCGGTTGGGAAAAGCTCATGGAGACGCTGAAGAAGCGCCTCGAAGAGCAGCAGAAGCGCCATCAGGGTGGCAGCAAGTGGATCGGCACGGCCGGCACGTCGCCGTTCGGCGCCTACGGCTTCAATCCCGAAGGCGTGCGCATCGGCCAGGACAAGAACCGCGAGGGCCGTGCGGTCAAGGTGTGGGACAAGCGCGAGTACAAGAACCTCGACGACACGGTCGAGATCGGCACGCGCAACATCAAGATCGCTCTGCGCCGGCTGCGCAAGTTCGCGCGCGAGGGCGCCGAGATCGAGCTCGACATGCCCGACACGATCCGCTCGACGGCGCGCAACGCAGGCTATCTCGACATCAAGATGGTGCCGGAGCGACGCAACAAGGTGAAGCTGCTGCTGCTGTTCGATATCGGCGGCTCGATGGATGCGCACATCCGCGTCTGCGAGGAGCTGTTCTCGGCGGCGCGCACCGAGTTCAAGCACCTCGAATTCTTCTACTTCCACAACTGCCTCTACGAGAAGCTGTGGAAGGACAACCGCCGCCGTCACGTCGATACCTTCTCGACGGCGCAGCTCCTGCATACCTATCCGTCCGACTACAAGGTCATCTTCGTCGGTGACGCCTCGATGAGCCCCTACGAAATCGCCTATCCCGGCGGCTCGGTGGAGCACTGGAACGAGGAGGCGGGTCAGGTCTGGATCCAGCGCATGGCCGACACCTATCGCAGCATGGTGTGGCTGAACCCGGTGCCCGAACGGCACTGGAGCTACACGCCGTCAATCCAGCTCCTGCAGCAGCTCTCGAGCAATCGCATGTTCCCGCTGACTCTGGGCGGCCTCGATAGCGCGATGAAGGAACTGAACAAGTAGTAGTGGGGGAGCGAAGATGAAGACCGGACCGGCCGTCGCCGAAATCCTGAAGCGCGAGGGCGTCGAGTACCTCTTCGCTTACCCCGTCAACCACTTGATCGAGCACTGCGCGGCGATAGACATCCGTCCGATCATCGTGCGCCAGGAGCGTATCGGCCTGCATATGGCCGATGCCATGTCGCGGCTGACCAAGGGCCGCAAGATGGGCGTGTTCTGCATGCAGAGCGGGCCGGGGTCGGAGAATGCCTATGGCGGCGTCGCCCAGGCGTTCGGCGAATCGGTGCCGCTGCTGGTCATCCCCGCGGGCTACTCGCGCCGCATCGCGCACGTGCCGCCGAATTTCAATTCGACGATCAGCATGGCGCACGTTGCCAAGCATGCCGAGCCGATCAGCTCGGGCGCCGACATCGAGAACATCATGCGCCGGGCCTTCAGCCTGCTTCGCAACGGCCGCGGCGCGCCGGTCATCATCGAGTTTCCCGCCGAAGCCAACGGTGAGGATGCACCCGATCCGCTGACCTACCAGCCCGTCGTCGCCACCAAATACGGTCCCGATCCCGCCGCGGTGAAAGAAGCCGCCAAGGCGCTGGTCGAGGCCAAGCGACCGGTCATCTATGCCGGCCATGGCGTGCATTGGGCTGAGGCCTATGACGAGCTGAAGGAACTGGCCGAGCTGCTGGCAATTCCGGTCTGCACCTCGCTGCAAGGCAAGAGCAGCTTCGACGAGACCCATCCACTGTCGCTCGGCTCGGGTGGTCGCGCCTATCCCAAGGCGGTGCGCTACTTCCTCGACAATTGCGACGTGCTGTTCGGCATCGGCTGCTCCTTCACCGAAACCAACTTCGGCATCTCGATGCCCAAGGGCAAGGTGGTGATCCACACGACGCTCGATCCCAATCACCTGAACAAGGACGTGCGCTGCAAGTACGGCCTGATCGGCGACGCCAAGCTCGCGTTGCGCGCCATGATCGACGAATGCAGCAAGCTCGTGGGCGGCAAGAAGCGCGATGCCGGCCCGGTGGTGGCCGAGATCAAGCCGATCGCCGACGAGTGGCTGAAGGAGTGGATGCCGAAGCTGACCAACAACGAGGCGCCGCTCAACCCCTATCGCGTGCTGTGGGATCTGCAGCATACGGTCGACGTTGCCAACACCATCATCACGCACGATGCCGGCAGCCCGCGCGACCAGCTTTCGCCGTTCTGGAAGACGACCGCGCCGCACACCTATATCGGCTGGGGTAAGACCACGCAGTTGGGTTACGGCCTCGGCCTTGCGATGGGTGCCAAGCTCGCCTGCCCGGACAAGCTCTGCATCAACGTCTGGGGCGATGCCGCCATTGGCTTCACCGGCATGGATTTCGAGACGGCAGTGCGCGAGCGCATTCCGATCATGTCGATCCTGCTCAACAACTTCTCGATGGCGATCGAGCTTCACATCATGAAGATCTCGACCGAGAAGTACCGCTCGACCGACATCTCCGGCGACTACGCCGCCATGGCGCGCGCCTTCGGCGGCTACGGCGAGCGCATTACCAAGGTCGAGGACATCGTGCCGGCCATCAAGCGCGGCATTGAACAGACCAAGAAGGGTGTGCCGGTCCTGCTGGAGTTCATCACTTCCAAGGAAGTGACGATTTCGGTTCCGAAGTAACGACAAGTTGTCGTCCAGGCCGTAGCGACGAACCTTTCCCCATATGGGGAAAGGTGCTTCGCTGTCGGGCATGAGCACCATCCTTACGCCGACCGGTGAGCACGAGGTCGCGACGAGCGACGGCCTCTGGATGCGCGCGGCCGATGCCGAGAAGGTCACCGGCTGGACCCTGAAACCCGAAGGAATGTGCCGCGCAGAGCTTTGCGTGCCTCTGCCTGCATCGGCCGTGAAGGGTGCCGATGTCGACGTCGCAGCCTTCTGGAAAAAACTCGGCGGGCCGGCGATCGCCAGCGAGGCGGGCGACGTGTGGGCGCTGGGCGCGCCGGCCGATGATCGCAATCACGCCCTCGAAGGGCTCATGGCGCCGGACTTCACCTTGCCCGATGTCGATGGCGTGCCGCGTTCGCTGTCGCAGCTCAGAGGCATGAAGGTATTCCTTGCCACATGGGCCAGTTGGTGAGGTTGCCGCTTCGACTTGCCCGTGTGGCAGACACTCTACGATGAGCTGAAGGACAAGGGGTTCATGGTCGTGGCCGTGGCGGAGGAAAGCCGCGGTGCCGAGCATGCGCGTCCCTGGATCGACCAGGCGCGGGCAGGCAGCACGTCCAGCTACTGGCAGCTCATCGACACGGAGCACCGCCTCGAAGATCTCTACAATCTCGTGAACGTGCCGCAGGCGGTGTGGATCGACGAAAGAGGCCGCATCGTGCGGCCGCCGGAGACGGCCGGTTCGACCGATCATTTCCGGCGCATGGATCTCTCGACGCGCACGATGTCGCCGGCCGATCAGGCGGCGCGCCTTGCGGCACGCCAGGCCTATCTCGATGCCGTTCGCGAATGGGTGAACACCGGCCGGCATGCCATGCCTCCGGATGTCGCCCGCGCCGGCTTGCCCAAGGTGACACCCGAGATCGCCGAGGCGAGGGCCCGCTTCAGGTTGGGCGTGTGGCTGCGCATGCACGGTCGTGCAGCCGAGGGCGATCTGCAGATGGCAGAGGCAAGCCGCCTCCATCCCGATTCATGGAGTATGTGGCGACAGGCTGCCGACCTCGACGAGGTTGGCAAGGCGTCAGGTCCTGAGTTCTGGAAAAGGGTGCAAGCTCTGGGCAACAAGCCTTACTATCCGCGTCCCAAGCTTTGAACGGGGGCGTTCCCCTGACGAAGGGGAAGTCGATGCAGCTTCGCTGGAACGACCTCGGAACACGGCGCGCCGATGCGGCCCGAGGCAAGACGGTGGAGATTGTGGGCTTTCCGCTCACGTCTCTTTCGATGGCGAGTGCCGATCATTTCCTGGTGATGGCCGAACCCGGCTGCTGCCAGGGCTGCGTGCCGGCCAATCCGCTGGCTGTCGTCGGAGTTTCTGCCGATCGACCGCTGAAGCTTGGCAATGGTGCGTTGCGATTAAGAGGGACGTGGCGCGTCTCGTCCGACTCCGATCACTGGCGATATCGGCTCGACGGGGCCGAGGTGGTGCCGGGCTTGACGCGTCGCGCGGCAATGGCGGCGAGCGCGCTCTTCTGCTTGCCGGTGCCTGCGATGGCGCAGGCAGCCGACGGCATGGCCGTCGATATCCATAGCCATGCCGGCAACCTGATCTGGTTAAGCTTCGGTCGCGGCCAGTCTGTGCCCGTCGCCGATCCGATGCGCGAGGGCGGCATGTCGGCGATCGCTCTTGCCGTCGTGGGCGACTCGCCGATTGTCAGGCTGATCGACGGTCGCCTGCGGCCCAGTCGCGACCCGCGACCCGGCGAACTCTACGAATTCAGTCAGCGATCCTTTCCCGCGTTGCACGCGCTGGCGCGTGAACAAGGGCTGCCGATTATCAAGACGGCCGCAGATTTGCGCGCCGCGCGGGCCAGCCGGCCGTCGGTCATCGTCTCCGCCGAAGGTGCCGATTTTCTCGAAGGCAGGATCGAGCGTCTAGACGAAGCGTATCAACGTTGGGCGCTACGCCACCTGCAGCTCACCCACTATCGGCCGAACGAACTAGGTGACATTCAAACAGAGCCGAGTGTGCACGGGGGGCTCACGGCGTTCGGCGCCGATGTCATTCGCCGCTGCAATCAAATGGGCATCGTGGTCGATGTGGCGCACGGCACCTACGAACTGGTGAAGAAGGCGGCCACTGTTTCGACCAAGCCGCTGATCCTGTCGCACACCTCGCTGACCGAGAAGCCCTTGGCCTGGACTCGGCGCATCCTGCCCGATCATGCGCGGGCCATCGCCGCAACGGGAGGTGTTATCGGTCTCTGGCCGGTCACGGCCTATTTCCCCAACGTGGTGGCCTATGCCGAGGCCTTCGCCAAGACCGTCGACCTGGTCGGTATCGATCATGTCGGCCTCGGCACCGATCAACTTGGTCTGGTCGGGGCAAGCGCGTTGCCGAGCTACGCCGATCTGCCGCAGCTCGCGGCCGCCTTGCGGACAAAATTCAATGAGGCCGAGACTGCCAAGCTGCTCGGCGGGAATTATCGGCGCGTCTTTGAGGCCTCGGTCACCTGACGAGCCTCACGCCACCGTGAACCGCCGCCGCTAGGCGAGGCCAAAATGGCGCGCTAGGCTTACTTCCATAAATCCTGAACAATGGAGAATGGGATGGCTGTTCTCAACGTCAACGGCAAGGCGCTTGACCATAACGCCGAGCCGGATACCCCCCTGCTTTGGGTGCTGCGCGAGCAGCTCGGCCTGACCGGCACCAAGTATGGCTGTGGCATTTCCCAGTGCGGCTCCTGCACGGTGCATATCGACGGCGTGGCGACGCGGTCCTGCGGCGTGCCGGTGAGTGCGGTGGCCGACAAGAAGATCGTGACCGTCGAGGCGCTGGCCGCCAACGGCACGCTGAACAAGATCCAGCAGGCCTGGGTCGCGCTCGATGTGCCCCAATGCGGCTACTGCCAGAGCGGTATGGTGATGGCGGCGACGGCGCTGCTGGCCTCCAATCCCAAGCCGACCGATGCCGACATCGACGCGGCCATGACCAACATCTGTCGCTGCGGCACCTATCAGCAGGTGCGCGAAGCGATCCACGCCGCGGCCAAGGCCTAAGGGAGGAGGACGCATCATGACGATCCAGACATCCCTCGGCCGGCGTAACTTCCTGGTCAGCAGCGTGGCCGTTGCCGGCGGCTTCTCGCTCGGCTTCCACGTTCCCTTCCTCGATGACGGCGAGGCGAATGCCCAGGCCGTCAAGGAACTCAACGCCTGGGTGGTGATCCACCCGGACGACAAGGTGGTGATCCGCGTCGCCCGTTCCGAAATGGGGCAGGGCACGTTGACCGGCCTTTGCCAGCTCGTGGCCGAAGAACTCGAGTGCGACTGGAGCAAGGTGACCTGGGAATATCCCACCCCTGGCGAGAACCTGGCGCGCAACCGCGTCTGGAAGAATTTCTCGACAGGCGGCAGCCGCGGCATTCGCGAGAGCAACCAGTATGTCCGCGAAGGCGGCGCCATGGCACGCGAGATGCTGATCGCCGCCGCCGCCGGGCAGTGGAAGGTGCCGGCGAGCGAATGCAGCGTCGACAAGGGCGTGATCACCCACAAGGACAAGAAGCTCACCTACGGCGCGGTCGCCGCGGCGGCGGCCCAGCTCGAGCCGCCCAAGGAAGTGAAGCTCAAGGATCCCAAGGACTGGAAGATCGCGGGCAAGCCGCTGCTGCGGCTCGACACGGTCGACAAGGTCACCGGCAAGCAGATCTACGGCATGGACTACACTATGCCCGGAATGCTGGTGGCCACCGTGCGCGCCTGCCCGGTGATCGGCGGCAAGCTGAAGAGCTTCGACGCCGCCAAGGCCGAAAAGATGCCGGGCGTGAAGAAGATCCTCGCGATCGACGGGAATGCGGTCATCGTCGTGGCCGACACCTATTGGCATGCCCAGTCCGCACTCGCGGCTGTGACCAGCGAATGGGATGTCGGTGAACTGGGCAAGGTCCAGCAGTCGACGATCAACGCCATGCTGAAGGAAGGCCTCGACGCCAACGAAGCCTTCGTCGGCAACAAGGCGGGCGATGCCAAGGCCGCGATTGCCGGTGCGGCGAAGAAGGTCGAGGCGACCTACAACTTCCCCTACCAGCATCACGTCACCATGGAGCCGATGAACGCCACGGCGCGCTACACGGCCGACAAGTGCGAGGTCTGGTGCGGCACGCAGAATGGCGAGGCGGCCCTCGCGGCGGCCTCCGAAGCCTCGGGCCTGCCGATCGGCAAGTGCGAGGTCTACAAGCTGTTGCTGGGCGGCGGCTTCGGCCGTCGTGGCCGCTCGGACTATGTCCGCCAGGCCGTGTTGGTCGCCAAGGAAATGCCCGGCACGCCGATCAAGCTGATCTGGTCGCGCGAAGAGGACATGACGCACTGTCAGTACCATCCGATCACGATGGCCAAGCTGACCGGTGGCCTCGATGCGCAAGGCAACCTGGTTGGTCTGCAGATTCGCATCTCGGGCCAATCGATCCTGGCCTCGCTGCTGCCGCAGAACCTCGTGAACGGCATGGATCCGGTCGCCTTCCAGGGCCTCATGCAGACGGGCGTCGAGGCAGCCTACGGCTACGACATCCCGAACCTCCTGGTCGATCACGCCATGCGCAACCCGCACATCACGGCGGGCTTCTGGCGTGGCGTGAACGTGAACCAGAACGCCGTGTACATGGAATGTTTCATGGACGAACTGGCGGCCGCCGCGGGCCAGGACCCATTGGCCTTCCGCATGAAGTACCTCAAACCCAAGTGGGCGGCGGTACTGAAGGCGGCCTGTGACAAGGCTGGCTACGGCAAGCCATTGCCAGCGGGCCACTTCCACGGCATCTCGCAGGTCATGGGCTATGGCAGCTACGTCGCCGGCGTCGCCGAGGTTTCGGTGAGCCAAGACGGTACGCTCAAGATCCACAAGATCACGGCAGCGACCAACCCGGGGCATGTCGTGAACCCGGCGCAGATCGACCGGCAGGTCGCGGGCTCGTTCGTCTATGGCCTGTCGGCGGCCCTCTACGGCGAGATCACCGTCAAGGACGGCGTCGTCGAGCAGACCAACTTCGACAGCTACAACGTGATGCGCATCGACGAGATGCCACAGGTGGAGACGGTGCTGGTGCCGACCCATGATTTCTGGGGCGGTGTCGGCGAACCGACGATTGCGGTTGCGGCCCCGGCGGTGCTCAACGCGATCGCCAAGGCGACGGGCAAGCGGGTGCGCAACCTGCCGCTGATGAATCAAGACCTCAAGAAGGGTGCTTGATGCATCGTCTGCTGCTGCCGGGCCTGGCTGCGGCATTGCTCTTGGCGGCCGGTTCGACCTGGGCGGCTGATGGGCCGCCCGGCGGTCCGCCGGGGGCGAGTTCGTGCACCGGCTGCCACGCGAGCGCGAAGATCGCCGACTCGGTGATCCCGCGCATCGCCGGGCGTAAGGCGGCGGACATCGTCACGTTCATGCGCGAGTATCGAAGCGGCGCCTGGCCGTCGAGCGTGATGGGCCGCATCGCCAAGGGTTTCGACGACCAGCAGATCGACGCCATCGCGGCCTGGTTCGCCGCGCAGCCGGAGTAGCGTTGCATGTCGACGCGTCGCCATTTCCTGAAGCTTGGTGCCGCGGCAGCTATGGCACCTGCCGTCGTCTCGGCCCAGGGCGCTGGCGCCGGCCGCGTGGTCGTGATCGGCGGCGGCTTTGCCGGCGCTACGGCTGCGCGCACCCTGAAGGCGCTGGAGCCCAAGCTCACCGTCACTCTGGTCGAGCCCAATCCTGTCTATACCTCATGTCCCTTTAGCAACTCGGTGCTCGCCAATCTGCGCGAGATCGGGCAGCAGCAGTTCCGTTACGACGGCGTCAAACGGGCAGGTGTCACGGTCGCGGAAACCAGTGCGACGGCCGTCGATGTCGACGCCAAGGCCGTCACCCTGGCTGACGGCAATCGGCTCTCCTACGACCGATTGGTGATGTCGCCAGGTATCGACTTCAACTGGACTGCCATTCCCGGCTACGACGAAGCTGCGGCGCAGAAGTTGCCGCATGCCTGGAAGGCCGGTGTGCAGACGGTGCTGCTGCGCCAGCAACTTCAATCCATGCAGGACGGCGGCCTCGTCGTCATGTCGGCGCCAGCCAATCCCTTCCGTTGCCCGCCAGGTCCCTACGAGCGTGCCAGCCTGATCGCCTATTGGCTCAAGATCTGGAAGCCGAAGTCGAAGCTGCTGCTTCTCGATGCCAAGGATGCCTTTTCCAAGCAGCGCCTGTTCCAGAATGCATGGGCGGAACTCTATCCCGGCATGATCGAATGGGTGCCGTTGAGCCAGGGCGGCAAGGTGACATCGGTCGATCCGGCGACACTGACCTTGGTCACCGAGTTCGGTAGTCACAAGGCCGCCGTTGCCAACGTCATCCCGCCGCAGCGTGCCGGCGCCATCGCCGCGCAAGCCGGCGTGGCCGACCGCACGGGCTGGTGCCCGGTCGAACCGGTCGCCTTCGAGTCGACACTGCGGCCCGGCATCCATGTGCTGGGCGATGCGGCAATCATGGGCGGAATGCCCAAGTCGGCCTTCGCGGCGAACGCCCAGGCCAAGGTCTGCGCCGTCGCGATCGTCGAATTGCTGGCCGACCGCAAGGCGCCGGATCCGATCCTGATCAATACTTGCTACAGCCTTGTTGCCGCCGATTACGGGATCTCCATCGCTGGCGTCTATCGACCGACCAACGGCCAGCTCGCCGACATTCCGGGTGCCGGCGGCGTTAGCCCGCTCGAGGCCGTGGGTGGCCTGCGCGGCCAGGAGGCGCTCTACGCGTCGAGCTGGTTCCGCACCATCACTTCCGAGGTCTATGGCTGACGCCATGCGGAGCCGGTATCTGCTCGCCCTTGCGCTGATCGTGATGGCGCCTGTCGCCATGGCGCAGGAAATCGTGGGCGATGCCATTCCCAGGTCGTTGACTGGCCAGCCCGGGGATGCCGCGCGCGGACGCGCCATCGTGGCCAATCGCAGCGTCGGTCTCTGCCTGCTCTGCCACAGCGGGCCGATTGCCGAGGAGCGCTTCCAGGGCGATCTGGCGCCCACCCTGGCCGGGGCGGGGACGCGCTGGTCGGCAGGGCAGTTGCGCTTGCGCATCGTCGACGGTTCGCGTCTCAATGCCGACACGATCATGCCGCCCTACTATCGGACGACCGGGCTGCAGCGCGTTGCCCGTAACTTCGAAGGCAAGACCATCCTGACGGCCGCCCAGGTCGAGGATGTCGTGGCCTATCTCGTGACCCTGAAGGATTGAATGGATCGACGTCGCTTCCTTGCCGGCACTGCCGTTCTTGCCCTCCTGCCGTTCGACCGCGCAGCGGCGACGCCCGACTCGATGGCCGAAGCGATTCGCAAGGTCGTCGGAGGCGCTGCCGTGCGCGAGGAGCGGGTCAAGCTCGATATGCCGCCTCTGATCGAGAACGGCAACACCGTGCCGCTCACCGTGTCGGTCGAGAGCCCGATGACGGTCGGCGACTATGTGAAGGCCATCCATGTCTTCAACGAGAAGAACCCGCAGCCCAGCGTCCTTACGGCGAAGCTTTCGGCGCGCAACGGCAAGGCTGTCATCGGCACGCGGATCAAGCTCGGCGACAGCCAGAAGATCGTGGCCATCGCCGAGACCAGCGACGGCAAGTTCTGGAGCGCTAGCGCCGACGTGATCGTGACCCTGGCCGCTTGCCTCGAGGAGTCGACCTGATGGCCAACATCCTCGTCAATGCACCGAAGACGGCCAAACGCGGCGACGTGATCGAGATCAAGGCGCTGATCATGCATCCCATGGAGACCGGCTTCCGGCCCGGTCCCAACGGCCAGATCATTCCGCGCAACATCATCGAGCACTTCACCGCCACCTGGAACGACGCGGAAATCTTCGCCCTGGAGATGTCACCCGCCATCTCGGCCAACCCCTTCGTCTCGTTCTTCGCCGTTGCAACCGAGAGCGGCACGATCCGCCTGCGTTGGACTGGCGACCAGGGCTTTGCCGTCGAGGAGCAGGTCGCGATCACCGTCGCATGACTGGACTGCGCTTCGGTATCGCACTTGCCGTGGTGTTCGGAGCATCGCTCGCCCTCGCGCAGGGCGGCAGCGACAAACGCCGGTCTGGCTATCAGGATATGGGCACTGCCCTGCAGCAGATGCAGGACGACGACACGGCGAATCCCGGCATGCTGTTCGTTCAGCAGGGCGCGAAACTCTGGGAGCAGCGCGTTGGCGTAGCCGACAAGTCCTGCGCCGGCTGCCACGCCGCAGCAAACGTCAGCATGAAAGGCGTGGCGGCGCGCTATCCGGCAATCCCGTCTGGGGCCGACAAGCCTGTCGATCTCGAAGGACGCATCAACCTCTGTCGCCTCGACAACCAGAAAGCCGAACCGCTGCCGCCGGAAAGCCAGGACATGCTGGCACTTCTTGCATTCGTGTCGCGGCAATCGCGGGGCCTGCCGATTACACCGCCCGACGATCCCCGACTGGCGGCCTATCGCGAGCAGGGGGCGGAGATCTACGGGCGCCGACAGGGTCAGCTCAACCTGTCCTGCGCCATCTGCCATGACGACAATGCCGGCAAGAAGCTCGCAGGGGTGACCATCCCCCAGGCCCACCCCACCGGCTATCCGATCTATCGCCTCGAATGGCAGGGGCCGGGCACGCTGCGTCGGCGGCTACGCAACTGCCTGATCGGCATTCGCGCCGAGCCCTATCCGGCAGGAGCGCCGGAGTATGTCGCTTTGGAGCTTTATCTCATGGACCGCGCCAAGGGCATGATCCTGGAGTCACCCGGCGTCAGGCCTTGAGAGTTTTGTTGTGCAGTGCAGCGGCGTAGGTCGCGCTTAGAGGCCTTCCAGATTGCCGATATACATGGCGCATGGCTTCTGTTGCTCGCCGTTCGATGCTCGCGTCGCTGCCGGGATTAATGTTGCTGCGTGAGGCGGCTGCGACGTCCACGAGAATTAGTGTCGGCACAGCCTCGGAGGGAGGTGCCTTCGTCCTCTATGGCGGCGCCTTGGTCGACGCCCTCAAATCCGTGGAACCATCGCTCGAGATGCGGGAACGCATGACGCGCGGCACGCTCGACAATGTGCCGATGCTGGAACGTGGCGAACTCGATATCGGATTCGTATTCGGCGAAGTGGTGCACGAGTTGTTCTCGGGCGTCGGCGGAGCGACGACGAAGCTCACAGTCATCTCCGTGATGTATCCCACTCCCGGCATGTTCGCCGTGCGTGCCGACAGCCGCTACCGGTCGATCACCGATCTTCAGGGCCGACCGGTCGTCTGGAATGCGCGCGGCTCGGGGCTTGCCGTCCAGGGACGCTACGTGATGAGCGGCATGGGCCTCGACATCGATACGTTCTTCGAATCGATCTACCCGGAACGGCTCTCCGACGGCCCGGCCATGGTGATCGACGGTACGGCATCGGCGCTATGGGGTGGTGGCCTGCGTTGGCCGAGCTTTGTCACCATCGCCAACAATCCCAACGGTGTGCGCTTCGTCGTGCCGACGCCAGAGGAAGCGGATCGCATCTTGGCGAAGTACGGCTTCCTTCGCCGCTTTACCGTGCCCGCCGGTCTCTATTCGGGGCAATCCGAGTCGATCCAAAGTGTTGGCTCGTGGAGTTTCATCCTGGCACGGGCCGATCTCGACGAGAGCGTCGGCTATCGGTTGGCGGCGGGCTTGCATCGTGTCGAGCGTGGCGGCCTCAGCCCGCGCCAGCTCGGGCTGAGCACGGCGAAGAACACGCTCGCGGCCGTGCCGTCGCCCGACGTGCTGCACCCCGGAGTCAGGCGCTTTTACCAGGAACAGGGGCTGATCAAGTAGGCGGCGTTCCTGGGGGAGAGGAAATTCTCTCCCGGCGCGCTGACGGAGGTATTTCTGCCGTCGGGCGCCGGCAATTCGACCGCGCGTTTCATTGCTGCTGCGGTAAGCGGGCCACTAGAGTCAGGCTATGTTGAGCCTCGCTACCAGTCTCGTTGCCCGTGCTGCCCGCCTGATCCAGGCGGCTCAGGACGAGCCCTCCCTGTGGACCATCTCCGTGCACGGCCGCGTGGTCGGCTCGGTGGTCTGTGAGGGCGGAGCGTGGCGCCTGTCCTGGTTCAACGACGCTGATCCACGGCTGGCGAGCCATGCCGGCCCGGTGGATGGCGACATTGACGGGTTGGCCGAGACACTCAGCCTCCGGCTTGGCGCCCCCGTGCGTCTGGAGTCGCTTCCGGTCTAGACTGGCCGCAGGCCGACCACAGGTATTTCAATCATGGATGCGATCGACAGGAAGATCGTGGCTCTCCTCCAGGAGGATGCGAGCCTTTCGCTGGCGCAGATTGCGCATCGGGTCGGGCTGTCACAAAGCCCATGCTGGAAGCGCATCCAGCGCCTCGAGAAGGCCGGCATCATCCTCAAGAGGGTGGCGCTGATCTCGCCGGAATCGATCGGCATGGGCCTGACCGTGTTCGTCTCCATCGAGACTGGCGACCATTCCTCGGCCTGGCTGTCGAAGTTTGCCCAGACCGTCACGGCCATGCCCGAGGTGATGGAGTTTCATCGCATGGCCGGCGATATCGACTACATGCTGCGGGTCGCCGTGACCGACATGCAGGCCTACGACGCCTTCTACAAGAAGCTGATCGACACCATGCCGCTCAAGAACGTGACCTCGCGGTTCTCGATGGAGCGCGTGAAGTCGACCACGGCCTATCCGATCGCCATCGACGTCAAGTCGACGCGCAAGCGCTAGGCGCTCTTCCTGAGCGTCTCGAAAAGCTGCCGTGCCGGCCGCGGCAGGCGGCGGGAATTGCGGACGCAGAGCGTGAGCTGGCGTGCTGCCCAGGGCTCGGCGATGCGGACCATGGCGAGCGGCAAGGCCCGTCGCTGACGGCGTGCCGTCGCCTCCGGCACGATGCCTACGCCGACGCCGGCCGCCACCATGGCGCAAACCGCGTCGAGGCTGTTCGCCCTGACCCGGAGCCGCATCGGCCGCCCGAGCCGTGTGGCATGCCGTGTCACGTGCTCGTCGAGGGCCGTGCCGCGCGTCAGACCGACGAAATCGAGGTCGAGCAATTCGGCGAACCCGACCTGGCGCCGGCCCGCGAGGGGATGACCTGAAGCCATAGCCAGCACCAGCCGATCGGGGCGGAACGGATGGCTTTCCAGACCGGGCACGAGCGAGGCTTCGGTGGCGATGCCGATATCGGCGTCGCCGGCGGCGATGGCGGCGGCAATCGCCGGGCTTTCGCGATCCTCGAGATCAAGGTCGATGCTTGGATTGGCGGCCAGGAAATCCGCCAGCAAGGTCGGCAGATGCTCGGACATGGCTGCAGTGTTGGCGAGCAGGCGAACATGACCTTTGAGTCCACGCGAAAAGGCGCCCAGCTCGCCGCGCATGGTCTCGATCTGCTGCAGGACGATACGCGCGTGATCGAGCAAGGCGCGGCCGGCATCGGTCGGCTGCACGCCGCGCCGGCCCCGCTTCAGGAGTGGCACGCCCAGCACCTCTTCCATGCCACGGATACGCGCACTCGCGGATGCCAGCGCCAAGTGTGTCCGTTCGGCGCCGCGCGTGATGCTTTCCGTCTCGACGACATGACGGAAAAGGCGAAGGTCCGTGAGATCGAAGCGCATATGCTCCCTCTCTGAAGCAAGCCTTCGTTTCAAACGAAGGCACATTCCGTATTCTCCACATTGCCCACCCAGCCGTCTCCCGCCAAGTGTGGGGCCATGACGGCGACCGTTCTCGTTTTCGTTCTGGCAGTGTTCGTCCTGGCCGGATTCACCAAGGGCATCATCGGCCTGGGACTGCCCACGATCTCGATGGGCCTGCTGGCGGTGGTGCTGCCGCCGGCCGAGGCTGCGGCCCTGCTGATCCTGCCGTCGCTGGTCACCAACGTCTGGCAGATGGTGGACGGCCCCCACCTCCGGTCTGTGCTGCGCCGCCTGTGGCCCCTCAATCTCGGGGTCTGCGCCGGCACCTGGGGAGGAGCGGCCTTCCTGTCGGGCCTGGGCGGCCCCTACGGCGCCCTGGCCCTGGGCGTGGCTCTCATGGCCTATGCCGTTTCGGGCCTGGCTGCCTGGAAGCTAGTTGTGCCGCGACGGGCCGAACCCTGGCTCGGCCCACTCACCGGGACCGCAACGGGCGCCATCACGGCGGCGACCGGCGTCTTCGTGATCCCGGCCGTGCCCTATATGCAGGCGATCGGGCTGCAGAAGGACGAGCTGGTTCAGGCGCTCGGCCTTTCCTTCACGGTCTCGACCCTGGCCCTGGCGGTGACACTGGCCGGCGAGCGGGCCTTCACCTGGGAGCTGGCCTGGCCCTCGCTAGCGGCGGTCGTCATTGCACTTCTGGGCATGCGGCTTGGGCAGGCCGTCCGGGCCCGCCTGTCACCCCAGACCTTCCGGTTCTGGTTCTTCGCCGGGTTGCTGGCCCTCGGCGCCTATCTCGCAGCGCGCGGGCTGATCTGACCGGCTGATGGACGGTCGGGCCATGGTGGGTTTACGGTCTGGGATCAAATTCCACCCCCGGAGCGTTTCCATGGCCGTGCACGCCCTCAAGACAGCGAAAGTCGCCAGCCTCCGGTCGCAGGTCTCGCCCGAGGAATGGCAAGCCCGTGTCGACCTCGCCGCCTGCTACCGGCTGATGGACCTCTACGGCATGTCCGACCTGATCGCGAACCACATCTCGGTCCGCGTACCCGGCGAAGACAATGCCTTCCTGATCAACGCCTACGGCCTTCTCTATGAAGAGATCACCGCGTCGAGCCTGCTGAAGATCGACCACGAGGGCAATATCCTCGCCAAGCCGGAATTCCAGGGCGGCCTGGAATACGGCGTCAATCGCGCCGGCTTCGTGATCCATAGCGCCATCCATATGGCCAAGCACGACGTCGCCTGTGTGATCCACACGCACACCTGGCCGGGCATGGCGGTCTCGACCATGGAATGCGGCCTGCTGGCCAACACGCAAACCTCGATGCGCTTCGCCAAGATCAGCTACCACGACTTTGATGGCGTCGTGCTGGACACGGCGGCACGCGAAGCTCTGGTGGAGAGCCTCGGCAACAACAACGCCATGATCCTGCGCAATCACGGCCTGCTGACGACCGGCGCCACGATCCCGGAAGCGTTCAACGCCATGCATCGGCTGGAGCTCTCCTGCAAGACGCAGATCGCGGCCATGTCGTGCAACACGAAGCTGATCCAGGTTCCGGCCGAGGTGGTCGAGGCGACCTACATGAATTACCAGCCGCATGTCCGCCGGCCGTTCGGCCTGCTCGACTGGCCGGCCCTTCTGCGCAAGCTCGACCGCATCGATTCGAGCTTCCGCGACTGAGTGGACACACCGCATAGCTCCTTGCGCGCGTTCGGCGCTGTTGCCTGCGGCTACTGGACGGCGCCCGGCTATCGTGGCGTCGCCTGGCTCCTGACCGCCGGCATGACGGCGTTCGGCATCATCAACGTCGCCATCGCCCTGTGGCTCAACATCTGGAATCGCGACTTCTTCAACGCCCTGGAGAAGCGCGACACCTCGCAGCTCGTTGAACAGCTCTACATTCTGGCCGCCATCGTCGTTTCGGCCGGCGTCGCTGTCGCCCTCCAACTCCACATCCGCCGCCGCCTGCAGTTCAACTGGCGGGCTTGGCTGACGCATGTCACGGCCCAGCGCTGGCTGAATGCGGGACGGCAGTACCAGCTCAGCCTGCTGGCCGAGGAGTGCGACAATCCTGACGGGCGCATCGCCGAGGATATCCGCATTTCCACGGAGCTCGCGGTCGAGTTCGCCCAGAGCATCCTGCAGTGCGTTCTACAGCTCATCACCTTCCTGGGCGTGCTCTGGGTCCTGTCGGGTGATCTGCCTGTTACGATCGGCGGCGTCGCGTTCAGCCTGCCGGGCTACATGGTCTGGGCCGCCGTTCTCTACGCTCTGTTCGGCTCGATCCTTACTTATGCGCTCGGCCGCGGTCTGATCGAGGCCGGCAACGTGCGGCAGGGACGCGAGGCCGACATGCGGTCGGTGCTGATCCGCGCCCGCGAGAATGCCGAGGGCATTGCGCTGATGCGCGGCGAGCAGGACGAACGCGATCGGCTCAAGGAGTCGGTCGGCAATCTGCGCAACGCCTGGCATGTGCAGACGCGGGGGCAGGGAAGCCTGGCGTTGCTCACCAGTTCGCTCGCCTATCTCGCCCCTGTCGTGCCGCTGGTCGTCGCCCTGCCGCGCTATCTCGGCGGTGAGCTGCAGCTCGGCGGGCTCATGCAGACGGCGCAGGCCTTCTCCAGCGTGCAATGGGCCCTGTCGTGGCTGATCGACAATTTCTCGCGCTTCGCCGACTGGCGCGCTTCGACCGACCGGGTGGTCCACCTTCACGTGGCACTCCACGATCTCGAAGAGACGGTGGAAGCGCCGCACGGCGAACGTATCGAAGTGACACCGGGCGAAAGCGACACGTTGATCCTTCGCGATGTCGGGTTGTCGCGACCCGATGGCGAGATGTTGGTCGCCGACGCCGAAGTCGAGATTGGTCGCGGCGAACGCGTCCTGATCCGCGGCAAGTCGGGCAGTGGCAAGAGTACCATCATGCGTGCCGTTGCCGGCGTCTGGCCGTGGGGGCGTGGTTCGGTGGAGCTGCCGCGCGGCGAGATCGCCTTCATGCCGCAGAAGCCCTATTTCCCGCTCGGCACCCTGCGCGAGGCAATGCTCTATCCCAAGGAGCCCAATGGCGTCACCGACGACGACCTGCGCGAGGCGCTGCACGAAGTCGGGCTCGACCATCTGCGCGGCCGCCTCGACGAGGAGGAGCGCTGGGATCATATCCTGTCCGGTGGCGAACAGCAGCGCGTCGCCTTTGCCCGCACCCTGATCCACAAGCCGGACTGGATCTTCATGGACGAGGCGACTTCGGCCCTCGATGAAGCGGGGCAGGAAAACGTGATGAACCTCCTGCTGGAGAAGCTGCCCGACACGGCGGTTGTCAGCATCGGGCACCGCCCTGGCCTCGAGCTTTTCCATACCCGGGAACTCGAACTGGAGCCCGGAAAGGCAGGCGCCGAGTTGAAGCCGCATGGCAGGCGCCGCTCTCTGGGCGACCTCTATCGCCGCATGGCCGCGCACAGCCGCGCGACCCCGAGGGATCCGGGCTTCTGGGCCAATGTCAGGGCAAACCTGATCGGCCGCTGAGCCTGGCTGGCTTCGGCTAAGAAATCGTCGGCGGCAGGGAACTCCGGCACAGGTCCGCGATTATCGCTGCGATTGCTTGCGAATTCTCCTGCAAGCGGGGGAGGCTCCATGAACCTGTCCAAGACCGGATACTGGGGGCTGCTGACGGCCGGTGCTGCACTGGCGACCTTGACCATTGCATATGCACAGCAATCGCCGGCTCCGCAGCCGACTGCACCGGCACCGCGTGGTGCATCGAGCTATGCGCCGGTCGACATCAAGGAGCCGTTCGCCACCACGTTGGCGCGTATGAAGGCCGCGCAGCCCGAAATTCAGAAGCGGCAGGCAGACCTTTTGGCCGAGCGCTACGACCTTGCAAATCGACCCGCGGGCGGCGTGACGATGTCGCAAGGAAAGGCCGTGCAGGAGGGCGTCCGCGCCAAGCTTGCCGCCGGAGTGAACTGGGACCAGCTCGCTGGCATGACCCCGACGGAAATCCGCGACCGGAATCTGTTTCCGAAGGGATTCTATCCGCTACCCCACCCCAACCATGCCGAGGGCGGCATGCTGTTCCCCAAGTTCGAGATCGAGGAGATCAAGAAGCAGGAAGCCCGAGACCTTACGCGTTTCGATCTCGAATTCGACTTGCCCGACCAGTTCCTGCCCGAGTTTCCGCCGCCGATCTACCTGACCACGCGGCCCGATCTCGGCGACGTGTCGCAAGGCAAGCTGCTCACCATCGAGAACTACTACGAGCTGTTCAATGGTATCCTGAATCCCAAGCAGATCGAGGGATTGCGACTCCTCCTGACGCCGTTCCCGCAGCAGCAGTTCAATCAGACCGAGGATCGCCGGTCGGAAAAGGCGAGCCGCGGCGTCGCCTGCTTTGACTGCCACGCCAACGGTCACACCAATGCGGCAACCCATCTGGTGGGCGATATTCGTCCGCAGGAGTTCCGCCATCGCATCGACACGCCGCCTTTGCGCGGTGTCAACATCCAGCGGCTGTTCGGGTCGCAGCGGGCGCTGAAGACGGTCGAGGACTTCACCGAGTTCGAGCAGCGCGCCGCCTACTTCGATGGTGATCCGGTGATCGCAACCAAGAAGGGCGTCAACGTTCTGGAGCGCGGCAGCCAAGTCCATTTCATGGGTGAGTTCCAGGCACTGCTGGACTTCCCGCCGGCGCAGAAGCTGAACGTGCTCGGCAAGCTCGATCCCGCGAAGGCGAGTGCTGCCGAGCTGCGGGGGCAAGACATCTTCTTCGGCAAAGGTCAATGCGGCACCTGCCATGTCGCGCCGTTCTACACTGACAACCTCATGCACAATCTCCAGGCCGAGCGCTTCTACAAGCCGGTGATGATCAACGGTCGATATGCCAGTGCCGATGGCCCGATCAAGACGTTCCCTTTGCGCGGCATCAAGGATTCACCACCCTATCTCCATGACGGGCGCCTGCTCACCCTTGAAGACACGGTCGAGTTCTTCAATCTCGTGCTGGGTACGAAGCTGACGACGCAAGAAAAGCAGGACGTCGTGCTGTTCTTGCGCACGCTCTAAAGCACCTCGTGGAAGCCGATGGCGATGCGATCCGGCGTACGTGCTGCGACGCCGACGAAGGTTGCCCGTTCCAGCCACTTGAGGCTGGGGTCGGCCGTTTCGAAGCGGGGCGCCGTGCGAAAATGGTAGCTGTCGAAGGGGACCAGCTCGCCCTTCGACATGCGTGCCAGGATCTCCGGACTCGCCACACGCAGCCCCTCGTTCTGAACGTAGATCATTGCTCCTGACGCGCTGCGGATCGTATAGCGCGCCACGACTTCGATGGTGCCGTCGGGGCGTACGATCTGCCAGTCGGCGCCACCGGGCAGTATTTCACCGTCAAGGCGCGGCCCCGCGACCTCGCCGCCCACGATGTCGATGATGCGTCGGTGGCCGCGCGCTGTCTGGCCGAGATCCTGCGCGGGGCCGACCTTGGCCTTGATGGCGAAGGCGAAGCGCAGGCCGGGCGCGGTCGCAATAAAGGCATCGACTTCCTTGCTCATGACGACCTCACGGTCCGGAATGGTGGTCGGTCCGTTGCACCACGCGGACCAGCAGTGCGGTCGACCAGCCGAACATCAGCATGCCGATGGCCGATTCGACGGCGCCGGCAATGCGATGGGGCGCGCTCAGATTGAGTTCGCTTGCGCCCAGGGTCGTGAAGGAGGCCAGGGAGAAATAGAAGGAGTGAGCGAAGCTGCCGAGCTCTCCCCAGTAGTAGTAGAGCAACGCCCAGAGAGTGACCTGCAGGAAGTGCCCACCCATCAGCACCAGCACCGCCAATACGCTGTGCAGCAGCATGTAGGAGGTGGGATGCGGACTGAGCCGGGGTGTCGGAAAGATTTCCATCATCCGACTTAATGTGAGCTGCGCCATGACCTGCACCATGCCAGTGGCGCCGATCAGGATGACACCACCCAGGATCCGTTCCAGAGGCGACAGCTCTTCCATTACGCGGCCTTTTGCTTGCCCAGCAGGTGGTCGGAGATGATGCGCTGCTGGATCTCCGAGGTACCCTCGAAGATCTTGGTGAGGCGGGCGTCGCGCCAGTAGCGCTCCACGGCATGCAGCGTCGTGTAGCCGGCGCCGCCGAAAACCTGCAGCGCTTCGGATGTGACGCGCTCGGCCATCTCGGACGCGAAGAGCTTCACCATGGCCGCCTCCTTGTCGCAGCGGCGCTTCTGGTCGATCTCGTCGCAGACGAAGTACATGAGCTGGCGCGCCGCTTCGATTTCGGTCGCCATACGCGCAAGGCGAAAGCGGGTGTTCTGGAAATCGCCGATTGCCTGGCCGAACTGGCGGCGTTCCTGGGCGTAGGCGGTGGCATCTTCCAGCGCGCCGCGGGCAAGCCCGATCGAGCGTGCGGCGGTATGGGCGCGGGCGCGCTCCAGACCGGCTGAGATGTAGTAGAAGGCGCGGCCTTCTTCACCGATGAGAGCGGAGCCGGGCAGGCGGCAATCGTCGAAGGCGAGTTCCCAGGTCTTCCAGCCGAAGTACCCGATCTTGGGAATCGGTGAGCCCTTGACGCCAGCGGGCAGGGTGCCACGCGGCTTCTCGATCAGGAAGGAGGAGAGGCCGACATGCTTGCGCTTGGGATCGGGCGCATCGGAGGTGCGGGCGACCAGCATGATGTAGTCCGCGCCGTCGGCGAAAGTGCACCAGTATTTGTTGCCGTTGATCACCCAGTCGTCGCCATCCTTGCGTGCCCGGCAGGAGATGCTGCTGAGATCTGATCCGACATTGGGTTCCGACATGGCGGCGGCACCCAGGAATTCGCCACGGGCAGCGCGGGGCAGGAAGACGGCGCGCTGTGCGTCGGTCATGCCGCGTCCGGCACTGAGTCCGTTGCCGCGGGCAATGATGGAGGCAACGCTCATCCAGGCGCGCGCCAGCTCTTCGGCGATCAGGCAATACTCGAAGACGCCCAGCCCCATCCCGCCATACTCCTCCGGGATCACGATGCCGAAGTAGCCCATGTCGGCCAGCTTCTGGATCAGTTCGGGCGGAATGTCGCCCTTCTCCGGATCGAGCTTGTTGGCGACCGGCAAAACCTCTTTCATGGCGAAGGCGCGGGCCGTCTCCTGGATCAGGCGGCGCTCTTCGGTCATGTACCCCATGGCATTTCTCCTCACATTGCCGCAGCATAGTAACGAATTCGCCCTGCGTGAGGAGACGCGCATGCTGAGATCGTTGCTGGGAGCATTTGCGGCTTTCCTCACTGCGACATCGGTCCATGCGCAAAACCAGGCAGCGGAATGGCCCAACAAGCCGATCACCGTGCTGATGGGCTTCCCGGCGGGCTCGGGCGTTGATGTCATCGCGCGCATGCTGCAGCCCTCCCTCGAGAAGTCTCTCGGGCAGCGTCTGGTCATCGACTACAAGCCGGGCGCCGGCGGCAATGTCGCCTCGGAAACCGTGGCCCACGCCAAGCCCGATGGCTACACCTTCCTTCTGGGGACGGCGGCGACGCACGGCGTCAACCCGGCGCTCTATCCTCGACTGTCGTTCGACGTCGAAGCCGACTTCACGCCGATCTCGACCCTGGTCGATGTTTCCAACGTGCTGACGATCAACCCTACGGTGATCGACGCCACGTCGGCGCAGGACTTCATCGCCAAGGTGAAGGCCGCCCCCGGCAAGTACAACTACGCCTCGACGGGCAATGGCACGGGCACACATCTCGCCTTCGCCGAATTCGTGCACAAAGCCGGCCTCGACATGGTGCATGTTCCCTACAAGGGCGGACCCGACGCCATCCAGGCGGTGCTAAAAGGCGATGTCTGCTGCATCTTCAATCAGGTGCAGACGGTGTTGCAGCACGCCAAGGCCGGCAAGGTGAGGCTGCTCGGTGTCACGACGAAGAAGCGTGTCGCAGCGATCCCCGATGTGCCGACGATCGACGAGGCCGGCGTGCCGGGCTACGAGAGTTATACGTGGTTTGCGATCTTTGGACCCAAGGGTCTCGACCGCGCGATCGCCGAGAAGATGAACCTCGCCATCAAGACGGCGCTCGACGATCCCGAGACACAGAAGAAGCTCGCCGAACTCGGCAACACGCCGCGCTACGAAACCCTGGACCAGTTCAAGGCGACGGTGAAAGCCGATCGTGCAAAGTGGGCCGAGGTCGTGAAGCAGGTCGGCGCCAAGGTCGACTAACTAGGCGGTTTTACAGGCTGCCGCAGGCTGGTCTTGAGCTTGGCGGGCTCGGTTCTGCGGGCATCGCTGAGATAAATTTCGTGATGACGGCCGGCGAAGGTCAGGCCCTGCGACGGCATCACCTCGTCATGCAGCCTGGCAAGCGTCGGCGCCTCGTCGTCGTAGCTGCCGATGTGCAGGATCTGCAGGCATCGGCCCTCGTCGAAACGTTCGAACCGCAAGCTCGCCGGTGGCGCCCCGAGCTTCTTCTTCGACTTCTCGACGGCGGCTTCGAACATCGGCCGGTCGAAGAATTCGGGCGCCATGATCATCATGGTCCAACGCCAGCGATCCTTGCGGCGTGTGACAAAATCCGCCGGATCGTCGGCCCACCACAGCCCTTCGAGCGGCGGCACGGCATAGTCCTTCTTCACAGCTGCTTTCGCCGCGAACTTCAGGGCGTAGCTCGTCGAGTAGAGCCATTCGATCGCCTGCTTGTAGGCGGGTGCCGTATTGGGATCGCCTGCGCCATCGACCATGACGAACTGCATTGCGGGTACGTCGACCGAGACAAAGCGGTCGCGCGGCGCCGTATAGAGATCAGGCAGCGCCTTCTTGAAATCGATCTTCGCGAGCGGCGTCACGCCCGGGCGTCCTCGCGGATCATTGCCGCGCCCTTCTCGCCGATCATGATGGTGGGGGCGTTGGTGTTGCCGGTGGTCAGGGTCGGCATCACCGAAGCGTCGATCACCCGCAGGCCCTGCAGGCCGTGTACGCGCAGCCGAGAATCGACAACGGCGCGTGGGTCCTCGCCCATCTTGCAGGTGCCGACAGGGTGATAGAGCGTGTTGCCGGCGCGGCGGGCATAGGCCAGCAGGTCGGCATCGCTCTGGATATCGGGGCCGGGCTGGATCTCGCCCACGCTGTGCTGCGCCAGCGCCGGCGCTGCAAAGACGCGGCGCACCTTCTCGATGCCGCTCAACAGGGCCAGTTCGTCGGTGCGCGAGGAGAGATAGTTGGGATGGATAGCCGGTCG
>CALROF020000092.1:0-24280 GCA_943369775.1 Reyranella massiliensis 521
GACCGCGTCGCCTGCGATGGCGGTGGCGGCGCGTTGGGCCATCCCAAAGTGTATCTCAACCTGGGCTCGGAAGGGCATGTCGAGTGCCCCTATTGTAGCCGACTGTACAAGTTGCGCGAAGGCGCACATCCCGCGCACGCCCACTAGGATCGACCAATGAAGCAGCTCGGCGAAGGCTGGAACTGGCGCGATCTCAAGATCGGCGACAAGTTCACAACCTATGGCAGGACTCTTTTCGAGGCCGACCTTCTGAATTTCGTGACGCTTTGCGGCTTTTCCGAGGAGTTGTTCACGAACAAGGAATACATCAAGGAGCACGCCCCCATGCGTGGCGGGCATCCTGTTCCGGGCGCGCTGGTCTACTCAATGGCCGAAGGTCTGGTGATCCCGACCACCCTGCAGGGATCGGGGTTGGCGTTCCTGTCGATGGGCTTCGACATCAAGGGACCGACCTACGTGAACGACACGATTCACGTCGAGATCGAGGTCACCGAGATCAAGCCGACCTCCAAGGATCCCTCGCGGGCGCTCGTGCGGACGACCAACCTGGTGAAGAATCAGAAGGGTGAGACCGTGCTGATCTACACGCCGCTACGCATGATGCAGGGCCGCTGATGGCCAAGGTCGCCGTCGAGAAGGAAGGGACGACCACGATCGTCTCGATCGATCGCTTCGCGGAGGCGCGCAATGCGGTCGATCCCGAGACGGCGATCTTGCTGCGCGAGGCCTTTCTCGCCTTCGACGCCGACGAGTCGCAGTCCGTTGCCATCCTGACCGGCCGCGGCGGCAGCTTCTGCGCCGGCTACGACCTCAAGGTCGCGGCCAGACGCGAAAGTCCGTCGGCGTTCGATCCGGCCGGTCCCGGTCCCATGGGGCCGACGCGGCATCTTCTGTCCAAGCCGGTGATCGCCGCCGTCGAAGGCTATGCGGTGGCGGGTGGTCTCGAACTCGCGTTGTGGTGCGATATGCGTGTCGCTTCCGAGAGCGCCAAGTTCGGTGTGTTCTGCCGGCGTTGGGGCGTGCCGTTGATCGATGGCGGCACGGTGCGCCTGCCGCGTCTCGTCGGCCATAGCCGCGCGCTCGACATGATCCTGACCGGCCGCGAGGTCGGTGCCCGCGAGGCGTTCGACTGGGGGTTGGCCAACCGATTGGCGCCCGAGGGGCAGGCGCTCACCGAAGCCAAGGCGCTGGCCAATGTGCTGGCAAAGTTTCCGCAGACCTGCCTGCGCTCGGATCGTCAGTCGTCCTACGAGCAATGGGCGCTCGACCTTCCGGCGGCGTTGATCAACGAAGCGCGGCGCGGGATGCCGGCGTTGCAGGCGGAGACCCGCAAGGGCGCTGCCCGGTTCGCCGCGGGCAAGGGACGCGGCGGTGATTTCGGAGAGATTTGATGAGTCTGCCGACCGACGCCGAGATCGCACAATATCGTAGCGACGGCGCCATCTGCCTGCGCGGCGCTTTCTCGCTCCACTGGATCGAACGATTGCGCGCGGCCGTCGATGCCGACATGGCGGCGCCGGGGCCGATGGTCCGCATCAATACACCGAAGGATGCGCCGGGACTGTTCTTCGTCGACTTCCAGCTCTGGCAACGCCATCCCGACGCGCGCTCTTTCGTCTACGAATCGCCGGCGCGCGAGATCGCGGCGCGTCTGATGGGTTCGGGCGAGGTCGTCTACTATCACGACCATCTTCTGGTGAAGGAGCCGGGCACGCAGGAGCGCACGCCGTGGCACCATGATCAGCCCTACTATCCGATCGACGGCGAGCAGATCGTCTCGCTATGGCTGCCGCTCGATCCCGTCGATCGTGCGACGTGCGTTGAATATGTGAAGGGCTCGCATCGCTGGGGCCGCTGGTTCCAGCCCAAGTTCTTCAAGCAGGGGGGCGTCGATCTCGCCGTGCAGGACAGCCGTTTCGAGCCGCTGCCCGACCTCGATGCCGAGCGTGAGCAGCACGAATTCCTCGCCTGGGACATGGAGCCGGGCGATGTCATCGCCTTCCACGCGCTGACGCTTCACGGCGCTTCTGGCAATCAATCGACTTCGCGCCGTCGTCGCGCTTGGGCGACACGCTGGTGCGGCGACGATGCGCGCTACGCCACGCGCGTCGGCCAGGTCTCGCCGCCGCTCGAAGGTCATGGGCTGAAGCCGGGCGACCGGCTCGAATGCGCGACGTTCCCGAAGGTCTGGCCGCAGTAGGCAGGCTCTACGGAACGAGCACCGCTTTGCCGACGACGGTGCGTTCCTCGATGAGCTTGAAGCCCTTGATCCAGTCCGCGAGGTCGTAGGTCGCGGCGACCGTGGCCTTGAGCTTGCCTTCGACGAACCAGCGGGTCAGGTCCTTCTGGGCATCGGCCACCATCGCGCGGCGTGTGGCGAGGGCTGCCTCTTCCTTGGGCGTGGGCTTCCCCTTGCCGCCCCAGCCGTTCCAGTAGCCGTAGTAGAAGCCGATCACCGTCACGTTCTTGACGAGGAGGATGTTGGCCGGGATCTGCGGGATGGTGCCGCTGGCGAAGCCCATCGGGATGATACGGCCCTCGGGTGCCACGCAGCGCAGCGAGGCATCGAACGCCGAGCCGCCGACAGGATCGTAGATCACATCGGCGCCGCGTCCGCCGGTCAGTTCCAGTACCTTGGTGCGCAGATCTTCTGAGCGGTAGTCAATCAGATGATCGGCGCCGGCTTCCTGCGCAGCCTTGAGCTTGTCAGGGCCGCCCGCGCTCGCGATCACGACGGCGCCCATCGCCTTGCCGACTTCGATGCCGGTGAGGCCCGAGCCGCCGCCCGCGCCGTGCACCAGCAGCACTTCGCCGGGCTGAAGGGCCGCCTTCCATTTCAGTGCGCCATAGGCGGTGGGATAGAGCGTCGGGAAGTTGGTCGCCTCGGCGTAAGGCAACTGTTCGGGAATCGGAATCAGGTTGGCGGCGGTTGCGATGGCGTACTCGGCAAAGCCGCCCTGGCTGACACCGGTCGCGATACGGTCGCCGACAGCAACGTTGGTGACACCTTCGCCCAGGGCCACGACGTGGCCTGCGAGTTCGTTGCCCGGCACGTACGGCAGCGCCGGCTTGTTCTGATGCTTGCCTTGCACGCCCAGCATCGCGGCGAAGCTCACGCCGGCGGCGCGCACGCGCACCAGCACCTCGCCGGCCTTGGGCACGGGCTGCGGGATGTCTTCGATCTTCAGATCGTCGATCGGACCATAGGCATGACAGACCAGCGCCCGCATCTTCGCTTCCTTTATTCCTAGGCTACTTCTTGAACTGGCCGTGCCGGCCTTCGCCCTTGGCGAAGCGCGCTGCACCGCTTTGCGATTCCTGCCGCCGCGCTTCCAGCGACAGCTCCATCTCGCGCTGGATCGCGGCCGCCTCGTCGCGGTCGAAGCTTTCGTAGGCCGACTGGCGGTCCGAGGTCATGGCGATGGGCGGAAAGCCCGCGATCTGGAGGGCGAGCTTCTCCGCCTCGGCGCGTGTCGTGCCGCGCGCCACCTTGCGGGTGGCCAATCCAATAGTGATGGCCTCGTCGGCGCCGACGGCGCGGCCGGTCAGCAGCATGTCCATGGCGCGCCCCTGGCCCACGATGCGCGGCAGGCGCACGGTGGTGCCGTCGCTCATCGGCACGCCCCAGCGGCGCGAGAACACGCCGAAGGACGCCGTTTCATCGACGATGCGGATATCGCAGAACAGCGCCACGCCCAGGCCGCCGGCGCAGGCATGGCCTTCGATGGCGGCAATCACCGGCTTGGCAAGCGGCGCACGCAACGGCCCGTCGGCGCTGCCGGCCCACGGAAAGTAGTCCGTGCCACCGCCCAGTTCCTTGAGATCGGCCCCCGCGCAGAAGGCGCCGCCAGCGCCTGTCAGCACGGCGACTTTCGCCTGCGGGTCGGCCTCGAAGGCATGCAGTGCATCGGCAAGACCGTGCGCCGCTTCGTTGTCGAGGGCGTTCTTGGCCTGCGGCCGATTGATGGTGATCGTCGTGACCGGACCCTGGGTCTCGACCACGATTTTTGAGGTGCTCATGACACCGTCTTATCTAACGGTCGCGAGTTCGTCTTCAAGCTGGGCGTTGGACCGCCTCGGTGTGCGGAAGTACCACCAGTTTTTCTGTGCGGTCCATTTCTCCTTGCGCGCCGTGCCGTGACCCCAGACGCAGCGCTTGAAGTCTCGCGTTGCCGATATGAAGACCCTGTCGGCTTCATCGAGCTTCAGCGCGTGATCGCCCATCTCCTCGCGGCTGAACATGGGCAGCGCCTCGAGGATCAGTTCGCGGACGTCGACATCGTTCAGCCAGTTGTCGAGGTCGAAATTGTAACCCTGCCGCTCGAGATCGGCCGTGAAGGTCGTCCACTGGTCGATCAATTCGCAGAGATCGGCCACGTCGGGGGGGCCGGGAGGGGGCGGCGGCATCATCCGCGACCTCGCTCGGCCTGCCGGCGATAGTATCGCTCGCCGTCGTTCGGTTTGAAGAAGGTGCGGATCACGCCATTGGGGTTGAATGCGATGAACGCTCCTGTCTGCTTGTCGAAGCGGGTCGTCACACCGTCGGCGCGCACCGTCTCCAGGATCGGACCGCCAACGCGGGCATCGCGCAGGAGTTGCGCCTGCCTCAAGTAGTCCTGTTTGGTGATGCGGCCGAACTCCGCGCCATGCTTCTCGAAATGCTCATCGAGACGTCGCGAGTCGGCGAAGCCGACGCTGGCGCCCCAGCCGCCCGTGGCTGACGCGGGTTCGCGCGCTTCTGTAACGGTAGTATTGCGCGCGGCCTCTCCGGCACTGCGGTCACTGACCTGGAACCAGTAGAGAAAGATCGCGACCGCCGCCAAGGCCGCCGTCAGGAGACGACGCCACGGCAGGCCGCCGGTGTGGACATTCATTCCGCTATTGTGCGCCACCCTTGAACCACCGCGCAATCATGCGGCGCTCTGCATCGGTGATCTGGGTCAGGTTGCCGGGAGGCATGACCCGCGAGGCGGCGGCCTGCTGGTTGATGGCGGCCGCCATGGCGTGGATCTGCGACGGCGTCTCCAGCAGGATACCCTTGGGTGGCGCCAGGAAGCCTTCCTGCGTGGGCTTGGCAGCGTGACAGGAGACGCAGCGCGCCTGAATGATGGGCTGCACCTGGTCGAAGGCGACTGGGCCGCCGCCATCGGCGCTCGGCCGCGGCAGGGCGAGCAGGGCGGTGAAGGCGATGAACACGAAACCCGATGCCAGCACCAGCGGATTGGCGTTGCCCTTGTGGCGCTGCACGAACCACACGCGGATAAGCGCGCCGGCCACGGAGATCAGGATCAGCAGCACCCAGTTCCACTCGTGGCCGTAGAGGCCGGCATAGTGGTTGCTGATCATCGTGAACAGCACAGGCAGCGTGAAATAGGTGTTGTGGACAGAGCGCTGGCGGCCCATCAGCCCGTACTTCGGATCGAGCGGCCGGCCTTCCTCCTTGGCCTTCACCATCTCGCGCTGGCCGGGAATGATCACGAAGTAGACGTTGAGCACCATGATCGTGCCCAGCATCGCGCCGAAGTGGATGTAGGCGCCGCGGCCGGAAAAGATGTGGCAGAGCGCCCAGGCCGAGGCGATGCAATAGAGGAACAGCAGCCCTCCCAGGACGACATCGTCCTGGCCCAGGGCAGACCGGCAGAGCCAGTCGTAGACCAGCCAGCCCAACACCAGGAACCCGAGCCCGATGGCGATCGCGGCGGGCTTGCTGAGTTCCATGACCGAGGGGTCGATCAGGGCGACTTCCGCACCGTAATAGTAGACGAGGCAGAGCAGAAAGAAGCCGGTGATCAGGGTCGTGTAGGCTTCCCACTTGAACCAGTGCAGTTCCGGGGGCAGGCGCTCGGGGGCTAGGGCGAATTTCTTGGCGGTATAGAAGCCGCCGCCATGGACCGCCCAAACCTCGCCGCCGATGCCCTTGGCGATGTCGGCCGGATCGAGCGGCTTGTGCAGGTGGTTATCCAGCCAGATGAAGTAGAAAGACGCTCCGATCCAGGCAATGCCTACGATCATGTGAGCCCATCGCAGCAGCAGATTCAGCCAGTCGACGATAAAAGCAGCGTCCATGCTCCCTCGTAGCGCCTTGCCGGGTAGGGCCTCAAGGCGGTAAATCGCCCCTTCGCAGTGATTCGAACGGTTTCAAGGGGAAATGAAATGACGGCTCTGGACCTTCCGGCGGGTGTTTCGATCGACGGCGCAATGAAGCCCGGCTTCGAAAAGGTGCTCACCAAGGAGGCTGTCGCGTTCATTGTCGACCTGCAGCGCAAGTTCAACGCGCGCCGCGAGGAGTTGCTGGCCGCTCGCGTCGAGCGCCAGAAGCGGCTCGATGCCGGCGAGAAGCCCGACTTCCTGCCGGAGACGGTGAAGATCCGCGAGAGCGACTGGACGGTGGCGCCGCTGCCCCAGGACATCCTGGATCGCCGCGTCGAGATCACCGGACCGGTCGATCGCAAGATGATCATCAATGCGCTGAACTGCGGCGCCAATGTCTTCATGGCCGACTTCGAGGACGCCTCGACGCCGACTTGGGCCAACATGGTCGAAGGCCAATTCAATCTCGCCGACGCGGTGCGCCGCGAGATCGACTATGTCGATCCCAACAGTGGCAAGTCCTACAAGCTGAACGACAAGACCGCCGTACTGTTCGTCCGTCCGCGCGGCTGGCACCTGCTCGAGAAGCACGTCACGGTCGATGGCCAGCCGATGTCGGGCTCGCTGTTCGATTTCGGTCTCTACTTCTTCCATAACGCCAAGGAAGCGCTGTCGCGCGGCACCGGCCCGTACTTCTACCTGCCGAAGATGGAGAGCCATCTCGAAGCGCGTCTCTGGAACGACGTGTTCGTCCATGCGCAGGACGCGCTCGGCGTGCCGCAGAAGTCGATCAAGGCCACGGTGCTGATCGAGACCATCCTTGCCACCTTCGAGATGGACGAAATTCTGTGGGAGCTGAAGGACCACTCGGCCGGGCTGAACTGCGGCCGTTGGGACTACATCTTCTCCTTCATCAAGAAGTTCCGCGAACAGGAGTGGGCGGTGCTGCCGGATCGCGGCACGGTCGGCATGACCTCGCACTTCCTGCGTTCCTACAGCCAGCTCGTTATCAAGACCTGCCATCGCCGCGAAGTGCATGCGATGGGCGGGATGGCGGCGCAGATTCCGATCAAGAACGACGCCAAGGCCAACGACGAGGCGATGGGCCGCGTGCACGCCGACAAGAAGCGCGAGGCCGGTGACGGCCACGACGGCACCTGGGTCGCCCATCCCGGCCTGGTGCCGATCGCCAAGGCCGAGTTCGACGCGGTGATGAAGGAAGCCAACCAGATCGCGCGCAAGCGGCAGGACGTGAACGTCACGCCGGCCGACCTGATCCAGATGCCGTCGGGTCCGAAGACCGAGGCGGGCCTGCGCCAGAACGTGGCCGTGGGCATCGGCTACGTCGAAGCCTGGCTGCGCGGCATCGGCTGCGTGCCGCTGTTCAACCTGATGGAAGACGCCGCCACCGCCGAGATCAGCCGCGCGCAGGTCTGGCAGTGGGTGCGCCACAACCAGAAGCTCGACGACGGCCGCGCCATCACCAAGGAGCTCGTGCGCGAGATCGTGCGCGAGGAGAACGACAAGGTGAAGGCGCAGATGGGCGAAGAGAACTACGCCAAGGGTCGTTACGAGGATGCCGCCCAGCTCATGATCGACCTGGTCGAGCAGCCGCAGTTCTACGAGTTCCTGACCCTGCCGGCATACGACCGCATCATTGCCGACGAGAAGAAGGCTGCGGCCTGAGGGACAGACGATGGTCAACAACGTTTACGAAGTCACTTCGGCCGGCAAGGCGGATGCGCCGGCCATTGGCGCACCGGGACGTGACTGGCTCAGCTACGCCGGTCTCAAGAAGCTCACCGACGACACACTCGCTGCGTTGAACAGTGTCGGCATCGGCCGCGGCGATCGCGTCGCCATGGTCGTCCACAACGGGCCGGAGATGGCGTCTTCGTTCATCGCCGTGGCGTCGGGCACGACGTCGGCGCCGCTGAATCCGGCCTACCGCGGCGAAGAGTTCGAGTTCTATCTCGAAGATCTCAAGCCCAAGGCGGTGATCGTGCAGCAGGGCATGGACAGCCCCGTGCGTGCGGTTGCCGAGAAGGTCGGCGTGCCGATCGTGGAACTGGTGCCGACGCCCGATGCGCCGGCTGGCACCTTCACGCTCGACGTCTCGACGCTGAAGCCCGCCAAGGCGGCCAAGCCCGGCACGTCGACAGGCGAGGAGATCGCCCTGGTCCTGCATACGTCCGGCACGACGGCGCGGCCCAAAATTGTGCCGCTGTCGACGGCGAACCTCGCCGCCTCGGCGCGTCACATCGGGAAGTCGCTGGCGCTCACGCCGGCGGACCGTTGCCTCAACATCATGCCGCTGTTCCACATCCACGGCCTGATTGCCGCGACCTTGTCGTCGCTGGGCGCCGGCGCTTCGGTGTCGTGCACGCCGGGCTTCAACGCACTGCGCTTCTTCGCCTGGCTCGAGGAAGTGAAGCCCACCTGGTACACGGCCGTGCCGACCATGCATCAGGCGATCCTCGGCCGCCTGCGCAGCCATGTCGAAGCGGCCAAGGCCGCCAAGCTGCGATTCATCCGCTCCTCGTCGGCCTCGCTGCCGCCGCAGGTCATGGCCGAGCTCGAGGCGGCGTTCGAGTGCCCGGTAATCGAGGCCTACGGCATGACCGAGGCCAGCCATCAGATGGCGTCGAATGCGCTGCCGCCCGGCAAGCGCAAGCCGGGCGCTGTCGGCCTGGCGGCCGGCCCGAAGATCGCCATCATGGACGATGCGGGCCACATGCTGCCGCAGGGCACGATCGGCGAGGTCGTGATTCAGGGGCCGAACGTGACGGCGGGCTACGACAACAACCCGGATGCCAACCTTAAAGCCTTCGCCGACGGCTGGTTCCGCACGGGCGACCAGGGCCGCTTCGACGAAGACGGCTACCTGTTCCTCACTGGCCGCCTGAAGGAGATCATCAACCGCGGCGGCGAGAAGATCAGCCCGATCGAGATCGACGTCATCCTGATGGACCACCCGGCGGTCGAGCAGTGCGTGACCTTCGCCATCCCGCATCCCAAGCTGGGAGAAGAGGTCGGCGCCGTTGTCGTGCTGCGCGGTGGTACCGAATGCACGGAACGCGAGCTGCGCGACTTCGTGGCCAAGCACGTCGCCGACTTCAAGGTGCCGCGCAAGGTCGTGTTCGTGGCCGAGATCCCGAAGGGAGCGACCGGCAAACTGCAGCGCATCGGCCTTGCCGCCAAGCTCGGCCTCGGCGAAGCGACGGCCTGACGGAGAAGCTGTGACCTCGATCTGCGTTTTCGGCGCCGGCGCCATTGGCGGCTTCATGGCCGCCAAGCTCGAGATGGCCGGCACGCCGGTCACCGTCGTGGCACGCGGGCCGCATGGCGATGCTCTGCGGACCAAGGGCCTGACCCTCCTAAGCGAAGGACAGGAGACCGTCGTGAGCCCGCGCGTGGCGACCGATCCCAAGGAGATCGGCCCGCAGGACTACCTGGTGCTGACGCTCAAGGCGCATTCGTTGTTGCCGGCGATGGCGCAGCTCGCGCCGCTGATCGGACCGAACACGACCATCGTGGCGGCCATCAACGGCGTACCCTGGTGGTACACCTACAAGCTCGGCGGTGACTTCGACGGCCGGCGCATCGAGTCGGTCGATCCCGAGGGCAAGCTCACCGCGGGCCTGCCGCCTTCGCAGGTGCTGGGCAGCATCGTCTATCCGGCCGCCGACGTGGTCGAGCCGGGCGTCATCGAACATACCTACGGCGATCGCTTCTCCCTCGGCGAGCCCGACGGCAGCCGCAGCGAACGCGCGACCAGGCTGTCAGAGCTGCTGATCAAGGCGGGCCTCAAGGCACCGGTGCGGCCGCGCATCCGCGACGAACTCTGGGTCAAGCTCTGGGGCAACATGGCGTTCAATCCGCTGAGTGCACTCACGACGGCGCCGCTCGACCGGTTGATTGCCGAGCCCGGCACGCATGCCGTCTGCCGCGCGCTCATGGTCGAGGGCCAGCAGGTGGCCGAGAAGCTCGGTGTGAAGTTCGCCATCAACGTCGACAAGCGCATCGCGGGCGGCGCCGAGGTCGGCGCGCACAAGACGTCGATGCTGCAGGACCTCGAACGTGGCCGCCCGCTCGAAATCGAGGCACTGCTGGGCGCCATCGTAGAAATGTCGGAATGGGTCGGCGTCGACATGCCGATCGGGCGTACCGTGCTCGCGTTGGTGCGCCAGCGCGCGGCAATGCGCTGAGGCCTGACATGGACGAGAAGATCGAACTCGTCTTCGATCCCGACAATGAGCGCGCGGCCACCTATGTGCGCGACCGTCTCTCGATGTTCAATTCGAGCCAGACAGGCAAGTCCGACTACTATCCCTGCTACATCTTCCTGAAGGGCGAGAAGAACGAAACCCTCGGTGGTCTGCTGGGCTACGTCTGGAGCGACTGGCTCTTCATTTCCACCTTGTGGGTCGACGAGGCGCTACGCGGCAAGGGCCATGCGACGCGCTTGATGGATGCCGCCGAGGATTACGCCCGCGATCGCAACTGCCATTCGGCGTATCTCGACACGCATTCATTTCAGGCCCGGCCGTTCTACGAGAGGCGTGGCTACGAGCTCTTCGCCACGCTCGACGACTTTCCGCCCGGCCACCAGAAATTCTTCCTGAAGAAGAAACTGGCGAAGTAACGAGGAGCTAAGGCCTCTCGACGCCTCACTCCGCGCTCTGAAGCTCGGCCCTCACGGCCGCCGAAGAGTGCGCGAACAAAAGTCGGGCACCCGCTTCGGCCGCACCCGCATCACCGGTATTGATCGCGCGTTCGATGGCCCGCCAATCCCTGGCGGCCTCCAGGCGGCGTTCGGCTTTGAGAAAGCTCGTGGCGCGTCCCCGGATCATGCGCCAGCTGCTGATGTCGGAGAGATGATCGTACAGCGCCGGCAGCCGGCCGTTGCCGCTCGCATTGATCAACAGCGTTTGGGCGGCGACGGAACGCTCCGAGAAAATTTGCGCGGGCGTGTCGGGATCCGCGGCAAGCCGCTCCATCTCGCCGGTGAGTTCCGTCAGCTTCTCGCGGGGCGCCGTTGGATCGAGCGCGCAGTTGCGCGCGGCAATCGCCAGCAGGGCCGCCCGAATCTCGAAAAGGTGGAAGACGTCGTCCTTCGCGAAGGGCGCCACGCGCGCGCCGAAGCGCGGGACCTGCTCGACATAGCCCAGCTTCGCGAGGGCGATCAGCGCCTCACGCACCGTGGCCCGGCTCACGGCGTGTTCTTCCGCCAGCGCGATTTCCTTCAGTCGCTCACCCGCAGGCAGGCGGCCGGACATGATGTCCTCGAGAATGCGCTCCGCCAGCAGTTCGGGGAGCGATTTGACGGCCTTGCCGAGAGGAATCGGCATCGAGGGGGCGGTGGGGGGCACGGCGTGACCGTATCACAATTTGTCAGATTGATTATTGTCAGACAATCGACAATCGGCAATAGTGCGCCAACTGAAGGAGGGAATGCATGAGCACGCTTCAGGTGAAGCCGATCGGCTACGCGCTGGGGGCCGAAGTCACCGGTGTGGATCTGCGCCGGCCGATCGAGCCGGCCATGAAGGACGCCATCAACGAGGCGTGGCTGCGCCACCTGGTGCTGGTGTTTCCCGGCCAAAATCTTTCGACCACGGAGCAGATCGCCTTCTCGCGGTGCTTCGGCGAACTCGACAAGCACGAGTTCCAGCCGCGCTACACGCACCCCGACCATCGCGAGATCCTGCTGGTCACCAACAAGCTCATCGACGGCAAACCGTCGGACACTCGCAACACCGGCCGCAACTGGCACACCGACCTGACCTTCACGTCGCGGCCGGCAAAGGGTGCGCTCCTGCTGTGTCGAGAAAAACCGCCGGTGGGCGGCGATACGATGTTCGCCAACATGTACCTCGCCCACGAGACGCTGAGCGCTCGCATGCGGGCTTTCATCGACGACATGGAGGCGATCCACGACGCTTCGCTGGTCAAGGGGCTGGAACAGCGCGACCCGGAGAAGGTCGCGGAGATGAAGCGCCGCAATCCGCCGGTGGCGCACAGGATCGTCCAGACGCATCCAGAGACCGGGCGCAAGTCGTTGCTGGTTGGCCAGCGCATCCGCGGCATCATCGGCTTGTCGGATGGAGAGAGTGCGGCGCTCCTCGGCTTTCTGAACGAACACGCGGAGTCGCCGGAGTTCATCTATCGCCACCGCTGGACCGTCAACGATCTGGTGATGTGGGACAATCGGTGCACGCAGCACATCGCGTTGCCCGACTTCGATCAGCGTCAGCCGCGCCTGATGTTGCGTTGCTCGCTCCAGGGCGAGGTGACCGGTCGTGTTCTGGAACCCGCTGCCACGCGCACCGACGACCGTGAGGCGTTGATGCAGATGCTGGCCGCGGTCGCCTGAAAAACCAATAAATCGGGAGGAATCACATGACGACGAGACGTGGGCTCGTAGGGGGCCTGACGGCGGCTGCCGCCGTTCTGGCCGGTGGCCGTTCGACATTCGCGACACCGGACTATCCGTCCAAACAGGTCAAGGTGATCGCACCGTTTGCACCCGGTGCCGCCACGGACACGTGCGCGCGCATCGTCGCCCAAAGGTTGGGCGAGCGATGGGGCAAACCCGTTATCGTCGAAAACAAGGTCGGGGCGTCGGGCTCCATCGGCGCCGCAGCGGTCGCTCAAGCCGCTCCCGACGGCCACACGCTGTTGCTGGGCACGATCGGCACGAGCGCCACTAATGCGCATCTCCTGCCCAACATGCCTTACGACACGTTGAACGACTTCACGCCGATCAGCCTTTTCGCGACGGTCGCGATGCTTGTCGTCGTTCATCCGAGCCAACCCATTCATTCCATTGCCGAGCTGATCGCTTATGCGCAGAAGAATCCGGGCCGCCTCAATTGCGGCACGGCGGGCGTCGGTTCGTCTCCGCATCTCGCGGCGCTTCTGTTCGAAAGCATGGCCAAGGTGCGCTTCGAGCATGTGGCCTATGCTGGCGTCGCTCCCATGATCCCCGACCTGCTGCAGAACCGGGTGAACGTGTCTTTGGGCGATGCGAGTTCCTTCCTGCCTCATGTCCGCAGCGGCGCCCTGAGAGCAATTGGTGTCACCACGGCGACGCGGTTCGAAGGTCTGCCGGACGTGCCGACGGTCGCCGAAGCCGGCGTGAAGGGCTACGAAGCTTCGGCTTGGTATGGTGTGCTGGGTCCGGCCAAGATGCCGCCCGCCATCGTCGCCAAGCTCAGCGGCGACGTCGCGGCGATCGCACGCATGCCGGAGGTCAAGCAGCAGCTCGCTCCGCTTGCCGCCACGACCGTAGGCAGCACGTCACAGGAATTCGCCGTTTTCATCCACGCCGAGTACGAGCGGTGGGGCAAACTGATCCGTGACAGCGGTGTGCAGGTGAAACCGGCTTAGAGACCTACCTCGCACCCAGTTCTTTCAGCTTCTTGTCTACCGACAGGAGATCCCACCAGCTTTGCCGTTTGCTCGCCGGTGTGCGCAGCAGATAGGCCGGATGGAAGGTCGGAAGTGCCGGCACTTCGGTGCCGTCATCGAGGCGCAGGGTCGCCCACTTGCCGCGCAGGCGCGTGATGCCCTCGGTCGTGTCGAGCACCGCCTTTACGGCCGTGCCGCCCGCCAGCACCACGAGCTTCGGCTTGGCGAGCTCGATGTGGCGGCGCGTGAAGGCGAGGCAGATCGCCTGCTCGGCCAAGGTCGGCGTGCGGTTGCCGGGCGGGCGCCAGAAGAGAATGTTGGTGATGTAGAGGTCGCGCTCGCGGCTCATGCCGATGGCATCGAACATGCGGTCCATGAGCTGGCCGCTCACGCCCACGAAAGGCTTGCCCAGCCGGTCCTCGTCGGCACCTGGCGCTTCGCCGACGATCATCACCGGCGCGCCGACGACGCCATCGGCGAACACCGTGTTCTTGGCGGTACGTTTCAGCGCGCAGCCTTCGAACGCGCGCACTGCGGCTTCGAGTTCGGCGACGTTGGTCGCCCTTCGGGCAACCTCGCGTGCATCCTCTACGAGCTGCGGTGACTCGAGAGGCACCGGCGCGCGTTGAGGCGGCGGTGACGCCGGGCGGATGGGAGTCGGCGCCGGTGGCGTTGCGGCCGGCGCAGCCATGGGAGTGACAGAGGCTGCGGCGGCAGCAGGGGGCGGCAGCGCGAATCGGTCGACCGCGTCCTCGCCGATTGCCTCGTCGAGCCCCTGATCGACGTACCAGCGGAGCAGGGCTGCCGCAGTGTCGGGCGCCAGGGAGACGTCGGTCACGGCGGGCGGCTCAGTGCAGGCGCTTCAGGAAAGCGCCGAGAATCGGCGCCCACACCGCGGCATCGGCGTGACTCGCCATGTGTCCCTTGTCCGAGGGCATCTCGACATAGGTGAGGTCGACACCGGCCTTGCGCATGTCGAGCGCGTGGGCGGCGCAGTCGGTGAGGTCGAACAGTTTGTCGGTCTTGGAGATGACGTACAGGACCTTGGTCTTCTTGAGCTGGTCGTACTGCTTGGTGATGTCGAACCCGTCGATCGCGCGCCGCAGGGTGACCAGCGAATGGCCGTCGTAGATCTTCGCCCAGCTCTTGGCCGCGACCTTGGCTTCGGCCTCGCCCTGGCCATAGTTCAGCAGCGTCTCGTAGCGGATCTGCTCCAGAGTGCCTGGAATGCCGCCATTCTCGTAGTACCAGCCGCCGTTCCAGTTTGGATCGCCGGCCAGGCGCTTCTGCAGTGCTTCGAGGCCGCCGAGGCGGCCGGGCGCGCGTGGCGAGGTGACGGAGGCGGCGATGCCCTTCATGAAGCCGGGGAAGGACGCGGCCCACTGGAACGACTGGAAGCCGCCCATCGAGGGACCGACCACGGCGACGAGACTCTTCAGTCCGAGCGAATCGACCAGCAGCTTCTGGCTGGCCACCATGTCGCGCAGCGTGATCTCCGGGAAGGTCGGGCCGTAGGCCTTGCCGGTGCCGGGATCGGTGCTGTTGGGGCCGGAACTGCCGTGCGCCGAGCCCAGCGCGTTCACCGAGACAACGAAATAGCGTTCGGTGTCGATCGCCTTGCCCGGACCGATCAGGCCGTCGAACCAGCCGGCGGAACCCTCGGGGACGCCGCGTCCCTGCTTGCCGGAGGCATTTTTGCCTGCTGCGTGATGGCTCGACGTGTAGCCGTGCACGACCAGAATGGCGTTGTCCTTGGCCGGCGAGAGCGTTCCGTACGTTTCGTACGCAAGCTCAAGGACGGGCAAAGTCTGGCCACTTTCGAGGCGATAATCACGTGCAGAGAAGATCTTGCTCTCAATACCGGTCAACTCTGCCACGGGAATTCCCCCTCTCAGCGGGTGGCGATCCTGCCCCCGACAGGCTATCTAAATCAAAGGATTGCCGCCCAACAGGCGCGCGTCCATCAGGAAAAGGCACTGCAGAGCGAGACAGGTATGACGCGCGAGGCTATGGAATATGACGTTGTGATCGTGGGCGGCGGTCCTGCCGGGTTGTCGGCGGCGATCCGTCTGAAGCAGCTCGCGGCAGAGCGCAATCACGAAGTGTCGGTTTGCCTGATCGAAAAGGGCTCGGAAATTGGCGCCCACATCCTCTCGGGCGCCGTGGTCGATCCGATCGGCCTGAACGAACTTATTCCGGATTGGAAAGAGAAGGGTGCGCCGCTCGAGACGCAGGTCACGGACGACCAGTTCCTGTTCTTCACCAAGAGCGGTTCCTACCGCTTCCCCAATTTCCTGCTGCCACGACTTATGAACAACCACGGCAACTACATCGTGAGCCTGGGCGACGTCTGCCGCTGGCTCGGCCAGCAGGCCGAGGCGCTGGGCGTCGAGATCTATCCGGGCTTTGCCGCGGCCGAAGTGCTCTACAACGACGACGGCTCGGTGAAGGGCGTGGCGACCGGCGACATGGGCGTCGCCAAGGACGGTACCCACAAGGACAGCTATACGCCGGGCATGGAACTGCATGCCAAGTACACGCTGATCGGCGAGGGCGTCCGCGGTTCGCTGGCCAAGCAGTTGATGGCCAAGTTCGACCTGCGCGATGGCGTCGATCCGCAGAAGTTCGGCATCGGCATCAAGGAACTCTGGCAGGTCGATCCGGCCAACTTCCGCAAGGGCCTGGTCGTCCATTCGCAGGGCTGGCCGCTGTCGGAGACCGGCAGCTCAGGCGGCTCGTTCATGTATCACTTCGGCGACAATCTGGTCGCCATCGGCCTCGTGGTGCATCTCAGCTACGAGAATCCCTATCTCTCTCCGTTCGACGAGTTCCAGCGCTTCAAGACGCACCCCGATGTCGCCAAGTACTTGAAGGGCGGCAAGCGTCTGGTCTACGGCTCGCGCGCCATCAACGAAGGCGGTGTGCAGTCGGTGCCGAAGCTCACCTTCCCGGGCGGTGCGCTGATCGGCTGCTCTGCAGGCTTCGTCAACGTGCCGCGCATCAAAGGCAGCCATAATGCCGTGAAGAGCGGCATGCTGGCGGCCGAAGCGGCCTTCGAAGCGCTGGCGGCGGGCAAGACCGGCGGCGACGAGCTGATCGCCTACCCGGTGAAGCTCAAGGCGTCGTGGATCTGGAAGGATCTCGACAAGGTCCGCAACGTGAAGCCCGCGCTGAAGTGGGGCACGACGCTCGGCACGCTCTATGGCGGCATGGACATGTGGCTGCACGATCTCGGCATCCGCCTGCCCTGGACCCTGCGCCATCACAAGGCAGATCATGAAACTCTGCGGCCGGCGAGCGAGTTCCAGCCGATCCAGTATCCCAAGCCCGACGGCGTGATTTCCTTCGACAAGCTCTCCTCGGTGTTCCTGTCGAACACCAATCACGAGGAAGACCAGCCGGTTCATCTGAAGCTGCGCGATCCGTCGATCCCGATCGCGGTTAACCTGCCGCTTTATGCCGAGCCGGCGCAACGCTACTGCCCGGCGGGCGTCTACGAGGTGGTGACGGCCGACAATGGCCAGCCGCGCTTCCAGATCAACGCGCAGAACTGCGTGCACTGCAAGACGTGCGATATCAAGGATCCTGCACAGAACATCGACTGGTCCGTGCCCGAAGGAGGCGGCGGACCTAATTACCCCAACATGTGAGACGCATGCGACGCATTCCCCTCGTGCTGCTCTCCGCAGCGCTGCTGTCCTTCTTCCCGCTCGCCGGCCAGGCCCAGCAGGGTAACCGGCCACAGTCCAAGCCGCCGTCGCAGGCGCAACCCGGCACCCGCCTCCAGCCGATCTCACTGGCGGGTCGCTACCTGGCAGCTCGCGTCGGTGAGCAGGATCACGACTACGACGTCGCCGCGGATCAGTTGGATCAGGCGCTGGCACTGACGCCCAACGATCCCGAGAGGATCTACGCAGTCTTCCGGCTGCGTATGTATGCCGGTCGCATCGACCAGGCCGCCCTGCTTGCGCCGGCAGTTCTTGCCACCCGTCCGGGTGACGGTTTCGCCAACCTCGTTCTGGCCGTCGAGGCGATCAAGAAGGGCGACTATCGCGCCGCCGAGCGTCAGTTGGGCCGCATCGGGGCCGAGAACCAGCTCGGTGCGCTGCGCGAGTACGTGATGGCCTGGCTGAAGGCCGGTGAGAAGGATTTCGCCGCTGCTCGGGCCCATCTCGCACGCCTGAAGCCTGCCGCGGGCGAGCGGGCGGAAGCGCCGTCGCTGGTCATCGAGGCGCAGATCGACGAGATGGCAGGCGACAAGGCCGCGGCCGAGGCGAAGTATCGCCGCGCCATGACGCTCGACCGCAATGGTCTGCGCACCACGATCGCGGTGGCCGACGGGCTGCGCCGGCTCGGCAAGGATGCCGATGCACGCGAGCTGCTGAAGAACTATGCCGAGAAGTACAGCGACGCCGTTGTCGTCGATGCGCTGATTGCGCCCAACGCGCCGATGCCCAAGCCGCCGTCGCCGGCTGCCGGCATTGCAGAGATCCTGTTCGACATCGGTGGCATCCTGGCCGCGGATCAACGCAACCAGCGCACGGACCTGGCGCTGATCTTCTACCAGCTCGCAACCGCCTTGAAGCCCGACCAGGATTTCGCCTGGCTGATGATCGCGGGCCTCTACGAGCAGTTCCGTCAGGTCCCGAAGGCCGTTGCGGCGCTTGGCAAGATCGGACCCAACTCGCCGCTCTACTGGCAAGCGCGTCTGCGCACGGCCGCGCTCGATGCCCAGGAAGACAAGCTCGACCAGGCGGTCAGCCGGCTGCGGGCTCTGGTGGCGGAGAAGCCTACCCGCATCGACGCAGCCCTTACCCTGGCCGACCTGCTGCGCACCAAGGAACGCTATGCCGATGCCGTGACGGCCTATGACACGGCGATCGCGCGCCTGCGCAATCCGGAGGAGCGTCACTGGCAGGTCTATTTCGGCCGCGGCATTGCGCTTGAGCGCACCAAGCAGTGGCCGAAGGCCGAGCTCGACATGAAGAAGGCGCTCGAGCTCTCGCCCGAGCAGCCCTATGTCCTGAACTACCTTGGCTATAGCTGGATCGACCAGGGGATGAAGCTCGAGGAAGGTATGAAGATGCTGGAGCGGGCGACCGAGCTTCGGCCTGACGATGGCTCGATCACCGACAGTGTGGGTTGGGCCTTCTATCGCCTCGGCCAGTATGACAAGGCCGTCGACTGGCTGGAGCGGGCGACCGAGCAGAAGGGCGAGGACCCGACGATCGCCGAACATCTCGGCGATGCCTACTGGCATGTCGGCCGTCGCCGGGAGGCACGCTTCCAATGGGAACGCGCGTCTAACCAGAAGCCTGACAAGGATCGTGTGCCGATCATCCAGGACAAGCTGGTGAACGGGTTGAACGCCGGCAACGACAAGCCAACCGTCTACGAGAAGGCCGCCGATTCCAAGCAGGGCGGCTGATCGCGCGGTGCCGCTCGCCCGAGCGAAGGTCAATCTCTGGCTGAACGTCGTCGGTCGAAGGGCCGACGGCTATCACCTGCTCGATTCGCTGGTTGCCTTCACCGATCTTGCCGACGAAATCGACGTGAGTGCCGCCTCCGATCTGTCGCTCGAAGTTGCGGGTCCGGGGGCTGTTTCACTTCAGGACGAGGCCGACAATCTCGTCCTGAGAGCCGCGCGCCTGCTGGCAGGCCGTGCGGGACTGGCGCCGCGGGCCGCTCTTCGTCTTACCAAGCATATTCCCGTCGCTGCGGGGCTGGGCGGCGGCTCGGCCGACGCGGCGGCGGCGCTGCTGGCCCTGGTCGACCTGTGGCGGGTGGCGATGCCCGAGGAAGAGTTGTTCGATCTGGCGGCCGAACTCGGCGCCGCCGTGCCCATGTGCCTGGCCGGCCGGCCGGCGCTAGTCGCAGGTGTCGGCGAACGTCTGGCGCCGGCGCCCCGGCTGCCTGCGTGTGCAATCCTTCTGGTCAATCCGGGGCTGCCCCTGCCGACCCCGCAAGTCTTCGCCGCGCGCCAGGCCACCTTCTCGGCCGAACGCCCCATGCCTGGAGCCTGGCCCGATCTTGCGGCCTTCGGCCGCGAGATCGCCTCGCGTGGCAACGATCTCACCGAAGCTGCCGTTTCGCTACGGCCTGAAATCACCAACGTCCTGCAGGCCCTGAGGGGCAGCGATGGCGTCGTTCATGCCGCGATGAGTGGCAGCGGTGCGACGTGCTTCGGCCTCTACGAAACTGTCGAGATGGCACGGCGTGCAGCCGCGAGCTTGCCCCCTTCCTGGTGGCGCCACGCCGGTCGGCTCGTGACGAGCTGACCCTTACGGCTTGGCAGGCGCTCCAGAGCGGCGGCGCTCCATCATCGAATCGAACAGCGCCTTGCTAGGCTCGCCCGTGATCCTGAGACCGGCTGTCTTCTCGTAGTCGCGGATCGCCGTGCGGGTCATTGGGCCGATCACGCCGTCGGGCGTGTCACGCAGCAGATTGAGTTCGAACAGGAGCGTCTGCACAGCCTTGATCTGGTCTACGGGCGCTGCCGGCCAAGTCGCATCGGCGGGCAGAGTAGGCCGCACGATATCGGCCGAGGTCGGGGGCGGCGGCGGGGCCTCGGGCTTGCCGAGGTCGATGCTGTTTGCCGGCCGCTCGGTCTTGGCTTCCGCGGTGGGAGCCTCCGCCTTCTCCTCGGCCTTCGGCGGCAGCGGCAACGGCGAATTCGTGACGACATCGCGATTGGCCAGTGCCATGCGCATCGCGACGTATAGTTCCTTGCTGGGCTCGCCGGTTTCCCGCGCCCCTGCGCTCTTCTGGAAGGCGCGGATTGCGGTACGTGTCATCGGCCCGAGGGCACCATCCGGCGGATCGCGCAGAAGTTTAAGGTCGAACAAGGTCTGCTGGATGGCTCGCACCTGTTCGTTGGCCGCTTGAGGCCAGCCGGGCGGATCGACACTGGCGATCTGCGGCGCCGTCGGCGGCAGTCCGCTGGATTGCGGAAGCGAAGCGGGCTTGGGTGGCTGCAAAGCTTCGACGATCTGCTTGAATTCCTCCTGGCCGACCTGCTGCGCGCGCTCCAGCTCGGCAGGCGTGAGAAGGCGCTGCAGGATCTGCGCGCGCTGTCCCGAGGTCTTGGAGAGCGGCGTGTCCTCGCCCTTGTTCATCTGGCGGTCGAGTTCGGCGGCGATGGTGAACCAGGCCAGGGCAGCCGCCTGATCCTTCGGTGCAGCATCGCCGCGTTCGTAAATGTCGCCCAGGGTGAACATCGAGGCGACCATGCCCTGACGCGTTGCCGACTTCAGCAGCTCGACGGCTTCCTTACCGTTGCGGGCGGCGCCTTTGCCATCACGCAGCAGCAGGGCGAGGTTGTGCTTGGCCATCGGCATGTCCGCTTCGACGGCCTTGCGATACCACTCGATGGCCTTGCTGGAATCGCGTTCGACGACGAAACCGCGCTCGTACATCACGCCGACATTGAAAGCCGCCTGCGTCGAGCCTGCCTGTGCCGCCCTCAGAAGCCAGCCGGCGCCGGCCTGAGCATCCTTCGTGACACCCACGCCTTGCAGCAGCCGGCGCGCCAACTCTTCCATGGCCAGAATCTCGTTGGCCTCCGCCCTGGTCCGCAGTTCCCGGATCGGCATTACCTCCCAATCCGTCTTTGCGTCGGCGGGTTTTAACTCGGCAGCCTTCGTGTCGACGGGCTTCGTTTCCTCGGCCCTCGCGTCGACGATCTTCACGTCGACAACGGCCGCGCCGCCGAAGTCGGCGCTGGTCGGCGGCGGTGGCGCGCTAAGCGGCGGATCGACTTTGGCGACCGCTGCAGGCGAAGCGGCTTGCGCCGGATCCGCGGCCTTTGCGGCAACGGGCGACGCCGCGTAGTTGGCCGGCCGCGTCAGCCAGGCACCGCCAGCCGCGGCGGCAACAAGCACGACAGCGACCCCCGCCAGTACGGGGGGGCGTTTCAGGGTGGCAAGAGGAGAGGGCCGGTCGGTGGTTCCGGTCATCGCCGGAGAATAGCCGAGACCGGCTGCTGCAGAGAAGGCATAGCTCGGTGGCGGACAACGATCAGGGTGGTCAAAAGGAGTACCGCGCCCGCCTGATGTGCAGTCGCAATGCCGATACTGACGCCCGTGAGGATCGTGGCGATTCCGAGGCCCAGCTGGAGGAAGGCCATCAGCGCGGCGGTCATCGTCTCGGGCCGCGGCGCGCGCCAGGCCATCACCAGCACCCCTAGCACCAGGAGCTTGGCCAGCCAGCGATGGATGAACTGTATGGTCGTGCCGTTCTCGAAAAGGTTGATCCACCAGGGCGAAAGGTCGAACAGGCCGGGCGGGATCCAGTGGCCCGACATCGTCGGGAAGGTGCTGTGCGCAGTGCCCGCGCGCAGTCCGGCCATGAACGCGCCCCAGGTCAGTACGACAAACAGGAAGCCGATGAGGGCGCTGGCCTTGCGTCGCGTCTTGGGATCGTCCTGGCGTGCAGCCTGCGGCCCCAGTTCGAGGATCAGCCAGACCGTGTAGGCATAGAGGGCGATCGCCAGCAGCAGATGGGCCGCCAGGCGATAGTGACTGACCGCCGGCCGATCGACCAGGCCCGACGCCACCATGGCCCAGCCAAGCGCGCCCTGCAGTCCACCGGCCACCAGCAGCGCGAGAAGTCTCGGCTTCAGATGCGCGTTGAGGGCGCCCCGCCACCAGAACCAGGCGAGCGGCAGGGTGAACACGACGCCGATGAGCCGTCCCCACAGGCGGTGGATGTATTCCAGCCAGAAGATCTCTTGGAATTCGCCGACGGTGAAAGAATGATTCACCAATCGTCCCTGCGGCGAGGAAAGATACTTCCGCAGCTCCGCCTGCCAGGCCGCATCGGAGAGCGGCGGCAGCCAGCCGGTGACCGGTCGCCACTCGACCATCGACAGGCCGGACTCGGTAAGGCGCGTGAGTGCACCGATCACGATCATGAAGAAAATCATCGCCGCAACGACGATCAGCCAATTGCGCACGGAGGGAGGGACGGGCTGCATCGAGGCGGACCATGCGTGAAGCGGGCTACGCCGTCATCTGGCATTAATGTCGCTAATCGGCGGCATGACTTGCGATGCCTTGCGCTTCCGGGGCACCTTGTTTAACGGTTCGTGCACGAACCATCATCCCTCGCCCTATCCGGATATACGGTAATGATCGCGTCCCCGCTGGCCCCGCCGGTCACCTTCGGGCTCAGCTTCAATGACTTCTACGATCGCGAGGGACTGAGCCGTCTCGATGCAGCGTTCGTTGCGTGGCTGAAAGACGCCAATATCGAGGGCCATGCCCGCCTGATGGCGGCACGCGCCGCGCCCGAAGGGCTCGCTGCCAAGGACGAATCGAATCTGCTGATCGAGCTGGCGCGACCACTCGAAGATTTCATCGGCACCCTGTTCGGCGTCGGTGAAGAAGTTGCAGCTTTGCGCGGCCGTCACAGCCGCCTGGCGCCGCTCTATGATTGCAAGCGGCTCTTCGTGCAGCGCTACGTCACGCGCGCCATCAAGCCCGATGCTGCGGCGGCCCTCGACGGCGCGAGCGTCGCCGCCAACGTCAAACTCGGTGTCGAGCCGTCCGCAGGACTGGAAGAGTGGGAGCTTGCCTTCGCGCTCGCGGTCCGCGATCTCGTCGGCGCGGAGTTCAAGGTCGAGGCACCTACGCCCGAGATCACGGCCTTTGCAGAATATGCCGCCTGGGCGTTGCATCATCCCGAAGGCAAGAAGCGCCATCACGACGGGCCGCTGTTCAAGGTGCCGCACAAGCTCGACTTCGAGCATCTCGTGCCGATCGAGACCGAGACGGTCGACGGCGTCATCCGCATGAAGCTACCGCGGCCGCTGCTGCGGCATCGCGAAGGTTTTGCGCTCACCGACCAGGGCTTCGACCTCGTGCGCGCCCTCGACCATGCGAACTACTGCATCTGGTGCCACAACCAGGGCAAGGATAGCTGTTCCCGAGGCTTGCGGGATCGCAAGACCGGCGCGTTCCAGAAGTCGCCCTTCGGCGTTACCCTCGCAGGGTGCCCGCTCGAAGAGAAGATTTCGGAGATGAACCTCCTGAAGGCGGAGGGCTTCTCCGTCGGCGCGCTGGCGATCGCGGCGGTCGACAATCCGCTGCTGGCGGCGACCGGCCACCGCATCTGCAACGACTGCATGAAGGCCTGCATCTATCAGAAGCAGGAGCCGGTCGACATCCCGCAGATCGAGACCCGCACCTTGAAGGACGTGCTCGGTCTGCCCTGGGGCTTCGAGATCTACTCGCTGCTCACGCGGTGGAATCCGCTCAATCTGCGCCGCCCGATTCCGCGTCCTGCGACGGGGCGCACCGTGCTGGTCGTGGGTCTGGGGCCGGCCGGTTTCAACCTCGCGCATCACCTGATGAACGATGGCCACACGGTGGTCGGTATCGACGGGCTCAAGATCGAACCGTTGCCTGAAGCGCAATCCGGCGTGGCGATGGACGGCACGCGGACGGGCTTCGAGGCGGTGAAGGACGTCGCGGCCTTGCGCGAGAATCTCGGTGAGCGGGCGATGGCGGGTTTCGGCGGCGTCGCCGAATACGGCATCACCGTGCGCTGGGACAAGAATTACCTGAAGATGGTGCGGCTTCTTCTGGAACGGCGCGCCGAGTTCTCGATGTTCGGCGGCGTGCGCTTTGGCGGCACAGTGACGGTCGAGAGCGCCTTCGCCATGGGCTTCGACCATATCGCGCTATGTGCCGGTGCAGGCAAACCCACCGTACTCGACCTGCCGAACGGGCTCGCGCGCGGTGTGCGCGCGGCATCGGATTTCCTGATGGCGCTGCAG
>CALROF020000093.1:0-23739 GCA_943369775.1 Reyranella massiliensis 521
ATGCTTGTGCGCGTATTCGTTGGTGAGCAAGGCGAAATGGGTGAAGGGCACGATGGCGTCGTCGGCCAGGTTGCCGATGCCTGTCTTCGTGAAAGCGCGCTGCACCACGCCCGGCTTGTCGACCCCAATGGCCAACGACACGTCGGCGATCCCGGCGGCGACCTCGATGCAGGCATGCCGGAAAGCAGCAGAGCCGGACGCCGATGCGTTTTCGATATGCACGAGCGGGCGCCCGGTGGCGCCAAGGTGCTTCAGCATCGCGCGACCGGCGGCCATGCCGAGAAGGCCGGTGCCGATGTAGGAGGATTCGACGTCCGGCCAGGCGATTCCGGCGTCGGACAGGGCCTGGCGAATCGCCGGCAGGCCAAGCATGACGTAGGGCGTCTCGCTGAGGGGTTGATAGCGATGCCAGCCGAAGCCGACGACGTAGACGGGACGAAGGTCCTTGAGAGTCTTGGCCATTTTGATCTGGTCCTGCTGTTGATCAGGAAGCTGTGGTGAAGCGGAGATCGACGATCGTCTGAGCGCCGCTGCCGACAGAGACCAGCTTGCTCACCATCCTTTGACCGGGCTTCAGCGCGCGCTCGTCGACATCGACCAGCAGCGTGCGCACGGTCGGCCCATCATCGAGCTTGATCGATCCGATCGTGAAAGGCGCCGTGTGCGGTTTGACGTCGGCTTTGGCAGGAGGTGTCCTGCCGGCATGGATGTGGACTGTGGCGGAGGCGATCAGCGTGCCGCCGCCGCTCAGGGCTATCGGTTGAAGCGCATCGCCCGTGCGCCCACAGACCTCGCAACCATAGGTTTGTAGTGGGAAGAAGACATAGCCGCACTGGCACTTGCCGCCTCTGAGGGACGGGTGATCCGGCAGGGTCGAGGTGCCTTCTGCGGCGTACAAGGCTGGTTTGAGGATCTCCGGCGTGCTCATTCGATTTCCTCCCGATCCGATTTTGACTTGCTAATCAATAAGCAAGCATATAGTTTTCGATTCAGCAAGCTCAAACGGCTGCGTGCTTGCGGCCAAGAGACGATCCTGGAGCTCGATGCAATGCCCGGACCCAGCAATACGAAATCCAAACAGGCAGTGCCCGGTACAGGGAAGGCCGAGCAAGAAGAGACCGTCGGATCTGGACGCAGCCGTGCCGAGCGCCGCACTGAAGCAGAGCGCCGTCTGTTGGCGGCCGCGGTCACTCTAGTCTCCGATCGCGGGACCGAAGGAACGACCCTGGCAAATGTCGGCGAGGCGGCAGGCTATAGTCGCGGTCTGCCGGGGCACTACTTCGGATCGAAGAGCGATCTGATTGCGGCGGTCGCCAGCCACATTGCCGATGGCTTCGCCAACCGGCTGGCTCAAACTTCAGCGAAGGATCCGGGTCTCGAGTCTCTGCTTCACTCGGTCAAATCGTACTTCGATGGCGCCCTGAGGACCCCGGCCGCGACCCGCGCGCTCCTGATTGCGCTTGCCGAGGCCCTCACCGAACCTCTTCTCGCGGAGCCGATGAAGCAGGTGACGGTCCGCTCGGTGGGACGTCTGCGCGCCATGATCAAGCAGGGAATCGAGCGTGGCGAGATCCGCGATGACATTAATCCCGCATCGCAGGCCGTTCTGATCCTCGGCACTTTGCGGGCGACGGTGGCGCAATGGTCGACCGACCAGGAGCGGGTCGAGCTTACAGCTCTGCGGGACTCCTACGTTTCGTCATTGCAGCGGAGCCTTGCCGCATGACGACGGTGACGACGGGAACCATCGAGCACTGGGCGCGTGAAAAGCCCGACGCCGTGGCCATCATCGAAGGCGATCGGTCCTTGACCTACGCCGCCTGGAATGAGGCAGCAGACCGCGTGGCGGCCGGGTTGGAGCGACATGGCGTACGGCGCGGCGACATTGTTGTGTTGCGGACCCAGATCAGGCTCGATTGGGCTATTCTTTCGTCAGCATTTGCCAAGCTCGGCTGTTCGCTCCTGGCGTTGAACTGGCGGTTGACGGCGGCCGAAACCCAGTACGTGCTCGGCAACAGCGGCGCCACGGTATTTATCTGTGACGATCCGGATCCGGCACTTCTGAAGCTGGCATTCGAGGGAATGAACATCAAGCTCGCCGTGTCGATTGACACGCCGGCCGAGGGTTTCGTCTCGTTCCAGAGCTTGATCGAAGAGCCACCGGTCGCCCGTTTCTCGGCTGGCGATCCGCCGCTTGTGATCTACACATCGGGAACGACCGGCCTGCCCAAAGGCGTGGTCATGAACACTCGTGAAGTCGCGAAGACGGATCGCAGGGCGGCGGAGTATCTGCAGGACGTCGCCAGCAAGCGGCCGCAGCGTCCGGGCGACGTCGTGATGCTGACGCTGCCGATGCATCATGGCGCGGGTCCTGCGGCTCTGTGGGGCGCCCTTCGGTTGGGCAATTGCATTGTACTGCTGCGCCGTTTCGATCCAGCGACGACGCTCAAGCTCGTCGACACGCACAAGGTGACGGTCTGGACGGGCGTGCCGACAATGTACAAGCGGATCGCTGCTCTTCCCCAGCAGGAGCTAGACAAGTACGACGTCTCGTCGTTGCGCGTGTTGGGGGTGGGGGCCGCCCCTGTTCCGCCGGCGCTCAAGGAGTGGATCGACAGTTACTTCGGCGCAGGCAAGCTCGGCGAAGGATATGGTGCGACCGAAACCGGCATGATCAGCCATCTTGCGCCGGGCATGCATCGCTTGAAGCCAGGCTCGAGTGGCTTGGCTCACAAGCATGTCGACATCCGCATACGCGACGAGAATGGAGCCGATCTGCCCGCAGACTCGGTGGGCGAGATCTGGGTCCGTACGCCCGCCACCATCGCTCAGTATCTGAATGGGAAGCCGCTCGATGCCGATACGTTGGATGGCGAAGGCTTTTTCCGCGTCGGCGATGTCGGTCGACTGGATGAAGAGGGCTATCTCTTCATCACCGACCGCGCCAAGGACATGATCATCTCCGGCGGGGTGAATCTCTATCCCGCTGAAATCGAGGCCGGCCTGCTGCGTCATCCAGCCGTGCTGGACGTCGCCGTGATCGGCATTCCCGACGACGAGTTCGGCGAGCAGGTGAAGGCCTTCGTCGAGCTGAGACCCGGCGCCAGCGCTGCTCCGGAGGAGATCGTCGAACACGCCAAGCTGCATCTTGCTTCCTACAAGCGTCCGAAATCGGTCGAGATCGTCGCCGAGCTGCCGCGCAATACCATGGGCAAGCTGCTGAAGCGGGAGTTGAGAGAGCCGTACTGGAGAGGAAGGGAACGACGCGTATGAGCGATATTCTGGATCTGGGCGGCCGAGTCGCCTTCGTGACGGGAGCGGGGCAGGGCGTAGGGCGGCAGATCGCACTGCATCTGGCGGCTCACAATGCCGGTGGCGTCGCCGTGAACGATTTTGTGGTCGAGCGCGCCGAAAAGGTCGTCGAGGAGATTCATGCTGCTGGCGGTAAGGCGCTGGCGGTGCAGGCCGATGTCACCAATCTGGAAAGCGTGAAGGCGGCTGTGGCTAGAACCGAGGAGACGTTCGGCAAGGTCGGCATCCTCGTCAACAACGCGGGCAATGCCGGCGCAACCCCGCATGCCGATACGCGCAAGCCTTTCTGGGAGACCGGACCGGACGCCTGGAACAGTTTCATCGGCGTCAATTTCTACGGCGTGGTCAACTGCACGAGCGCGTGCATTCCAAGCATGATCGGGCGCGGCGCTCCAGGCCGTATCATCACGATCATCTCCGAAGCCAGCCGCTACGGCGACTCGGGCCTCGAGGTCTATGCTGGGGCTAAGGCCGGCGCGGCGGGTTTCATGCGCGCAACCGCCCGGACCCTGGGCCGATACCAGATCACGGCCAACTGTGTGGCGATCGCCGCGACGCTGACGCCCGCTATCGAGGCGCGTCTCAAGGCCGACCCGGAGCGATACAAGAAGATGATGAACAACTACGTCATTCGGCGACCAGGCCAGCCTACCGACATTGCCAACATGGTTCTGTTCCTCGCATCCGACGCCAGCAGCTGGGTGACGGGGCAGACGTACGGCGTCAACGGCGGCTTCACGTTCGGTCTGTAAAGGAGGAATGAATGACGGACCCCTCTCAGCGGGTATTGACCGAACGGCGTGGCCCCATCCTGGTCGTCACGATCAACCGCCCTGAAGCCAAGAACGCTTTCGATGACGAGTCCTCGATAGCCATGTCGGCGGCGATGGATCTTCTCGACAATGAAGACGAACTGTTCATCGGCGTTATCACTGGCGCCGGCGGCAATTTCTCGGCCGGCGCCGATCTCAAGGCGGTGGCCAAAGGTGGCCCGCGCGCCAAGCTGGCGCGCGGTGGTTTCGGCATCATGAAGCGGCCACCGCGCAAGCCGGTCATCGCGGCAGTCGAAGGCTATGCCGTCGGTGGCGGTTTCGAGATGTGTCTGGCCTGCGACCTGATCGTGGCAGCACGCGATGCCAAGCTCGGACTGCCCGAAGTCCGGCATAACGTGGTGGCCATCGGAGGCGGCCTTTTCCGCCTGCCGCGGCGCATGCCTTATCATCTGGCGATGGAGCTGGCGCTCACCGGTTCGTTCAAGGAGGCGGCCTTCTTTGAGCGCCACGGCGTGGTCAACCGGCTCGCCGAGCCGGGCAAGGCGCTCGAAGAGGCGATCAAGCTCGCCGAGACATTGCTGGTGAATGGTCCGACAGCCTTGGCCGCGAGCAAGGAGATCGTCTTCCAATCGCTCAACTGGCAAGACGAGGAAGGCTGGGCGAAGCAGATGCCGATTGCGCAGCGGGCTCTCGACTCGGAAGACCGTCGAGAGGGGCTGAAAGCCTTTGCGGAAAAGCGGAAGCCGGTCTGGAAGGGCCGCTGACCATGTCCGGAGCACGCCCCGGAAAGCCGCTGCCGGAAACCATTCTGCGGCGGTTGCGGCTGCCGGTTATCGCCGCACCCATGCTGCGCGTGTCCGGTCCGGAGCTGGTGATCGCGGCGTGCCGCAGCGGCGTCATCGGAGCCTTCCCGACAGCGAACGCCCGTACCGTCGAGGAACTCGACCAATGGCTGACCCAGATCGAAGGCTCATTGGGAGCTGCCGAAACGCCAGCCGCGCCCTACTGTCCGAACCTCATCATCCGCCAACCCCGCTTCAAGGAGGATCTTGCCTGCTTGGTGGGTCACAAGGTTGAGCTGGTCATTACCAGTGTCGGCTCGCCAGCGGCAGCAGTAGAGCCTCTGCACGAGATCGGAGCGCAGGTCTTCGCTGACATTGCCTCGTTGCGCCATGCTGAAAAGGCGATCGAAGCGGGTGCCGATGGCCTCATTCTGTTGACAGCCGGGGCTGGCGGCCAAACAGGCTGGGCAAATCCTTTCGCCTTCGTGCGTGCCGTGCGAGCGATTTTCGATGGTCCGATCGTGTTGGCGGGGGGCATCAGCGACGGTGCTTCGCTACACGCCGCCCGCGCGTTAGGCTGCGACCTGGCCTATATGGGGACACGCTTCATCGCGACCACCGAAAGCCGTGCCATCTCCCGATACAAAGAGATGCTGGTCGCATCGACCCTGGACGACGTGATGCTGACCAAGGCATTCACGGGGCTCGATGCCAGCATGCTGCGGCCGTCCATCGAAGCCGCCGGGCTCGATCCGGTGAAGCTGGACGAACAGGTCAGCACGGAGCGTGCCAAGCAGCAATTTGGCGGTGGCTCGGGCGGGCAGGAGCGGCCGAAGCGGTGGGCAGACATATGGAGCGCAGGCCATTCGGTGTCGGGTGTCGATAGCATCGTCGACACGGCTGTACTGGTCGCTCGCCTTGCCGGGGAGTATGAGGCTGTCCGCGCTCGGATCTGAGGGGCGGATTCATCGATCTCATTGGATCAGTTGTGGTTCGGGAAAGGCAAAATCGGTTGTTCCTTTGGGGGCAATCAAATAGTTCTTACCGCAGTATGTCTCACGCAAAGTCGAGGCCCAGCCCAGCCATGCCCGTTCGGCGGGCGAAGAAGCTGCCCCAGACATCGGGCAGAACCCAAGTCGCCCGTCGTGAAGAGGCGGAACAGCGGCTGTTAGATGCCGCGATTCGCCTCATCGCCGAGCGAGGTATCAAGGGAACGACCCTTGGCGATGTCGGGGAAGCGGCCGGTTACAGCAGTGGCCTCACGGCACACCACTACAAGACCAAGGAAGGCCTGCTCAAAGCGGTAACGGCAGAAATCCACCGCCGTTTTCAGCAAACTCTATCTGAGGCCGCGCTTCCCGCTGCCGGCCTCGATCGGCTGCTGGCGGCCGTCGATGTCTATCTGTCGGTGAATGATGTCCGCGCTGCGCGGGCCTTGTCGTTGATCCAGAAAGAGGCGCTGACGCAGCAATCGGAGTTTCGAGGCATTCTCCGCAAGTTCAACCGGTTGTCGGTGGATGGTATCGCCGCCCAGATCAAGGCTGGCATCGAGCAGGGTGAAATCCGCCAGGACGTCGATATCCTGGCCGAGGCGACGCTTACGCTGGCCGCCTTGCGTGGCGCACGCGCACAGTGGTTGCAGGACGCGGACAAAGTCGACCTTGTCGGAGTCGCCCGAGAATTGAAGGGCCACATAAAGCGTTCGTTGGCCATATCGCGCTGAGTTCACGTTTCTCAAACCCAGATCGGTGCATATTCTCAATACTATGCTGTTCGAAAGTCGATCTTTCTCCTTCACGGATGTCGCCTGCACCAGATCGCTCTCCTGCTCTGCTGTGGCTGCCCCTCGTACGCCAGCTGTTTCGCCAAAACCGCGCCGGCCTGATCGGTCGCCAGCTTCGTATAGCGATCGAGCACTTCGTTGATGCTTGCGATCGTATGGCCTGTGATGGCTCTATCTGCTCATGCCCGCAGCCAGCGTCGCGACGGGTGGCGATGCACGCGTGACGCAGAATGCGCCGACTGAGCGCAGATCGCGTTCTTTCTAATGGCCGATAAGTGGGATATCCCAGGCGGGAAGCGGAGTAGTCCTCACGCGTGCTGACAAGTCTTGGCGCGCGAGAAGCGACCCGTAGCTCCATCAATGGGAATGCAAATGGCTGTTATGACGACGCGAAGCGAGCAGGCGTGCTTCGGAGGAACGATCGGGTTCTACAGCCACGACTCGACGGAGATCGGCGCCGAGATGAAGTTCTCAGTCTTCGTGCCGCCGAACGCCTTGGCGCGGCCGCTTCCGGCACTCTATTTCCTGGCGGGCCTCACTTGCACGGAAGAGACGTTCATGATGAAGGCGAACGCCTTGCGTCATGCCGCCGAGCTCGGGCTCGTTCTTGTGGCGCCGGACACCAGTCCGCGCGGCCTCGGCCTGCCGGGCGAGGAGGACAGTTGGGATTTCGGCACGGGGGCTGGCTTCTATCTTGACGCGGAAGCAGAGCCGTGGCGGCAGAACTACCGCATGTATTCCTACGTGACGCGGGAGCTGCCGGCGCTCGTCGAGGCCAATTTCCCGGTCGATGCGGTTCGGCGTGGCGTTTTCGGCCACTCGATGGGTGGACATGGGGCGCTGGTGATCGCGCTCAGGAATCCGCAGGCCTATCGCTCGGCCTCGGCCTTCGCGCCGATCTGCAATCCCGTCGATGTGCCGTGGGGCGAGAAGGCGTTCGGCAACTATCTTGGCCCGGATCGTTCGCGCTGGGTGGAGTGGGATGCCAGTGAGTTGCTGAAGCGGGGGAGTCGCTTTCCGAGTTCTCTGCTCGTCGATCAGGGGCTGAAGGACCAGTTTCTTGCCGCGCAGCTCCGGCCCGATTCCCTCGAAGCGGCGGCTGAAAGCTCAGGCCAGGAGTTGGTGTTGCGGCGGCACGAGGGTTACGACCACTCGTACTGGTTCATTCAGAGCTTCATCGAGGCCCACCTCAAATGGCACGCAGATAGACTCTGCGTGTGAGGGAGTTCGGCGCGGCTACTGCGGCGACAGCCTCACCGCCGTCATGTAGCGCGTCCGGTAGTAGTCGGCGTCCAGGTTCGTCACCATGACGGGCGAGCCACTATGCGTGGCATGAACGAACTGGTTGTTGCCGGCATAGATCCCGATATGGGTGAAGGTGCCGCGGTGACCGAAGAGAACGAGGTCTCCCCGCTTGAGGTCGCTACGGGCGACGGTCGTGCCCTCGCGCACCATCTCGTGCGGCATGCGCGGGATCCTTTGTCCGAAGACCGCGCCATAGAGGTAGTAGACGAAGCCGCTGCAGTCGAAGCCGGTCTTCGGCGAGGTACCGCCGTAGCGATAGGGCGTGCCCAGGTAGTTCATGGCACGCGAAACCAGCCGGTCGCCCCACTCGATTGCGACGCCGGGCGCAGGGGCTGAAGTGGCGGGAGGGACGGCGTAGGAAGCTTGGACCGCAGCGGGCGCTGCCTGGTTGAATCCAGAGAAGGCCGCGTTGTCCTGTTGCCATTTGGCATTGAGCTGATCGGCCATTTGGTCCGTCGGATCGGCCTTGGCGACTGGCTTCATTTTAGACTTTGCAGGCGCTTTGACCTGGGCACTTGCGGGAGAAAGGACACCAATCGTCCCGAACAGGGCCAAGGTGGCCAGAACGGTGACTGAATAGGCCGTCGCTTCAAGGATTGCTTGTATGCTTGAGGAGGTGCCGCGCCCGCTTCTCAACGCCATAAACTTTGTTCCCGTTCGAACCAATGCCAAGTGGCCAACAGCCTGATCTCATATTGGCGAAGGGTGATGCTCCAGTCCAACAAATGTTGCAAATTTGCCACAATGGTCGCACGTCGGGAAAACCGAGTCGGCAGCATGGTGGGCGCGAGGCCAGTTGCGAGAGAGGGAATGAGCTAGCTGACCGACAAGGTGCACCTCTATTCAACGCATTGAGCAGCGTTCATTGAGTATGCGCAGTCGATCGCAGGTAATCTTGGGCGCGCGGACGACGTCGTACGGGACCCGCACAGGGCTTCCAGCCATAGGCGCGCCGACACCCAACTGGCGTCTACGCCAATCAGCAGGGTTGGGGTGGCTGACGACGACCACCTTGTGAGTGCTGACAAAGGTCTACCGCAGTCAGCTTGTGAGCCGTCTCGATCGTCTCGGCGAAGTTGGGGATCAAGCTTGCGGAGAGGTAACCGCGCCACGTGGTGTGCATCAGGTACAGCACCCAGCGAAATTGTTCGACATTATGTCAGTGCTTCTCAAGGGGCGTCGAACATTGTGGTTTTGGCAGGACGACGCCGACGGTGATTCCTCCGCAATCAAGTGAAGCGCCGCACCGTGGCTCGTGGTCCAGCGCGACTCCATTATGACCTGCGGCCGCCGAAGATGCCGGAACTACAGCCATATAAAACTTGTGTGCCGTCGACGGCCCGTGCTGCCGGTTAAGGTATGCAAAGTGGCGTGTTTAGCGCCTCGTCGTCAGAACGTATCATCGACGAGAGACGGCTTCGAAAGTGCATGGAATGGCGCTTTCGCAGAGGTGCACGCTTCATGGTCGCGAAGAGGCAGCGCAAAGCGATTCTGTATTTCCCTAGTACTCCATGAGGTCCGACATGGCCACGCTTGCAGGAATTTCCGCCGGTAAGATCGGAGGAACGCCCGGTGATGATGAAATCGAGGGCAGCGCCGGCGACGATCTGATTGTCGCGCGGGCAGGTGACGACATCGTCAATGGCGGCCGAGGTGACGACACCATATTTGGCGGCCGCGGAGACGACGAGATCTACGGTGATTCCGGTGACGATGTGATCAGAGCAGGTGCTGGCGACGACATCGTCGACGGCGGTACCGGTGACGATGTCATCAGTGGCGGTGCCGGGAACGACGTGCTGACCGGAGGCGCCGGTGACGACGTTATCAGGGCGGGTGCCGGCGACGACGTCGTCGACGGCGGTACCGGTGACGATGTCATCAGTGGCGGCGCCGGGAACGATGTGCTGGCCGGAGGCGCAGGCGATGATCGAATCAGCGGTGGCGCTGGCGATGACGTGATCTTCGGTGGTTCTGGAGACGATGTGATCAGGGCAGGTGCCGGCGACGATGTGATTGATGCGGGCGCCGGCGATGACGAGGTATGGGGCGGCGCGGGTAACGACGTAATCGACGGTGGTGCAGGTAATGACATCCTGCGCGGCGGCAGCGGCAATGATGTGTTCCGTTTTGGTGCCAACTCCGGCAACGATCGTATCCTCGACTTCGACAAGAGCCGCGATCGCCTCGACCTGACAGCCTTCCACGACTACCAGCTGTCGCAAGTCGGCGATGACGCGGTTGTCACCTACGCTGGCGGACAGATCAGGCTGGCGGGGGTGTCGTCGGAAGGGCTGGCCGACGCCATAGACATTGCCTGCGTCGTGCGCGGCACGTTGATCCGTACTCCGGCAGGCGAGGTGCCGGTCGAGACGCTGTCGATCGGCGATGCGGTCATCACCGCCGAGGGCCTGTCCAGGCCGGTGAAATGGATCGGCAAGCGCGGCTATGCGAAGGCTTTCATCCGGCGCAATCCGAACATCGCGCCCATCCTGTTCAGCCAAGGCGTGCTGGGTGAGAACGCGCCGGCCTCCGACCTCGCGGTTTCGCCCGAGCACGGGATCTACGTCGACGATGTCCTGGTTCCGGCAAAGCTGCTGGTAAACGGCGACACCATTCGCCCCGTCCTGGATGTGGAAAGCGTCGAGTATTTCCACGTCGAATTGGAGACACCCGACGTGCTGTGGACGAATGGAGCGCGGACCGAGAGCTACGTGAACCACGGCAACCGTCGCATGTTTGCCAACTGGGGGGAGTACGTCGAGCACTATGGAGGCGAAGACGAAGCGCCTCGCGGCACCGACGGTGAGTACGTCCGCCGGCATCAGGTGGTCTACGGTGGTGCAGCACTGCAGGCGATCCGGGAAAAGCAGGTCGGTATGACGACGTCTACAAGCGCTGCGTGACGCGGCGCTTCCTGGCGGTGGTGCCGCGCCCGTTCCGCCCGCGCACCTCTGCGGGCGTAGCATGCAGCTTTGAGCGCTCGCCGCACGGCCGCGCCATGCCGAATCCGTTGGAGGGTAGCCAGACAAGGTGGAGAGATTGGCGAGACAGGTGGATCAACCCGCGTAGGAGAGTGCGTCAATGGCCAAGTCGAAGAAGGCGAGCCACCCGAAGATCGTTGCACCGGACTGGAATGGAGGTTTGGAGCGGGCGCGCGCCGCACTCTACAAGAAGTACTACACCTGGATTGCGGGCCATGACGGGGCGTTTCTCTACGAGAAGATCATCCAGCAGCTCTACTCGGCAATCCTCGAGCCCGGCGACAGCTGCATCGACGTCGGGGCGAACAAAGGATTTCACACCTTTCCCATGGCATCGCTCGTGGGAGGCGCCGGCAAGGTCTATGCGTTCGAGCCGATAAGCGAACTCAGGGCCAATCTGGTCGAGCGCGCCCGGCGAGAGGACGTCGAGCAGATCGAATTCATCCTCGCGGCGCTCGGCTCGAAGTCCGGCGAGGTCGAATTCTTCGCCATCAAGAACTACACGCCGTTGAGTGGCCTCAAGTTGCGTTCGCCGCCGGCCGATGCCGTTGTCGAGCAGATCAAGGTTCCGTTGATGCGCCTGGACGAGCGCATCGCGCGCGACGCACGGGTGCGCTTCATCAAGATCGACGTCGAGGGAGGTGAGCTCGACGTGATCAAGGGCGGTTTGGAGCTGATCAAGCGATCGCGTCCGATCATCGCCTTCGAGGACGGCCGCGACAAGGCGGCGGAGAGCTACGGCTATTCGCTCGACGACTATTTCCGCGTCTTCTCGCAGGCCGAGCTGGTTCCCATCGATATCCTCGGTGCGCGAATCACCAAGGTCAACTGGACGGACAAGCGGGCCTACTACACGATTCTATGCCCGCGCGAGAGCCTTGAAGATGTCAGCGAAATTCTGCGGCTGAGCGTTACCGAAAAAGTCATCGGTGCCGCCGAGTCCATTCGTGTGGCACGGGAGCGCGCAGCGGCGGCGACGGCCCAGCCATAGGTGCGTTGCCCTCCGGTGGCGAAGGCGCTCGCGTCAGACCTTGTGCGAGCGCCTGCCGGAAAACGCCGTGAGCCAATCGTTGATGCGGGTCGCTGCCGGCCCTAGCCCGTAATTCTGGCGCACGACGCGAGCGGCATTCGACCGGATGCGTTCGAGATTGCGCGGATCGTTCCTGACATCCCGCATCTTGCGGACCGCATCTTCCAACGAAGGTTCGGCCCACATGCTCCCTTCCGAATAGACGTACTCGTCGGCGCGCACGCTCCGCAGCGTGCAGGAGACCGGAAAGCCCGTGTCGGCATTCAGGAACGAGGCACTTCCCGACCAGTCGGTTGCGATGACCGGCGTCCCGAGAAGCATGGCCTCGGCGATGATGCGACCGAAACCCTCCGAACGGTGCAGGGAGACATAGCAGTCGACGCCTTGCAGCAAACCGCAGACCTCACTGCGGGTCAGCCCACCGTCTACCAGGGTGATGCGCTCGTCGTCGGCGATGTAGCGTTGCAGCTCGAGCAGGGCCCGGGGATTGGCGTGACCGTTGATGGTCTTGATCAGCAGACGTTCCGGTCCGCCGGTACGGAAGGCCATCCGGAAAGCATCGATTGCGGCCAGCGGGTTCTTGCGCGCGACATACGAGTTGAAATCGAACATGCAGAGAAAGATCACTTTCGATCGCGAAAGCCCCAAGCTTTCCCGGTCGAATGGCACAATGTCGGCGATGCCGACATGGGGGGGCATATACAGCACCGGCTTCGCGGTCAGGCGCTGGAAAACATCCATCAGGAACCGGCTCGAGGCCCAGATCTCGTCGACGAGATCGAATGCGAAGTGCCAACTGCGCGGCAGGTTGGAGAGCTCCCACGGCCAGTATCCGACATTGTAGCGCCCTGCGAACAGGTTTTCGCCGTGGGCAAGCTTCAAACGCGCGGTCTCGAAAGCGGGGAGGCAGAATACGTTGATGGGAAAGATAGGCCTGTCGGCGAAACGGGCTTCGCGCCCGAATTGCGCCGTCGTGACGATCTCGGCCGGATAACGGACGTTGAAGATCGCGTACGGGACGCCCGCACCGTGGAGGACGTCCGACAGGGCGCGTGCATCCTCGCCGATTCCGGACACGCCGTCGGCGGAGCCGATGACGTTGATGCCCGGCTGTCCTGAAAGATCCCACAATGGCGGAGGGTCGTGCCAAGGCGCCGTACCGTCGGCTGGGTTGGCGGCGAGCCACGCCGCGAGCGCCTGCTGCTCCAGGCCGACCTGCCGAAACGCCGCCGGTCGTTCCCGCGGACGGGCGAGAAACCGAAAGTAGTCCCACTGGGACACTTTCGGCCCATGTCGGGCAAAGCGTGGATAGTCTTCCGCGAGGAAGCGCCGTTCGGCGGCCACGAGAAACGGCGTCAGGTGAAGCTCACGGACGCCGACCACATAATACCAAGCATGAAATGCCTCGACGTCCTCGGAACTCCGGATCGGCGTCTGCCGGCGATACGCATGGACCTGGGCGGCGAGTCGCGTGACGAAGGGCGGCGCAGGCGTGGCCAGGAAGGCGAGATACGCAGGCGAAAAAACGACCTGCTGATACTTGTGACGCCCTTCGACGGCGAACCAAAGGAGAAAGCGCGCCGCGATGTCCTCGTCGAGCGCTGGCGCGCCGGTATTGCCGGCGACCTGCAGCAGATAGGAGGCCTTAAGCGTATCGTCGGCCATGAGAACGTCGAGGGCGCGGACGGACGATTCCGGGCGTGCCGCCCGGATGGGCGTGGCGCGCGCTCCCGACCTGAGCGGCCGCGTCATGGCATGCCTGCCATCGCGCTAGTGCTTTCCGACCGCGGAGGGGGCTGGCGAAGACGCCACGCGAGCCGAACGGCGACGGCCAGAGGGCAGCGCTGGCGTGTTCTTGTGTTCCGGCAACGCTTTTGCCGATTGCGTCTCATGGGCATGGATCAAGTCAATCAGCGCGTCGTAGCTTCGCGTGACTTCAGCCATGTAGCGCACGTAAAGCTCGCGCGAGGAGACGACGAGCTCTTCGCGGAGCGCGCCGGACGCCGTATAGGATTTCATTGCCTCGATCATCGCCTCGATCGATTCGAGGCGGTGCAGTGGGTGTTCGACCCGCAGGCCTTCGAAGGCGTCGCGCGTACCGATCACCGGCTTGCCGAAGGCGATCGCTTCGATCGTCTTGATCTTGAGGCCGGTGCCGCCGAGCATAGGGTTAAGTACGCATTCGACGGCGTCATAGAAGCTCTCGACGCGGTCGACGACGCCCAAGAGAAAGGGATGGGACTGCAGCAGCAGGCGCTGCCGCGTGATGGTTCCCGCCAGCAGCCAACGAGCAACGCGATCCCTGGCCAGGGCGTCGTCGATTGCGAGTACCGACCGGACATTCCATGGATTGCCGCTGCCGAGATAGCCGAAGGTGAAGCTGGGATTGGGCTTCCAGGGCCTGGTCAGAAAGGCCGGCTCGACCGGATGGCCGACGGTCAGCACCTTGCCGGAATGGCGTCGCCGGATTCCCGCGGATTCACTTTCCTGAATGCCGACGACGATGTCGGCGCGTTCGTAGCCCTTGCATTCCTCTTCCATCGTCGTGAAGAACCAGCGGGGCTCGAGACCCTGGCCCTCGGCCGTCAGGTGGCGATTGCCGAAGACGTCATGGGTGTCGATGATCTTCAGCGGGCCGTCGACCCCGACCAGCACCTTCGACATCCACACGTAGTTTACGATGATTGCCTGGTAGCGGTGCGTCGTGGTGAGCGTCTTGACCATGTCGCAGAGCTGATCGGCGCACCAATCGTCTACGCCCCACGACCGGGCGAAGGTCGGCCGCTGCAAGGGTTGCGAACGGACGAAGTAGAAGCGATGCCAGAAGCCGATCATCACCTCGGCTTGCTCCTTCGACAGGCCTTCCATGCCGTAATAGAGGAAGTCCGCCTCCACCCCGCGCTGTTTCAGCTCGCCGCCAAAGGCCAGGATGCGCGCGGAGTTTCCCTGCACCGGCGGGTGCGAGGGGACGGGCGAAACGACGAGAACTTTGAGCGGGTTACTCATGACAGCATCTCGATCCTGTCGAGACACAGGCCGAGAAGACGGCGTCCGTCCGCATCCGGCACCATGTGAGGGCAGACGAGCGAAAGAACGGTCATGCCGTCGGCAGGTGGCTGGAGGTCGATGATGACCTTGCCGCTTAGTTCGGACCACGGCTCGAACCTGTGCGGTACGTGCCGACCGTTGACGAGCACGCGCAGCCCCGAAAGGTTGCGGACATCTTCCGTCTTAATCACAGAGATGTGGAGCTTTGCGGATGTTGATAGAACGCCCGTGAGAAGAACGCGGAAGTGGTTCGCAGGACCGGTCCAAAGCCACGAATAGTCACCGTCGTTTTCGCTTCTATAGCCACCGTCGTGGATCAGCACTCCGGCCGCCAGCGCTGCGTGCCGCGACGCTTCGGAGGAGACCGCAAGCTTCAGAGTGGCGTCGGGGACAACCGATTGCCTTGCCGGCCGTGCGCTGCTCGACATCTCGCGGGACCGCCTTCGGCGGGCCTGTTTCATATCCAGGGCATCACAGGCATTGGAGAATTCGGACGCGGGAACGAACCAGAGGAAGGTCTGGCCGATATCGGCAGCGTTGCACGCGATCGTCCTGTGCTCCCTCAGCGAGGATGCCAGGGCCGCGCTGATCGTGGCCCGTCGATGGGCGGAGGTCTGGACAATGAGCGACATATCGGGCTCGATCACGTCAAGCGCTGCCTCGGCCTGTTCGAGGGAGCCGGTGAGGATGACGGTCTTGCGCGACCGGTCGAGCGAGTCGGGCAATTCGGTCCAGAGTGACGAGGTCGCCTGGCCTGGTGCCGGCAGGTGCATCTCGCGATGGCCGCCGGATTGACGGAAACGATCGAGAAAAAGCCGTTCCTTCGCTGGCGGGTCGCCGCAGTAAGCGAAGATGGCGTCGCGATCGAGGCCTGCGCTCATACCATGCGGCAGAGTCATGTCGACGACGGAGGCTCTTCCAAGGGCGGAACGAAGCACTGCAAGCAGGGCCAACATGACGTGAGGCGGGGTGCCCGGCCGCTGCGCGGCATGGGCCTTGGAGCTGGCGTTTTGCGACGACAGGCTCACCATCCGTGTGCATGCCCCAGGATCGAAAGCCCGACCCCGGCTCTCTGGTTGGAAGCGGGCGGGCGAGGGGCGCCTGGATCGGCTGGTCGTGAGAGCAGCCGAACCGCTTCGATGGTCACATGTGGGCCAAAGGCGCCCTGCAGGAATCCGGGGCGGTCGAGGCTGTAGCGCGCCACGTCGTCGGCCGATCCGAACCAGAGGACGGCTTCGAAAGCGCCCTCGATGCCGGCGATCCTGTGACGTAGGTCGCCGGCTTGCATGCCTTCCACGCTCTCGATTTCCACCGTCCGAGGGGCCGACGCACGGGGTGAAGGGGACTTATCAATAGATCGCCGGCGCGAGCGGTTGGCGCGCTGGGACGCAGAGGCGTGGATGGAATCGACGAAGTCCGAGTACTGCTTCGCCACGCCCTCCAGGGCCAGGGCGTTGCGGGCGTAGGATCGCGCCCGTTCGCCGAACAGGGCCCGCAAGTCGCTGTCGCCAAGAAGTGCCTCCATGGCGCGGACCAGAGCGGGGACAGTGTCGAGAATGGGTATGTGAACGACCGCTTCGCGCGGGATTTCGGCATAGGCGGCCGTATCGTTGACGATGCAGCATCGCCCCGCGGACAAAGCGCGCGCGAGGGTTCCGGAACTTTCGCCGACGGAGGGAAAACGCAGATTGACGACGAGGTCCGCCGCCGCGATGTACGCGTCGAGATCGTCTTCCGACACGTATCCGGTGATGGTCGCCGCTTCACGCAGCCGCGGTCGCCTGTCGATCGCTTGCTGCAAGTGGAATTCGGTTGGCCGCTCCTCGCCGGCATGGATCCAGCGCAGGGCGATTCCGCGCTCGAGTAGCGTATCCAGGGCCTCGATCAGCCAGTCGAAGCGCTTGGCCCGCGTGGCGAAGCCCGACGTCAGGACGATCAGCTCATCTGCGGAAAGCCCGAGCTGCTTCCTGGCTTCGGCCTGAGAGGTGATCTTCAGGCGCGGTGCAAAGTGAGGGATGACGGCGATCTTGGACGTGGCCTTCGCACCATAGATCGCGCGCAGCTTGTTCCGCCCGAACTGCGAATGGACGATGACACCGTCGGCCAGCGCCAGCACCTCGCCGACCATGTCGAACAGCACATAGTTCGACGATGTCTTGAGGCGATGGTCCTTCCATTGTCTGCCGAACACCGTGCCGAGTGGGCAATCCTGCGACTGCATTCCTGCCAGCAGAGGTTCCAGACGCGGCGTCGACAGCTCGTAGAGATAGAGAAGGCTGAGGTCGTGCAACGACACCAGGCCCCGATAGCGCCGCAGCGCTTCGAGCACAAAGACGTGGCCGCCGTTGTTACCGAGTTGGTGCAGGACGGGAGTAGTGCGATCGAGGTAGCGGAAGGCCTGCGTCTCGTCGCGAACCTCGATACCCGCCGCCGCAGAAGCCAGCACGTCGTCGCAATAGACGACACACGGCCGCAGACTAACGAGCTCCCCCAACAGGATGTAGGCATAGTCGGCGATGCCGTTGCGTGCGGGCGGCAACGGCGTGAAGCTGCTCAGTTCCTGTCCTATTCGCCGGCTCACCGCCGTCACCTCCAGCGCTCATGTCTGCGGCGTGTCATCGGCAGCGGGTCCGGTCCTGGCGACACCGCGACGCGTCGGGCTCCGAGCACTTCAATGAATCCTGAGGTCCTTGCGAATGAGCTCGGCCAGGGCGCCGAGCCCCTGACGCGCCTGATCCCCGACGTCCTTGCGGGTCAGATCTGGAATCTTCGTGACATACTTGGGCAATCGGTCAGGCAAAGTGTCGTGCCGGTGGTGCGCGACCAACTCGTCCCGCTGGATGAGCTTGTAGAAGTTGCGGAACTTGTCTGTGGTGATCAGGGTGATGGCCGGCGTACCGTACATCGTCGCCACGACACAGCCATGAAACTTCATGCTTGCGACCACCGCGCATTCGCCGATCGCACGCGTCAGGTCGGAAATGGACTCCGACACGATGACCTCCACGTCATGCAAGGCGGACTCAGCGACGGCTTCTCGATCTTCCTTGGCGATCACTCCCGTGGCCAGGACGATGTGGCGCAGGCGATAGCCGTAGGACTTGGCGCGCTCGCAGAGGGCGTGGATGTTCTTCCAGTTGATCGAACCGGGGTTCTGCTTGCGCGAGATCAGTCCGAAAATTGGCGCCCCATCGGCCCGTGCAACTTCCGGCAGATCGAGCGCGCAGACGATATCGGGCGTGACCTGAATGTCGATCGCGGGGGCGAGCTTCGCCTTGATCCAGTTCCTGCTCTGCTCGTCGCGGACATGAATGTGCCGCACGTTCTCGTGCTGAAAGAAACCCGCCAGACGCTCGACGACCATGGCATCTTCACCGCCCCATGTCGGTACGCCAACGCCATGGATATAGACCGGCTTCTTTAGGTACTGCGGCTCGAAATACTGATCGGACCAGTAGTTCGGGATCACAAGGTCGCCGCCGCCGATCAGAATCGCGTCGACCGATCGTACCTTTTCCTCAAGCGGCGTGCGGAAGTACGGACGGTTCAACATGTCCTGAAAGAAAACGAAGTCGAAATCGCCTAGATGTTGCCGAAAGACATCCAGGAACAGTTCGTCGCCGTAGTTGCCATAGTGATAGTAGCCGACGACACCGAGTTTGGGCTTGGAGACCATCGGGAAACTCTACTCCGCCTTGATTGTACGACTCGCTTCAGGCTGGCAGTCCGTTGGGATCGCGCACGCACACCGATGTGCGAATGCAATCCGCATATGAACATCATTTGTTGCCGACTCGGCTTTCGCGAACAGTGAGCTGCGCGAAAGTGATGTCGAAGCACCACATGAGATCGTGCTGTGCGTTAACGAAAAGTCCTTGGAAGAACTCTAATGAAACGGACGCTGATGGCTCCAATTTTAACTGCATATCTCAAACTCCAATTGAGAGAAGGAGCTTGTCCGGCAACGCGTGTACGTTCGCATCACGCGTTGGAATTGGTGGCGTAAAACTGAACAGGTGACCGCATGAAGCGCCCGCGTATTGGTCTGATTGGATACTATGGGTACGGAAACTACGGCGACGAACTGTTCCATGTCGTGTTCCGCAAGATCTTTCATGATTGCGATCTGGTTACGATGCAAGACAACCAGACGCGCCCCTACTACAACGACAAGATCAAAGAGAAGATTGCGTCGATGGACTGCCTTCTGATCGGAGGTGGCGATCTGGTCATCGGAAGTTACTGGACCGACCAGTATTTCGAGGACCCTTTCCTGGCGAAGCCGATCTACATCCATGGCGTTGGTGTGCCGACCTGGAGCCGCGAGGATCCGAAAATCGTGGAGCGGTTGGCCAAATTCTTTCGTCACAAATCAGTTCGGCATATCAACGTCCGTGACCACGAAAGCCGGGCATGGATAGAAGAGAAGCTGTCGCCATCAGTACCGGTAACGGTGACGAGCGACATTGTTTGCGCCTTGGACACCCCCAATCCGCCCAAGCGGCAAGGGCGGCCCGTATTCGGCCTCATCGCCCGGAAGCAGATGCCGGGAGAGATTCACTGGAAGAACGTTACGGCGCTCTGCGACAAGGCCCGGTCGCTTGGCTATGACGTCAAGAACATCATCCTGGGCACGGGAGCCGACCGGACTGACGACCTCGCCGGGCTGGCGGAGTTTCCGTACCCGCACATGCGAACCGTCCAGTCGGAGAATCTCGTCGAATTGACGCGCGAGATCGGTTCCTGCGACGTCATCGCAAGCATGAAGTTCCACGGCTGTGTCGTCTCGACGCTCTACGGAATACCGGCGATCACCACCATCACGACAGACAAGTTCCGAAACTTTTTCCAGGCCATCGAGCGGCCGGAGCTGATTGCGCATCATACCCATGCCAACCTCGCCGATCGCCTGGCGCCCTTCATGGCACGGATCCCGAGGCTGACGCGGGATCACCTGCGCAAGAGTGCACTCGGAGGTCTTGCAGACCTGAGGAGAGCCATGCTCGATGAATTCGCGTGACCGGCGTCGTTCGCTGAGGCGGCAAACTATCGCGCAAGACTTTTCCTGATGCGTCTGGCCCTGGTCCGACATCTGCTCGGGACCTGGATTCTTCCAGGCTACGCTGTCGCGGCTCTCGCGATCATGTCCTGGTGGCACGGTACGCCGGCGCGCGCCGAGCCGCCCGCATGCCCCGCCGAGGTCGTCAAATGCTGCGAGGTCGGCGACGGCGTGGCGCTACAGGCCTCGCCGCCGCAGCTCTTCCGGTTCGGCTTGCAGATCTGGCCCGAAGACGTGGCCGAGGCCAGTGACCGCCTGCGTGCGCTGCAGCCGGCGGCCGTTCGCTATTCCGGAGGACCGAGCTGGCGGCGTGCACCGCGCCTCGACCGCGATGCCGACTATGGAACGGTGCAGCGGTACGTCGCCGATGCCTTTGAGCGGGATAGAGAACGCTTCCAGAAGCAGGCGGCTTCCCTCGGCCGCTTCTTCCAGACATCGGCGGCCGAAGTGTACTTCGCGATCTGGGAGCCGCCGATGACCGCCGATGAGCCGGAGGCATCGGACAAAAGAACACTTCCCGAGTCGGCCATCGGGGTCACGGCCATGTTCTACGTCGCTGTGCTGGATGAACTACGCCGCAGGGGGTATCCGATGCACGCCGTCGAGCTCTCGAACGAGCCGGACGGCGACTGGAACATCCGCATTCCTCCGTCGCGCTATCTGGCGCTTGTTACCGAAGTGCGCCGTCTGGCGGCCGTGCACGGCGTCTCTCTGCCGCAAATAGCAGGCCCCGCGGTCAGTAGCATCGCCGCGCTTCGCGCGTATCTGGCCGATCCGCAGATAGGGCAGAGGCTGGTTCGTGCCGTCGATACGGTGAGCGTTCACGCTTGGGACGATCGCGGCAACCGGAACACGCAGGAGGAGGCGCGCAACGCGCGCCTCTTGCTCGACGGGCTAGGTTACCGCAAGCCCGTTGCCGTGACGGAGTTTGCCATTACGTTCCTCGATCCGGCCGATCGGCAACGCGGGACCGGAGCGCAATTGCGCACGCCGGACGTCATCAGCAATTCGCCCGCCTACATGGCAAGAACCATGGCGCTGGCTCTCGACCTCGCGGCCGCAGGATATGGGCCGATCGTGTATTGGGAGTTCCGCGATCTGCCTTGGGGAAAATCGAGCTACGGCCTATACGATCTGCGGGGTGGGCGCCGGCCGTTGTTGGAGGCTTGGCAACGACTGTCGCGCGCTGCCCAGGGAGTCGATCGCGTCACCGTGGTTTCGCACTCTCCTGTTTCCGTGTTCGGCTTGGCTCGCGATGGCAACGTGTCGAGCCTGGTCATGGTGAACCCAACGTCGCGGCCGCTCGGCATCATCTTCGACAAGGGCTTGGGCGAGCGCCTTTCCACAGCGCCGGACGGTCTGCAGACGGCGCTCGCCGCATGTTCCGGGCCAACTCCCGGCACCAGATCGCTGGTGCCCCATGGTGCCGTCGTTTTGGAGCTCAAGTAGCAGTCTCGCCCGCGCCGAAACGACCACTCGATGTCACTCCGCGTACACGAACGCGATCTGCGAGACCGCGATCGAAAGCAGTCTTTGGTCGGTCGAGCCTTCGAGAGTCGCGGGAGAGGCACTCACCAGACTCTCTATGCGTAGCATGTCGAAGGAAATCGGCGCCTTGTCCTTCGGCACCTGGGCTCGGATGGTCAGCGGTCCATCCATCACCGGTCGCTCGCGCAATACGTTGGCCGGTGCACCGTCGAAAAAGCATTTCAACATCGGCAACTCGGCCCCATAGACCCCGAACACGCCGATCTGCACTTCGAGTAGTTTCTTCTCCGGCGCAGGATTGAATACAATGGCCTCGCTGGTCATCCAGCGATATTCTTCGCCGTCGTCGAGTTCGACGTCGTACCAGCCATGGGAGAAAGCACTCGAGCGCAGCGGCACGATGCGTTGATCCGTTGTGCTGCTATGATCGTGCGACTGCTCTCCCAGCACCTTGGCGCCCGACTTCACGAGATCGAGAAACATCTGCATTTTCTTCTTCTTATCCGCGCTGAGTGCCACCGCTTGCGGAGCATCCTGAGCCGGCGTGGCGGCGACGCGGTCGAAGAGCAGCGACGCAGAGTATTCGATGAAGGCGTCGATCCGATCCTCGAGTAACCCGATCCGAGCCGTGATCTCGTTGTCGAGCGCTTGGATCTGGTAGCCCGTCGCCTGTTGGCTCTGATCCAGACGGCTTTCGAGCTGGATGATCCGCCGCAAGGCGTCGTCGGGGTCGGCGCGACGGTAGGTGATCGATGAAAGAGGGCCGTCTTTTCCTGCGACATAGATGTCGACCGACAGGCCGTTCTCGGCAAGGTCCTGCGCTTCGAGGCGAACGGAAAACTGGAACGAGGCGCCACCGTCGTCGAGCAGACGATGGTGGTCGACAATGACGCCACGCGGCACCACGCCGTTGATCCTGGCGAACATCTCGGGCCGCAGCAGTCCATTCACTCGGTTGACGGCAACACCACGAACGACGCCGTACTCGATCGCCAGGCTCTCGACTTTCACGTCACCGAGGCCAACAAGGGCGATCGCATCTTCCCTGGTCTTCAGCGTGAGCGGACTGACGACCTCGGTGCCGTCCTGCTGGCGCGCGAACCGGATCTCCCCCGGCAGGTCGACATAGGGCAGGTACTGGATCGGGTATTCGATGACTTCGCCGGCATGGAAGACACCGCTGATATAGTTCTCCCCGACCCTTATGCCGTTGATATAGGCAACGACCACATCGTCCAGTTCTGCGTCTCCAACGCAGGTCATTCGGATCGTCTGAAAGGCAATTCCCACGGATCGGATGGGCGTGGCAGTTTCCGCTGTCATGGCCGCTAGCGCTCCCGCATGCTCTTGTCGAAGCGTTCGTAAATCGGTGTCAGCAGGTAGCTCATCACGCTGCGTGGCTCCGTTGGAATGACGACGTCTGCCGGAATGCCCGCCGTTAGGCGGTTGGCGAATACGGCGGGAATCGAGGACCGATCGACGGTGACCTCTGCCGCGAAGTAGGGCTCGCGGCTGGCGTTGTCCTCGATCAGCCTGTCCCGCGACACGCTGCGCAGCGAGCCGGTGATGATGTCGGCACCGAAGTAGCGGAATGACGGAAAGCGGATCTCTGCGTGCATGCCTTGGGTGACGCGATCGACGTCGAGGGGCGAGATCTTTGCCTGGATGACGAGGGTATCGGTGGCGGGGACGATGTCGAGGACGGGATCACCGGGCCTTATGACGCCGCCCACGGTGAAAATGCGCATTTGCTGCACCGTGCCGGCGATCGGTGCCTTGAGCTCGTAGCGCCGTTGAGCGTCCTCGGCGACGACGAGCTGCTGGCGGGCGTCGCTGAGCTGGCGTCGCACGTCCAGCAACTGCGTGGAAGACTCCTGCCGATAGTCGGAGAGGACTTGTTTGCGTTTCAGTTCGGCCTCGACCAGGCGTTCGTGCAGCTTCTTGGCCTGCAACTCGCCGCTGACAATGACCCCTTCTAGGCGCAGCTTTTCGCGCTCCAGTGGCATGACCCGCGATACAGCGACGAGCTTCTGCTGCAACAATCCTCGCAACGGCACGAGCTCGCCGACGACGTTGTCGTAGGTCGCCCGGGCGGTGGTCAGGTCGCTGCTATTCTGCTCCGACTCCTTGCGGATTTGCTCGATCTGGGCGTCGGCGACGCTGAGATTGCCCTGC
>CALROF020000094.1:0-23551 GCA_943369775.1 Reyranella massiliensis 521
AGATGCTGACCCGCACGGGTCTCGGCAAGACCGAGAGCTGGAGCTTCGCCGACCGTTTCAACGAACGCCTGCGCTACGAGATCGATCCCGCCTGGTCCGGCGAACTGCCGCGCACCCTGATGATCGACCGCGAGGGCAAGGTCACGACATTGTCTGGTGTCGCCGACCTTGCCGCTGTCAAAGCCTGGCTCGACCGGCAGGCCAAGCGTTGAAGCTGGCCGCTCTCCCGACCATATCCTCCCCCATCCAGTTGAAAGGAACCAAGCCATGACCCTCCGTCGCTGGCTCATTGCCGCCGCCATTGCCACCTTCGCCCTGCCGGCATTCGCACATGACTACAAGGTTGGCTCGCTCGAGATCGGCAATCCCTGGACCCGCGCCACGCCGCCCTCGGCGCAGAGCGGTGGCGGCTTCCTCACCATCACCAACAAGGGCACGACACCCGACCGGCTTGTCGCCGTGCGCACCACGGCCTCCAACAAGGCCGAGATTCACGAGATGCGGATGGATGGCAACGTGATGCGCATGCGCGAGCTGGAGAAGGGATTGGAAATCCCGCCCGGCGCCACCGTCGAACTAAAGCCCGGCAGCTATCACCTGATGTTCATGGAATTGAAGGCGCCCTTCGCCAAGGACGCCAAGATCCCGGCCACCCTGGTCTTCGAGAAAGCCGGCTCGGTCGACGTCGAGCTCAGCGTCGCCGCGATGGGTGCCGCATCGCCCGCCACCAAACACTAAGGGCGGGCGACGCGGCGGAACGCTACATCGCCTTCAAGAGCTCCCAGGCGATCATGGCCATGCCGATCACGGACACGAACCAGGCGAGCGTACGCAGCCAGGCGATACCGGCGACATAGATCACCGCATAGGCGAGGCGCGCCCAGAAGAAGATCATGGCGCCCATCGCCGTCATGGCGTTGGCCTTGCCAGCCGCTGCCGCGATCAGCACCAGAGCCGTGAACACCACCATGTTCTCGATCATGTTGAGATGGGCACGCTTCGCGCGGCCTGCCCAACCGGGAATCTCGCCGAGGCCTTCACGGTTGCCGGCGAGTGTGTTGAGGCCGACCGCCTGGTTGGCGCCCATGGCCGCCACCAGCACTTGTACGAACGTCAGGATTGTAGAGAGGAGGAGGTATTTCAGGTCCGGAGACATTGCGTTGCTCCTGCGCTTCTTGGGCTATTTGGTCCCGAAGAGACGGTCGCCCGCATCGCCGAGCCCAGGAACAATATACCCGTGATCGTTGAGTTTTGCATCGATTGCTGCCGCGAACACTTGCACATCTGGATGAACTTCGGCGAAGGCTCGCGCGCCCTGCTCCGAACCCAGGATGCAGATGAACTTGATTCTCTTGGCACCGGACTCCTTCAAGCGATCCACGGCAGCGATCGCCGAATGCGCGGTGGCGAGCATGGGATCGCAGACAATGACGTCGCGGTCCGAGATGTCCTGCGGGATCTTGAAGTAATACTCGACCGCCTGAAGCGTGCGCGGATCGCGATAGAGGCCGACATGGCCCATGCGTGCCAGCGGCACGAGATCGATGATGCCTTCCGCAAGGCCGAGGCCTGCGCGCAGGATCGGCACCACCACCAGCTTCTTGCCGTCGAGCAATGGCGCCTTCATCGCCTCGATCGGCGTCGAGATTTCGCGCTCGACCAGGGGCAGATCACGCGTGGCGTCGTAGCCCAACAACAACCCCATCTCTCGCAGCAGCCGGCGGAAATTCGTGCTCGACGTCTCCTTGTCGCGCATCTTGCTGAGCTTGTGCTGCACCAGCGGGTGACTGACGACATGGATCGAGTGCGGCAAAGACATTGATGAAGACTCCCCTCAAAACACCGTGCCGTCGCTTTCTATGGCGATCGGCGGTCCTCCGCCCGGGCGACGCTCCGCCGCGAGCTTGCGTCCGGCAAACCAGGTGCCGGCTTCCAACACTTTGACCAACGGCAGACGCGTGGCGTCGAGGCCGAGATGGCCGCGTACGTGCTCGGCGATCCGGTCGAGCAGCATCACCGTCAGCGCCCGCCATTCGACAATGGCCTCGTCGCCCGGCTTGAACGCCCTTTCCAGCAAGGCACGTTGCTTGGGCCGCAAGGCCCCGGTATCGACCAGCAACCCGCCGTTGCGATACTCGGGCAGGCCGGTCAACGCATCGAGCGCGACGACGCGAAGTCCTGCGCCCTCGATCGGCTCGACCAAAGAATAGCTCATCCATTGCGAGAGTTTGTGGAACGGCACCAGCCCGACGGCCGGATGCTCCCAGACGTCGCCGAGCTTGGTCGGCCAGATCGGCGAGAGTTTGTCGAGGACGGCAGCAAGGATCGATTCGGCCGTCACGTCGCCGCCGCTGGCAACGATGTCGAACAGCGCGCCCGGCCGATCGAGCCCCGTATTGCCCAGCTTGCGCAGCAACTCGGCGCGACCTTCCAGTCCGAGCAGCGGATTGTGCGCCTTCACCTGGAAGCCCATGGCGATATCCAGGGGAGTCAGCGCCGCGAGACGCTCGGCATCGACTCGCAACGGATCGCCCTTGGCATCGCGGCTGAACGCGCCGTTGGCGAACATATGCAGGCTCGCGACACCGAGCCCTTCGGAGCGCGCATAGGTTTCGCCCGTACCCGGCTCGCGATAGCTCCAGGCGGTGCCAGCGCCGGCATCGAGCAGCACGGACACGACTGCGAGATCCATGCGGCGGCGCGCGATTTCTTCGCGCGGCAATCCTTCCAGCCGTTCCGCCAACGCGCTCCAGCGATCGCGGCCTCCGACCTCGAAGTGCCGCCAGCGTGAGTGGAAGGGAATGGCCGCCGGATTGGGAAATCGCTCCCGCGTCACGGCAAGCGTCGCCTGCACCGCAGCTTCCAGACCGTCTCCCGACAGGGAGAACCAGTGCGACTGCCCGTCCTCGACGTGCTTCAGCACCTTGGCCGACCGTTCGCGAATCGCCGCTGGTGTGCGCAGATAGGCAATCGAGTCGGTCATTGGACCAGCGCGTTCCAATGACGTCATTCGTCCAATCCCCTGCCCTTGGGCTTAGTCAGTTCATCGACGGCGGGCTTCTTCGGCGTGAAGTAGCCGGCGGCTTTCTTCGCATCCATTTCGACCTGGGCGTCGGCGGGGATCAGTTCGTCGGGAATCGGCACCTGCTCGACCACCTCGATCCCCTGCTCGCGCAAGGCATCGGACTTCATGTTGCTCATCGACGCGAAGCGGTCGATACGCGCAATGCCAAGCCAGTGGAACAGGTCGGGCATCAGCTCCTGAAAGCGCATGTCCTGCACGCCGGCGACGCATTCGGTGCGGTTGAAGTATTGCGCCGCCGAATCACCGCCGGGCTGACGCTTGCGTGCGTTGTAGACCAGGAACTTGGTGACCTCGCCCAGAGCCCGGCCTTCCTTGCGATTGTAGATGACCACGCCGACGCCGCCCTTCTGCGCCATCTCGATGCAGATCTCGATGCCGTGCGCGAGATAAGGCCGGCAGGTGCAGATGTCGGAGCCGAACACGTCGGAGCCGTTGCACTCGTCGTGGAGGCGACAAGCGATCCTGGTTTCCGGCTTGCCGAGTTTCTGCACATCACCAAAGAAATAGATCGTGGCTCCGCCGATCGGCGGCAGGAAGAGTTCGAGGTCCATGCGCGTGACGAGCTCGGTGTACATGCCCCCGGTCTGCTCGAACAGGGTGCGGCGCAGGTCGGTTTCCTTGACGCCGAAGCGCTCGGCGATGCCGGGCAGCCACCACACCGGCTCGACCGCGGCCTTGGTCACCTTCACGTCGCCCGACGAACTCAGGATGTCATTGTCGGGCTTCAGCCGACCGGCCGCGATGGCGTCGCGGATCTCCGGCATGTGCACATGCGCCTTGGTGACCGCGATGGTCGGACGGATATCCCAGCCTGCCGCCAGCTTGTCGGCAAAAACTTCAGCCACCATGTGGCCCCAGGGATCGAGCGACACGATCTTCTTCGGATCGAACCAGCTTTCGAACGGACCGATCGGTTCGGCAGGCGACGTATTCGTGAAGTCTGGCCGATGCCCAGGCTTCAGCTCCTGCGCCGCAATCGCCAAAGCGCGATAGATGCCGTAGCTCCCCGAATGCACGCCGATGGCGTTGCGCCGCGCAGGATCCCCGACCGTGCCCACGACGGGACCGCGAACCGCAGGATCACGCGCACCCCACACGACCGGAGGCGCCGCCTGGCCGCCCTGGCTGGGATGGGTATTCAATCTGATGTGAGCCATATGCCTTCCAGATCCCTCGGAGCGGGAAAGCGAGGAAGTGTAGTCCCTGTGGATTACGAAGGAAAGAATCTCGGCAAGGGCGGAAAGTCGAGGAAACGCAACTACTTGGCGCCCTTGGTCTCCTGCAGGTAATCGACGATGGCTGCGACATCGGCCTCCGCCACCGGCGCCTTGTAGGCGTGGATCATCTTCTCGACGATGCCTGTCCAGGCGGCCTTGGTGAGGTCGGGCTGGGTCAGCACCATACCGGCGGAGTGGCAGGACAGGCAGTTCGCGGCAATGGCATCCGCCTTGGCGCCGCCGGGAAAGACCACATCGCTCGCGGGCAGCTCCACCGACACCGACTTCAAAGCAAAGCCAGCGGCCGGCGACGCCGCAGTCGACGTGGAGGCCACCGCGGGCGGTGGCGGAAGCTGGACCGCGGGATGGCCGATCAGGGCAAGCACCAGGCCCGCCACGATCGGAACCGCAAAGCCAACGGTGCCCATGGAAATCTTCATCGGTCAGGCCACCTTCACGCGCACCGTCTCGATGCCGTTGTGCATGAACCCACTGGGATTCCAGTTGTTTGCCATCGGTTGAGCAAGCCCGTCATCGTTGGTGCAGCGGACCATCAGCGCGAGATCGCCGGCGGAGGGTGTCACCTCGGCCTGCCATTGCCGGAAGCTGTACTTGCCTTCGTCGCGGCCAAGTGCCGTCGGCAACCAGGTGGTGCCACCATCGATCGAAAGGTCGACGGCCTTGACGCCAGTCACACCACCGAAGGCGATGCCGCGGACGAGGTTTTTGACGCCAGCTTTCAAAGGCTCGCCGGTCCGGAGGTTGGTGATGAAGGAGCGCGGCACCATCTTGGTTATGGGCACCATCGCAACGCCGGCCTGACCTGGCTTTATGTCCGCGCCGGGTGTGTCGGGAATCAGATACGCGTTCTTGGTCCAGAAATTCTCATCGGGCGCCGACAGCACCTCGATGCGGGCGAGCATCTTCACCCAGTAGGTCGAGTACCAGCCCGGCACCACGAGGCGCAGGGGAAAGCCGTTCAGCAACGGAAGCTGTTCGCCGTTCATGGCGTAGGCGATCATCACTTCACCGTCGCGCGCATGATCCAACGACAGCGACTTCATGAACTTCGGCGCGTCGCTCACCACGGGCTCGTCGAGTCCTGCGAAGCGCACGGCGACGGCGCCAGGCTTGATGCCGGCACGGTCCAGCACATCGCGAAGCTTCACGCCCATCCACTTGGCGTTGCCCATGGCGCCGTTGGCCCATTGCGCACCGGCAACACGCGGCTCCGTGAAGCCGCGCGAATTGCCCGAGCATTGATTGACCGCCGCCAGTTCCACGCGCGGCAGGCCGTTGACGATCTCCTTCAACGACAGCGACAGTTCCTTGTCGACATGGCCCCGCACGGAGAGCCGGAAGGTATCGACGTCGATATCGGTCGGGATGACCGCCCAGTGCCAGCGCACGTAGAAGGCATCGTTGGGCGTAAAGACGCCGCGATCGAAGACCTCGAACGGCGTTTCGAGCAGCGGCGGACGGGTCCGCTGCAGGATCATCGGTCCCTTCTGGGGAAAGGCTCTGGTGATGACCCGCTTGTCAGGGCCGCCCGGCAAGGGCAGATCAATCGTGGCAGGGGCGGCCGGGCTTTGCGCCCAGGCGGCTCCGGACACGATCATGAGGCCGCCGGCGCCAGCTTGCCCTAGAAAGGCCCGTCTCGTTGATATTTTGGTGTCCACGGCGCTCTTTTGGCCGATTGCCGGTCGGTACGAAAGCTAATTGAGAATATTGCAACAAAGCTGCACATTTATTGCTGCGCTGTTTCGCCTCGGCTGTATTCTCGAATTCGTGTTCGCGTTTCCACTGCAATAATACTTATATACGAGTGTGGGAAGGAGCTCCTGCCGGCAGACCGCTTTTGGGGAGCATCTGTCAGGCGGGAGATCTCCGTTGCTGTTGTCCAATGGACGCTTCGATGGGGTTCTAAGATGAAGTCGTTGGGTGTGGGTGTTCTTCTAGTTGCGATGGCTGCGGGAACAGCCTCGGCACAGCAGGCGGCGGCACCGCCACCTGCTCAACAGGTGCCGTCGAAGATATGTCTCTCGCAGTACACGCCAATGCCTGGCCAGTCGGCGGCTGGGCTGATCACGGCAGGCTATGACATCAAGGCTGCCGTGCCGGGCGGCCTGTGGGTCCAGAAGGATCGCGAGGTCTACTACTGCAACTCCGGACGACCGCTCGAAACCGAGCCGCTGTGCTGGCGTCTGCGTGAGCCGAGCGCCGGCAACTTCTGCTGACCGGGGAACTTAATAAGGGCATGCTCGCTTCCAACGAGAGACGGAGGATGGCATGCCCGACCTGTTCCCCACGACCGAAGAGGTCACGCAGGAGAAGCTGAAAGACGATGCCGCCACAGGTGGGCCGAGCATCGTCAATCACGTCGGACCGGACTCGTTCAAGAAGGATGGGCTGCGCCCGTTCTTCGAGTACCGTCCGCTCGGGCTCAAGGAACTGACCGGCGGCAAGGTGGGCGCGCACGTGATCCGTGCAGTCCCTGGCCAGCACCCTGATGCTCCCCGTCACAGCCACGCGCTCGAATTTCAGTTCGTCTATGTGCTGAAAGGTTGGGCCATATTCGAGTATGAAGGCTACGGCCAGCACAAGCTGGTTGCGGGCTCGACCGTCTATCAGCCGCCCGGCGTGAAGCATAAGGAGATCGACCATTCGGACGATCTCGAATTAATCGAAATCACGATGCCTGCAGACTTCGAAACGTCGGTCGAGAAGCAGGCCTCTTCCTGAAGACCAACCCAGAGTTGTTGCACCGGATTCGCGATTAACTTAAGATTCCACGTACTGCTTCGGGGGAATCTAATGAAACTGCTAGGCGTTCTTGGCCTGGCCTGCTTGGCGTCAGGGGTTGCATTTGCGCAGCAGCCCGGTGGGCCTCCGTCTGCCGGTTCCAAGCCCGCCGCGTGCCAGTCGCAGTATGCCGAAGCCCCCGCCTATTCGTCGGCTCTGCTCCTCAACACCGGCTTCGAGATCAAGGCTGCCGTTCCCGGTGGCTTATGGTTGCAGAAGCAGAAGGATGTCTACTTCTGCAACTCGGGCCGCGCCGCCGATGGCGAAATGTTGTGCTGGAAACTGCGCGTGCCGGTGAAGGGCCAGCCCTGCCAGTAGCCTCTAGGCACCGTGACGCAGCAGCCGGCCCGAATGCGTATTGGTCGGCTTGTCGTCGCGCATCGTGACCTGGCCGTTGACGAGGATGTACTTGTAGCCCGAGGCGCGCTGGACGCGACGCCATTCGCCGCCCGGCAGGTCGTGCGCGATCTCGTCTGGTAGCACTTTCAACCCGTCATAGTCGTAGATCACGATGTCGGCCGGTGCGCCCTTCTTCAGCACGCCGCGGCCGCGGAACCCCGCCACTTCCGCCGGCAATGCCGACAGACGCCAATGCACGTCCTCCAGGCTCAACATGCCGTGCTGACGCACGACCTTGCAGATCGTTTCCGTGGGATAGCGGCCAGCCGTCAGGAATTTCGTGTGCGCGCCGCCGTCGGACACACCGAACAGGATGTAGGGGTCGTCGACCAGTTCCTTCAGATACTCGATGCTGCCGTTGGGCGGGGCGGCGAAGAACTCCGTCTCGAGATTCTCCTCCACGGCCATGTCGAGCATCACGTCGACCGGATGCTTGCCCATCTTCTCGCCGGCATGGGCCAGCGTGTAGTCGAGCCACTTCTTGTTCTTCTCGAGCTTGGGGCCAATGATCGCAATCTGCGGCAGCGGGCCGGTCGCCGTGATCGGCAGGTTCTCGCGCAAGGCCTGGCGGCGCGCCGGATCCGCGAGCTTGGCCAGGCGTTCCTCGCGTGTGCCGGTCGTGGCATCGCACCAGGCCTGCGAATCGTCGAACAGGTTCCAGTCCTCGAAGGTGAAGGTGAAGCCGGCGTCGGTCGTGAGCCCCTGCCCTACGACGCGGATGCCGCGCTCGCGACAGCTCCTCAGCCATGCCAATTGACGACGATGGATCTCCGGCCGGTGATCGAAGGCCTGGATCACGTTCATGATCATCGGCCGCCCACTGATGCTGGACAACTCCTCGTAGAAGGTGCGGTCGCGGGCGTTGTCGCCCGAGATCAGCAGCATCTGCATGAAGCCTTCGTTGCGCTGGGCAAGCACGCGGGCGAATTCACGGCAGGTTTCGTCGTGCATGACGTCCGTCGGCATCGGCGTGCCGTCATAGTCACGCTGCACCGCGGAGGGGCCGGTGGGCAGCATCCGCTGGGCCGACCAGCCACAGGCGCCGGCATCCATGGCCTCGTGCAGCAGGCGCTTCAACTCCGCGTGCTGCTCGGGCGTCGGCAGCTTGCCGGCCTTGGCTGCTTCGAAACCCATCACCCAGATCAGCAGGGGCGAGATCGGCACGTAGGGCAGGATATTCACGGCCTTGGGCGCGGCATCGACGCTGTCGAGGAATTCCGGGAAGGTCACCCAGTTCCACGGCATGCCTTCCTTCATCGAGGCCATGGGAATCGCCTCGACGCGGGTCATCGACATCATGGCGCGCTCGCGCTCGGCTGGACGCACCGGCGCGAAGCCGAAACCGCAATTTCCGATCACCACCGAGGTGATGCCGTGCCACGACGAGAGCGTGCAGTAAGGATCCCAGAAGAGCTGCGCGTCGTAGTGGGTGTGCAGATCGACGAAGCCCGGCGCCACGATCAGGCCGCCAGCGTCGATCACCTCGTCGGCCTCACCGGCACCGATCTGGCCGATCTCGGCAATCACGCCGTCCTTGATGCCGATGTCGCCTCGAAAACGCGGCAGGCGGCTGCCATCCACGACCATGCCTCCCCGGATCACACGATCGAAACGCGCCATGCTTCCTCCACTACTCTTTTGCTTTTGTGGAAAAAGCGTGGGCGGCGCGCCAAAACCTGTCAACGCTGGTGCCACCGCGTCGCAAAATCACGGATGGCGCCCCAGCTTCCCGTCAGGGGAGGCCAATTCTAATGCTTGCGCCCATTCTGCAACTTCACTATGACGCAAGCGTCAGTTGTGGCGCGGGGTAGAACCTCGGGGGAGAGTTCTCGGACTGCGACCGCTGGCGTGTGGTGGGTGTGTGGAGTGCCGGCGGCTTCTCGCCGCCGGCACTCAACCCGCCTTCTCCCTGCAATCGCCCCTACTTCTTACAATCGAAGGTGATCTGCCGCGGCTTGAAAGGCTGAACTGCCGGCGCCGGCGGAAAGTCCTTCCTGGGCCAGGTGCCATCCGCAACGTGGCGTTCGATCAGCGGGACCAGAAGCTGGAACATGACCCAGCCGCGCAGGCGCACCCCTTCGGGCGTGCCATGGATCGCGTCGACGAACAGATTGGGGTCTCGCGGCATCCACTTCGAGACATCGAGAAAGTCGAGCTTGTGCTCGGCGGCATACTTGGCGAACACGCGATTCTGGAAGTTGGCGAGCCGCTCCAGGTCGCGATAGCGGAACGGCGAATAGCCGACGTTCAGATATTCGAGAATGCCGCGCTGGCGCTCCGGGTCGAGCACCATGCCGTCCGACACCAGCCACACGAATGACGAGAGCGCCAATTCACCTCCCGCAGCTGTAGTCGCCCCGCGAACGATGTCGAGATCATGCAGGATGGTGGGCAGGTTTACCGGCAGGTCGGTACGGGAAAGGTCCGGGTCACGCTCGTCGAGGCCGCTGGGCCAGACAAGTTTGTATTCGGGCTTTGCCCACTCGCCGCCGTCCTTCTTGACCTCGCGCGAGGCCAGCAAGCCTTGCAGCCGCCGCGCCAGCGCGGAGCTGTAAGCGAGGTCGGCCAATGCGCGCTCGAAGGCGTTCGGCTGCTTCTTTTCCATCAGCTCAGCATAGGACGGCTGCGGCGGCAGGTTCGGCACGAGCGAGCGCAGATTGAACTGGTTGGCGCCTTCGTAATAGACGACGAGATCGGGCGCGAGCGGCGCCACCTCTCCGCGCATGATGGCGGCAATGTCGGTCGAGTTGATGCTCTCGCGGCCGGCGTTTAACACCTCGAAACGCACGTCGAGCTTCTTCGCGGCCGCCCACTGGTTCAACCACTGCCAGACATATTCCGGATAGGAGTACGGAAAGTTGTGCGAAGCCACCGTCGTCGAGGCGCCGACGAAGGCGATGCGAATGGTCTTGGGTTGGCGCTCGACCGGCACCGGCGGGCCACGGAAACCATAGGCGTTGGTCACCAGCCCAATCGGCGTCGTTGCGTCCGGCAGGAAGCGATACGGCGGCCGTGGCGAACCATCTGGTGGGTCGTAAACAAAGAGACGACCCGGCGCCTCCTTCAGATAGGGATGTTGGCAGGGATCGCCCACGAAGACGCTGTTCCAGGCCTTGAAGGCATCGGCCCGGCGGGTCGCGCCGCTGACGCCGCTCAGGTCGATCTCGCGGTCGAGCGCACGCCATTCTGCCGGAACAGCATGACGGTTTGGCAGCGGCGGCGGATCCTGGGAAAACCACGCACGCTCGACGCCCGGCGCCAACGGAATCTTGTCGAGATACTGCCGCGCCGACAGATCGTCGCCCGCTTCCAGCCATCGCACCATGGCCTCGGCTGCCGCCGTACACAGCACGACGGTGACGATGACCAGCAGGGAGTTCTTCAGCACGTTACGCACGTCTGCCTAGTTAGTCCGTCCTACCTCACGATGCCAGACCGCATGCTATAGAAACATGGACCGTGCCAAGAGTTCGCGGAGAGTTCGATGCAGTTTGGTTGGTTGACGCTTGCCATGTCCCCTTCGCCTGACGAAGACGGGGCTCGCATAGATCAGATCGTTGCCCAGGCCTGTGAAGCCGAACGCCTAGGATTCTCCGACGTCTGGCTGACGGAGCACTACTTCACCGGCGAAAGCGTGTATTGCGACTCGCTCATGTTTGCCGCCGCACTGGCGATGAAGACAGAGAGAGTGCGGCTTGGCTTCGCCGTGGTGCAGACGCCCTTCCATCATCCGGTGCGGCTGGCCGTGCAACTCGCGCTGCTCGACAACCTCAGCAAGGGCCGCATCGACGTCGGCATCGGCAAGGGTACGGCCTACAACGAGTACGAATTCGTCGGCCATGGCCTGCGCAGCAACGACAGCCGCGAACGCATGGAAGAAGCCGTCGACATTCTGCAGCGCGCCTGGCGTGAAGCGCCGCTCGACTATGATGGCCGCTTCCACAAGCTGCATGTGCCGGCGATCCGGCCGAAGCCCGTGCAGCTTCCCGGCCCACCCTTGTGGCGCAGCGTGATCTCGCCGGGTTCCTTCAAGGAATGCGGCAAGCTCGGCGTGCCGATCCTGACGGCACGCCTGCCCGTGGAGCGCATCAAGGAGCGCTGGGCGACCTATGCCGCCGGCATCGACGAAGGCGGTCACGACGAAAAGACCCGTGCACTGCTGCTCGCCAAGAGCGCCCTATGGCGCAACGTCTATGTCGCAGAGTCGGACGCCGAAGCCGAAGATGCGCTGGCTGGCCTCCTGGTCGAGACACGCGCGCACATGATGCATGTGCGTGAGGCACACAACCCGGCCGACTTCGAACCCGATCCGGCAGCGCTCAATGCCTGGACCGATCCCAAGGTCCCAGACTCCGAGGCAATCCCCTTCGTGCTGCGCACCGGCTCGCTCTACGGCTCCCCCAAGCGCGTGCGCGAGCAGGTAGCCGAACTGCGGGATGTCGGCGTGCAGCACCTGCTTTGCCAGACGGGCTTCGGCGCCATGAACCATCAGCAGAACCTCGCGTCGATGCGACGGTTCGGCGAACAGGTCATGCCCGCCTTCGCCTGAAACGATGGCCCTCCCCTCCTATCTCGAGGCCTTGCAACGGCTGGATCTATTGGCGGCGCTGGCGCGCTTCGATCCACACGTCGCCGGCACGCCGCCCCTCGGGCTGGACCTGCCCGGCAGCGATATCGATGTGCTGTGCCACGTCCTCGATGTCGACGCCTTCACTCGAACAGTCTGGGATTTCGCCAGCAACCACGAACGATTTGCCATCCATCAATGGACCGGCGATGCACGACCGGTCGTCGCGTCCTTTAAAGCCCATGGCTGGCCGATCGAGATCTTCGGTGCGTCTCGCCCAGTCGTGCAGCAAGCGGGTTGGCGACATTTCACGGTCGAGCGTCGACTGCTGGTGCTGGGCGGCGACGCCTTTCGCGCGGCAGTCATGGAGCGTCGTCGCGGTGGGTTGAAGACCGAGCCGGCTTTTGCCGCGGTGCTGGGCCTTGCCGGCGATCCCTACTCCGCGCTGCTCGATGTCGAAGCGAGGACCGATGCCGATCTCGTCCGGCTGCTGAACGGTCGCGGATTTGCTGTCACAGTGGCGACCATGGGCATTGGTGGAGATAAGTAGATGGTAGAGCCGATTTCAACCGACGGACCAATCCGGCTTGCCATCAGCATGGATGACTTGCTGTTGTGGCCGGACATGCCGCTGGCGTCCGGCTACACGCACCTCGGCATCACGCAGGCGATGACCGACGCCATGAAACGGCACGGGGTCACCGGCACCTACGCCTTTTCGGCCACCAGTCCGGCCGAAGGGCGGCCTGACCTCCTCCGTACTTTCGATCATTGGGTAGAGGCCGGGCATCACATCGCCAACCACACCCATCATCATGCGAACCTGAACTGGGTGACCGTGCCGAAATATCTCGCCGACATCGAGCGAACCGAAACCCTGATCCAACCCTGGTCCAGCCGGGTACCCACGCGGTACTTCCGCTACTGCATGGACAATTGGGGCAACACGCCGGAGAAGCACGAGGGCGTGAAGGCCTATCTCGATCGGCACGGCTTCACGCCAGCACCGATCAGCATCTGGTTCTACGACACCGAATTCCTGGCACCGCATTGGCGGGCCACCAAGGCCGGCGACGCCGACGGGTTGAAGCGGGTCCGGCGCCTGTTCGTCGATACGGCCGAGCGGCAACTTCGCGTACAGGCTGCCGCAGCACGTGCCATGTTCGGCCGCGATCCGGCGCATATCTGGCTGATCCACGGCACGCCGCTGGCGGCCGATTGCCTCAGCGAGATCCTCGACCGATTTCAGGCAGCCGGTGTCGAATTCATTTCGCTCGAAGAGGCAATGGCCGATCCGTTCAACCGGGAGGCCGTCCCAATCGTCACGCCGCGGTTCCTCAATCAGGTGCAGAAGTGGGCGGCGCTGAAAGGCGTGGCCATCGAAGACTGCCCACCGGCGGTCTTCGAGGAGATCGACCGCATCTCGCCGATGCCGGGGCACAGCACGCCCGAAGTCATGGGACGGGTCTTCCGTGCCATCTCCGACAGCATGGAAGGCATCTTCATCCCCAAGATGTACTGACCGACCGTCCTAGATCGACAGGTCGAGCAGGTTGTAGTCCTTGATGCCTGCCCGAGCTGCGTCGTCCCAGCGATAGATCTCTCCCGCTTCGGCATGCAGGCGATAGGCAAAGGGCGCCTCCTGCGGGAAGCGCTTGCGGCGGGCATCGATGGCGTAGCCAATCACCTTGGCGCGTTCGTGGATGCGTTGAGCATCATAGATCGCCGGCTTGTTGTGCACGCCGCCGCCCTTCACGCCCAGCACTGACCTGCGGCGATGGAAGCCGAAGTTCACGGTCACGCGCCAATCGTTGCTGGTGTTGGCGAAGGAACCGTGCAGCGCCTGGCGATTGGTGATGCAGACATCGCCCGGCTTGCAGACCATCGGCACCGCTTCGGGCAGCCGTTCGCTGCCGGCCTTGGCGATCAGAGACTTAATGTCGAGCTTGCCCAGCTTGTGCGAGCCCGGCACGACCCAGACACCATTGGCCGGCGTGCAGCCATAGAGCTGACCCATGAAATTGAAGCCATGCACGCCCTCGTCCCATTCGGGATTGTCCCAGTGGGTGACGCCATCCTGATGCCAGGCCACCGAGGCGCCGCGGCCCGGCTCCTTGATGAACAGCGCCTCGTTGAAAGGCGCGAAGTCGGGTCCGTTGATCGCTGCAGCGACGGCCAGAAGCTGCGGATGGCCGTAGACGCGCAGCGCCGCTTCCGAGAATTGCAGCGAGCCCAAGATGAGATAGACGATTTCCTTGGGCGCATCGGCCGCCGCCTTTGGCTCGAACATCTTCACCTGATGGCGGCCGTTGGCGAGCGTGGTGCCACCGAACGGATCGCCGAGCGGCTTGGACCAGAGCAGGTTAGGCGCGGTGCAGTCCGCCCCCAGCGCGGGTCGCCCTTTGGCGTCGACCGGCGCACCCCGCTCGACCGGCAGCCGGTCGAGAATGTCATGCAGGTCGCGCTCGATGTCGGCCAGTTCGTCCGGCTTCAGCACACCCTCGAAGACGTAGAAGCCGCACCGCCAATAGGCTTCGACGATCTCGGGATGCAGGGCGCCGGCGGCGGTGAAGCGGATCGGACCGCGATTGCCCAGTGCATAGGCCCGCTTCTCGCCGTCACGAAGGTAGGCCTGCATCGCGGCCTCTTCCGGCCCGTAGTCGGCCGTGTGATCAAGCACCGTCTGGTCCATCCCACGCCTCCCTCAGTCGACGTAATCCCAGCTCGTTCCATTGAAGCGCTGCAGCTTCATGTAGTTGATGACCCGATAGTCGGTCGGGCTGGTGTTGATGCGGCTTTCCGGCAGCAGCAAACCGACGCGGAAGTTCTTCAGGTTGGCCGCCTGCGCCATGATGTTCTCGCGCGTGAGGTTGTCGCCGGCCTGACGCAGCACCTGTTCGAGAGTCTGGGCATAGGCGTACCCCGCAGCGTTCAGGATATCGGAGAGCTCCGCGCCCGGCATGTTCTCCTTCATCCAGGCGACCCATGCGTTGACGTCGGGATCGTCCTTCCACTGCGGGTCGGTCACGTCCTTCATGAAGCCGGCCGTCAGAATGCCCTTGGATTTCTCGAGCCCTGCCGGCTTGAAGGTGGCGCCGACCGAAGCCGCGCCGAGATGCAGATAGGTCGTGGGCTTCCAGGCGAGATCGTCCATCTTGCCAATCGCCTGGGCAGCCTGTTTGGCATAGGTGAAGAGGAACAGCGTATCGGCGCCCGACGCCTTGAGCGCGATCAACTGGCTGTCGATCGTCGGATCAGTCGGCTGGAAATTCTGAGTGTCGACGATCATGGCCTTGGCCTTGTCGCCGAGCGCGAGCTGCAGGCCGTGCAGCATGTCCTTGCCGAAATCGTCGTTCTGGTAGAGCACCGCCACCTTGGCGTTGGGTGCCTTGGCCAGCAGATGCTTGGCGTAGAAGGCCGTCTCAGCCTGGAGGTTGGGCTGCCAGCCCATGGTCCAGGGGAACTTCGCCGGATCGTTGAAGGCCGTGGCGCCGGCGGCAATGAAGAGCTGCGGCACCTTCTTCTGGTTCATGTAGGGCCGGATCGCCATGTTGAGCGGCGTGCCCAGCACATTGAACACCAGCGCCACCTGATCGCTCTCGACCAGACGGCGCACGTTCTCGACCGCCTTGGGCGGTGAGTAACCGTCATCGAGCGTGATGAAGGTGATTTTGCGGCCGTTGATGCCGCCCTTGGCGTTCAGCCACTTGAAGTAGGCTTCCTCGACCTTGCCGAGCTGGCCATAGGCAGAGGCCGGACCGGAATAGGCGATGGTCTGCCCGACCTTGATTTCGGTCGCCGAGGTTCCGGGACCGTACTTGGGCTGTGCGAACGCCGATCCCGCTCCGAATGAGACGACAGAAAGTCCGGCGACAAGGGCCGCCGTTCTAAAAAACCGCATGCGCTTCCTCCGCTTCTTTGTTGGGAGAAAGCCTAGGCCTGCCGGTGCAGCGGCGCACGCCTCCCGGCGCCGCCAATTTCGCAAGTCAGATCGGCCGACAGCCGGCCTACCGTTCGAGCCAGACGTCGTCGAAGCGCCAGTTATTGTAGATGCTGTTGACGTGAAGAGTGACGTTCTTCACCGCCGGCTGCCAGCAGCCCGCAATCCGACCGTAGGAGATGATCGGCCGGGCGATGTCTTCCTGCAGCTTGCGATCGATCTCCCACACCAGCTTGCGACGCTTCTGCTGGTCGGGCTCGCGCGACTGTTCCTCGAAGAGCTTGGTCATCTCCGGATTGCAGTAATTGTTGTAGTTGCGCAGCGACCCGCAGGCATAGTTCTCGAAGAAGGTAACGTCGGGATCGTCGACGGCGCTGCCGCTCAGATTCAGCGCCACTACATAGTCCTTCTTGAAGACGCGATTGTAGTAGACCGCGGTGTCGATGATCTCGAGTTCACCGTCGATCCAGATTTGCTTGAGCTGGTCGATCAGGATCACCGCCGGATCCTTGAAGGTCGCAATGTTGCGCGTGCTGACCTTGAGCTTCAACCGCTTGTCAGGTCCGTAGCCCGCTTCCTTCATCAGCTCACGCGCTTCGGTGCGGTTCTTCTCGACGTCGCCGTAGCCGGTGAGGGTCTTTATCATTTCCGGCGGCATGCCCCAGACACCGTCAGGGGGTGGCAGCATGGCGGAGCTTATCTTGCCCTCGCCTTCGCTCAGAATGTCGATGAAAGCCTGACGATCGAGCGTCAGGGCAAGCGCCCGGCGGACCTTGGGATTGTCGAACGGCGCCACCTCGCGGTTGACGATCAGGTTGGTGCTGACGCCGCTTTCCCGCATGGTGCACTGCGCCTGGGGTGCATCGTGCTTGATGTTCTTCAACAACGGCACCGTGATATCGGCCGGGAAGGTCATGTCGAACTTGCCGGCGATGAAAGAAAGCATGCGCGTCGAGCGGTCGGGAATGATCGTGTACTCGATGCCGTCGAGATAAGGTTTACCCTTCTTCCAGTAGTCGGGATTCTTCACGAGCTTGATGCCCTCGTTCATCTTGAACTCGGCCAGTTTGAACGGTCCGGTACCGACGGGCTTGCGGCGCATGTCGGCAGAAGGAATGTGGCAGGGATAGATCGGCGAATAGCCCGAGGCGAGCAGCGCCAGCAGCGATGGCTGCGGCTGCTTGAGGTGCAAGGTGACGTCGAAATCGCTGCCGGCCGTCGCCTTTTCGACATTGCCCCACCAGGCCGAGCGGGGGTTACGGCGCAGTTTGTCGGCGCTGAGCAGAAGATCGAAGGTGCACACCACGTCCTTGGACGTGAACGGTTTGCCGTCATGCCATTTCACGCCATCGCGCAGTTTGAAGGAGAGCTCCTTGCCATCGCCGCTCCACAACCAGCTCATGGCAAGGTCCGGCACGATCGACTCGAAGCTGTTTTTCGCCACGTTCTGATCGAACACGACCAAGTTGTTGTAGAGCGCCATGAACGGCACCGCGACGGACACCGTCGCTTCTTCGTGGATCGACGCGCTGGGCGGCGTATCCATGTGCTGGATCTTCAGCACGCCACCCGTCTTCTGGCTCCAGCCAGAACTTGGAGCCAGAACCATAGCGGCCGCCACAGCAGCCAGGGCAAAACACCCTGCCCTTGCCTTCATGTCGTCTCCTCCTCACGCAGGCCGCGTTAACGAAGTCGCGGCACCATTTCAGTTGGCGTGAGTATGAAGACCTGTCCGAATTTCACAAACTCTGCAGAGCGGTATCGGATGACGCTCTCGCTATCGACCGATGCTATGGACAATCACCGAGACGCTTGCCGGTCAGAACGCTGCTACCTTTGATCGTGGTGCCCGACTTGTCCTTGGCCTCGATCTGACCCATCCCCTCGTAACTCGTAGCGCTGTAGGTGACCTCGGCCTTGGCCGTAACGCCCGCGATCATGTCGGAGGGCGGGCAAACCAGCGTGGCCGTCAGCACACCCGCCTTCTTGGCGCCCTCCTGGTACGTGCAGCCGTGTTCCTTCATCTCGGCCGGCGTCGGAAAGAACAACCGCTCGAGCTTGGCATCGTCGCCCTTCAGGCAAACCTTCTTCGACGTGGCGGGTGTGGGCTGCACGCCTTCCAGCGTGGTCTTCTCGGTCGCCTCCCATTCACCGGCCTGAATGGCGGTCTCGGCGTGAGCAGCGCCAACGATCGCCGACGCGACCAGGATTGCAGTTACTCCAAACAACTTCATTTCCATCTCCGTCAGTTGGCCGCCACTATACCTGATCGCCTACTGCGGTTGAGCGTCGATCCACTCGCGGGCTGCCTTGAGAGTCTCGAAGATCTTGGTTCGGCGGTCGGCGGCCGCCAAGGCACCGAACAGCCGGGCAAGGTCCTGCGTCTTGTCCGCCGCAGCCACGATGGCAAGGGCGCCGGTCTTGCCTTGGCCGTGATAGGTGCGCAGCCGAACGCCCAGCACCATCATCTCTTCCTCGGTCATCGCCGAGCGAGCCTCGCTGCCATCGAACAACTTGCGATAAGGCATCGTTCCTGCGGTGACGACGGCATCGAGATACTCGACGAGGTCCTTCAATGTGATCTCGCCTTCGGCCGTGGCGAGTAACATCTGTCGCGACTGATCGACAGTCCAACGAATAGGCATGCAACGTAGCTTTCGACTTTATTTCGGGAAACTCTCGATCCAGCGACGTGCCGGCTCGATCGATTCGAACACGCGCATCGGGCGATCCGCTGTCGCAAGAATACCGAGGATGCGCGATATCAACTCGCTCTTGTCGGCCGGCATGACGATCGCCAACGGACCGAACGTGCCACCCTTGGAATGACGATCGCGGATCTGCACGCCGATCGCCAACAGGTCGTCGGCATTCATCGACGTGTCGCCGCTGCTGGCGTCGAACAGCTTGCGATAGCCCATTGCATTCGCGCCATCGAGCACATGCAGGTAATGCTCAATCTCCGCACGCGTCACGTCACCATCAGCGACAGCAACGACGATATGGTCCCTGGAATCGATCGTCCAATGGAGAGACATGGCGGAGTTTTGTGACAGCCAATGCCGTAAAAGGCCAGTGAATCTGGCATTTCTTCACTGTCCGAGATTCGGCCATTTCGCTGTGAGTGTAATTGCCATGGCATCGACCCAGGCCGACATCAGGCGCTCACCCTTGAAGGCTGTCGCCTGACTGGGATCGCCGGGACCGGCCGACGGCACCGGACGAATGCTCCGCGGGGCAAGCGCCAGGACGATGGACGTCTCACATTCGCTGACCGACTCACCGTCGAGACGCTCGATCAATGCTTCGGCAGCAGCACCCATGTCCTCTACTCGGAGCACAAGCACGTCGTCCAACTCACCCGGAGGCTCTTCGACCGAGCTTCCTATGTCGAGAAGGGCAATACGGCTCGCCCCCTGGGTGCGGAATCCACCGACGAGTTCCTGAAGCAATTGTTTGAACGTCTCACGCCGCAGGTGCTGGCTGCCGGCAAGAGAGGCGTGGGCCGGATGGACGCCAAAGCCCACCACAGGCGCCACGACTATGGGCAGCCGCTCGATCAGCCTTTGTCCCAAGGCGCGAGCGATGAGCGTGTCCGTACCGAGCGGCAGATACCTTCCATGGGCCCGGCTGGCGGCGGCGACAGGAATGACGACCACGTCATCTCGATCGAAGCGAGCCTTGGCCTCGGGCCAGGTGAGATCCTCCAACCAGACGCCCTTCATTCCGACACGCCTCCCGGACACACGTACGACCGACGGATGCGTATCCGGGATGCTGGCCCTGCGCCAATGCAAAAAGTGCCGGCGATTGGCCTGTGCTAGGGTCGGCGCAATGAATCCTGTCGTTCTCGTCTTGCAGCACATGGGAAGGCGCGCCACCACTCTGCTGCCCTTCTCCCTGCTCCTCGGGCTCCTGTTCCAGGACATCGCCGCCGCGACCCGCCCGCTTCTGATGCCGCTTGCCGTCACGTTGTTGATGCTGGCCCTGGCGCGGGTCGACTGGGACCGGCTCAGTGCCCTGCTCCGCCGTCCCGGCCTGGCCATCGCGCTGTCGCTTCTCAATCTCATCGCCGTGCCGCTGGTCGTCTGGCCGATCTGGCAGGGACTGGGCCTATGGCCCGGTCTGGTCGCCGCGCTCTGCCTCAGTGCCATGGCGCCGGGCATCATTTCGGCCGCCACGACGGCGACCTTCCTCAGGCTCGACTCGTCGCTGGCGCTCCTCATCTCCCTGTTCACCAATTTCCTGGTGCCCTTCACCCTGCCGCCGCTCGCGCTCTGGCTGCTGGGCCTCGATCTCAAGATCGGCCTTCTCGACCTCAGCCTGAGGCTCGGCTTGATCGTGGCGCTGGCGCTCGTCGGCGCGATCGTCATCCGTCGCTTCCTCGGCACGAAAGTCACCGAGGCCGGTCCTGCGCTCGACGGCCTGTCGGTGGCGGTGCTGATGATCTTTGCCATTCCGCTGATGGACGGCGTCGTGGCCCGGGCCCTGGCCGAGCCCATGAAGCTCGGAGGCTTCATCGCCGGCGCCTTCGCCGGCATGCTCCTGTGCAATCTCGTCATGGCAGTCGGCATGCTGCCGCTTCTCGACCGGCGCATCGCCCTCACTGCCGGCTACTGTTCAGGGGGCCGCCACAACGCCCTGCTGATGGCGGTCCTGCCGGTCACGGCCGATCCCGACATCTTCCTGTTCATCGCCGCCGTGCAGTTTCCGATCTACCTGATCCCGACTCTTCTCCAGCCGCTCTATCGCCGCTTGCTGGCTTCCTGACGGCTAAGCTTGGCATAGAAGCCATTCAACAGGTCGAGCACGTCGTACACCGGCAGGCCAAGGGCGGCTTTCAGAGCCTCCTTGTAAGGCGGCAGATTGGTGCATTCGAGCACCACAGTATCGACCTCGGGATGCCGGGCCACCAGCGCACGACCGGCCGCGACCGCCTCGCGCTCGACCTGCTCGCGATCGAGCGTAAGGCCGTTGCGCAGGAACGTGTCGGCGAAGGAACTATTCTCCGGCAGGCCGACGAAGGGGGTATCGCCCGGCGCCCCGACAGCCTCGAAATGCGCCGGCGTCAGGTTCTTCGCCGACGCCGTAATGACCCCGACGCGCTTTCCCTTGAGCTGCCCAATGAGAAGTAGAGCCGACGTCGCCACCGGCACCGGTGACACAGCGGCAAGTTCGTCCTGATAGAGCGCCAGAAACCCGCAGCTCGTCGAAATGCCCACCGCGCCCTCTGCCGCCAGCGCTTCGGCATTGGCCCTCAGGGCTGCAAGAACTCGCAGCCTGTCGGGGTGCATGGTCACGGCATCGGAAGAGCCAATGCCCTCCATACGCCGGAAGATCACCGGATAGTCGAACGACGCGGCATTCCCGATATCGCCGACGATGCGCGGAAAGCGCGTGTCGAGCATCAGGATGCCGAGTGGCGCCTTCATGGCAGGGCCGTTACTTCGGCTCTGGCCACTTCTTCTGCGGGCCGCGCGCGGCCTCAAACCAGCGCGAGAGCTGCATCACACCGAGATCGTCGAAGCGATGGCCGGCAATCTGCAGGCCGATCGGCTTGCCTTCCTTCGTGTACGCACAGTTGATCGAAGCCGCCGGCTGTTCGCTCATGTTGTAGGGCATGGTGAAGGAGATGTGCTCCAGCGGACGATTGACGTCGTTGGTCGGCGTCTCCCATTCCGCCCGGTAGGTAGGCACGGGCGAGACTGGCGACAGCACGAAGTCGAAGGGCTGCGTCGCGCGCGTCGCAGCGGCACGGATCGCCATGTAGTTGTTGACGCCGCGGATCACCATGGCGCCCGAGACGTCGGCGCCGCCACGGCACCAGTCGGCGATGAAAGGTAGCACCTTGGCCTGCCGTTCATGGCTCAACGACGAGAAATCGACCCAGCTCCGAACCCGCCAGAAGAGGTCCTGCAAGTGCAGCATGTCGGGCGAGAGGAAGGGCGCCACCGGCTCGATATGAGCCCCGGCGTCAGCGAACAGCTTGGCCGCCGCCTCGATGGCCGCCTTGGTCTCGGCATCGACCGGCAGCCCAGAGCCCGCGTCGAGATGCAGGCCGATCTTGAGGCCCTTGGGATCGCGTGGCCCTGCATTCCAGTCGATGGTCGCCGGCGGCAGGCTCATATGGTCGCGCGAGTCGGGCTTGGAGAGTTCGGCCATCAGCAGAGCCGAATCCGCGACCGTGCGTGTCATCGGGCCGATAGCACGACCGAAGAACGGCGGATCGACCGGGATGCGGCCGAGGCTGGGCTTCAGGGTAAAGATGCCGTTCCAGGAGGCCGGCAGGCGCACCGAACCGCCAATGTCGGTCCCGAGATGCAGCGGCCCGTAGCCTGCCGCCGCCGCGGCGCCCGCGCCGGAGCTGGAACCGCCGGGGTTCCAGGCAAGGTTCCAGGGATTGCGCGTCAAGGGATGAAACGAGCTGCGCCCCGAGGACAGCATGCCGTAGTCGGGCATCGTGGTCTTGGCGAGGATGATCGCTCCCGCCTCACGCACCCTCGCCGACGCCGGCGCATCCGCCGCGGCCGGCACGAGTTCGGTCGCAGCCGTTCCGAGCGGCACCGGCACGCCCTTGGTCGCGATGTTCTCCTTGATGGTGATCGGCACGCCATCGAGCGATCCCTGCGGCTTGCCGGCCTGCCAGCGCTTCTCGGCTTCCTTGGCGGCCGTGCGCGCGGCACCGAAGTCCGGCGCGTAGAGCGCTTTCAGCTTCGGTTCCCAGGCTTCGATGTGGGCGATCACGGCGTCAGTCACTTCGACCGGCGACAATTTCTTCGATTTGTAGGCGGCGAGCAGCTCGCCGGCGGTCATGTCATGGATGGCGGTCATCGGGATAGCTTACACGCTCGGCAATGAATTTGGTCAACACTGGCGTCAGGAACAGGACGGCCAAAAGACGGACCGTCTGCATCGCCATGACGAAGGACACGTCGCAGTTGGTCGAAGCAGCGATGATGGCAATCGAATCAACGCCGCCGGGGCTGGTCGCGAGATAGGCGGTCAGCGGATCGACGCCGATGGTGACGACCATTAACCAGGCGACGACGCCGCAGAGCGCGATCAGCACGGCGGCGCACGCCACGACGCGCGGCAGCATGCGCGCGACGTAGAGCAGCAAAGGCCGCGTGAACCTGAGGCCGATGTTCCAGCCGATAAAGGCGAAGCTCACCGCCAGCGCCCACGGTGGCAATTCGACCGTCATCAAGCCGACATGCGCCAGCACGATGCAGATGACCAACGGCACCAGCATGGCGCCCGCCGGGATCCGCAGAGCACGAGCGATGATGGGGCCAATGACGGCGACAATCAGCGTCTCGCCGAACGACAGCCAGTTCGCGTCGGGGAACCAGGCGATCGCGTCGCCACCATGAGGCGCCGTGACGCCGAACATCTTGGCCACGAGGGCTGCAACGCCCGCCACCATGACGACGCGCAGATATTGCATGAAGGCGACCAGACGCACGTCCGCACCGTAGGATTCGGACATGATGGTCATAACCGAAGCCGCTCCCGGGCTGATGCCCCAGAGCGCCGTCGTG